>DAOMZH010000255.1:0-11926 GCA_035437985.1 Polyangium sp. (in: bacteria) | reverse complement strand
CATTCCGCCCATTCCGCCCATTCCGCCCATTCCGCCCATTCCGCCCATTCCGCCCGACCCACCTGTACCCATTGCTGGGTCGGGCATGACAATCACATCCACGGAATCTCCTGCTGAACCTTGGCCATCGCTGACACTCAGCGAAAAACTGAGGACCGTTGGCGATGTAACCACAGGCGCTACGAATTGCGGCATGGCCGTCGTCGAGCCCGACAATGTTGCATTGGGCCCCGCCTTCTGCGTCCACGTGTAGCTGAGCATGTCCCCGTCCGGGTCCGTGCTACCCGAACCATCCAGCTGGACCAGGTCGCCCACCATGACGGTTTGATCCAAGCCCGCCATCGCCTTGGGCACACCATTGCAGACACCTACGTCGTCCACGAGACTCGAGAACGGCAGGTTTGTCGCCCCAACCACGCCAATGTTGTCGATTTTCCATCCTTCCGTGCCGATGATCCCGTCCGATCCCAGACGAAAGCGCAGTTTCACCGTCCGCCCAGCAAAAGCATTCCCGAAGTCGAGCGCCACCGCATTCATTGCGGGATAGGCGGCATTCTGGTTGATGTAGCCCGATCGTCCCGCAAGTGGATTGCTCGGTTGATTCACAATGGTCCCACCATACCCCGGATTCACGTAGGCACTCACGTCTTGCCAGGTTTGTCCTCCATCCGAAGTGATTTCCACGACGCCACCATCGCGATTCCCATCGAACAAATACCGATGCTCGAAAGACACCATGAAATTGCCGTTCATCGCGACATTGATGTCCGCACTTTCGAGGCTCGCGTCGCTCGTGAAGCCATAATCCAGCCCGTACCAGGCATGATTGCCTTCGACGTCTTTTTGGCGTGACCAAATGCCGGTCGCCGGTTGACCCTTGGCCGTCCATGTCGACTTTTCGCTATCGACCAGATCCATGGTGGAATTGCTGGCGACGTCGTCAACGTCGAGGCGATCATTGTCGAGCTTGACGACATCCGTCACACAGCCGTTTTCATTGGTTGCCGTTACCTCCAAATTGATTCGTTTGGATGCCGATTGCCCTGGAGCGAGTCCAATATCGATCATCACCGTGCTCGTTTGGAATGCCCCCACATTCGGGATCGTGACCTGATTTCCGTTCGGAAAGATCACGCCGGTATTGCTCGTCCTGACCGTGACGACCGTGCCGTCGAGCGCCGCAGGTCCATCGTTGGCGATTTCAATGGTGACTTTGCCCGTCTCACCACCATCGAGAATTCCATCGGAATCGCAGCTCAGCACGCTATCGTCGACTTTCACCGCCGAGATGACTTGACGTCCCTTTACTTCGTAACTTTCGACGACGCCATTGTGCGTCGCGGAGAAACGATCCGGCGATATCGCACACGAACCTGCCCCGCGTCTGGCGAATTCACCAGCCATGAGTGCCATATCCGCCATGTCCACGGACGCGACATACGCGAGAATGGCATCCCGTTGTTCGGTGTACGTTGGGTTCACGGGGGTCATCATCATCCCCCCGACAACGTAATCGGCCATTTTTCGTTTGGCTTGGTCGAACGAATATTTGCCCGACATGATGAGCGCCGTGTACGCGTCCCACATCATCGAGGCCCATATTTCGCCAGAATTATGGACTGCCGCATTGATCGCACTGCCAAATCCGAGCGCAATGGGCGGCAGCGTTTGATTGTTGGAGATGTGTTTGAACGTGAATGGGTTTTTCGCCATGTCCCGCGTGTAAGGCAGTCGCCGAACGCCGTAATACCCTTCGTCGAAGAGCAATGACGTTGCATATTGCACGCACGCAAATGTACCCGTGGCAAAATTGTCCCCAGCACGACTCGACATGTGCAGCGAAATGAAATCGCCCCAGCCCTCACTTTGCGCATAACTTTGGTTCGAGCCCGTGATCACCAAGCGATTGTGCAGATAATGGCCCCATTCATGCGCAATGATCGCGTTGTCGATCGTCCCGTCATGTTCGGTCCCCGTGGCGCCCATCATGTGCACCGTCAACGAACCTTGCATCAGCGCCGCCTTCAAGGCGTTTCCTGTCTCGAACGTCGTCGTGAGCGATCCAATCGTCAACGTCGGATTCGTACCTCCAACCAGCGGCGGAGACGCAAATGGCGTGTTGTTCGCCAAGATCATCCCAATCCCGCCCGCATTCTGGACATTCACCGCTTTCGTGACGTTCGTGCAATACCCGCGATCCGTAAGCACAATCTTGCCCGCCACCGTCGGCGGTAACGGACTGCACGCATCCGTCAATTTACCCCCCGCCGGCGTCGCTGGAGTTGGCGGCTCCAATACCCCATCATTCGCCAGCACCAGTTGCCCCGTCGTGTCGAAGTTTTGTGCGCCAAACGAAGCACTACCCCCAGCATACGTCGCATTCAGCGGCGCGCTAACCATGAACGTTGCTTGCGTGTTCGTCCAGACGTACATCTGCATGCGCGGCGATGCGCCGTCCGCGGGCACGTCCATGCTCGAGTTGTTGCGTAGTCCCGGATTGATGGCTCCATCTTGGGCTTCCGCGAGCAAGCGATCGCCAGCTATGCCTCCGCGCCCGAAATTGTCTTGCTGGGCATTACCTGCAGCTTCGGTAAAGCCCGAGTCGTACCAATAATCGTGCAGCCAGTTCGTTGTGTAAAACAGTTGCGTCGTGGCCGCATGTGATTGCGTGATATTGGCGAGCGGCGCGAGCGCCGTGTCGTACGTGTAATCGAAGGTGCCCGGTCCCGTTATTGGTGCACGCAGATCCGTGCCTGCCGTATACCCATCGGGCGGGACGTGATCGGTGTATGCATCGACATTGTTGCCCTGCGTGACCGTCGCGCCTGCGGGAAGCCATGGATCCACCATACCTGGAGGATTCGCTTTGAATCCTTCCATGGACACGAGCGATGGCGCTACGAATCCGGATATCGAATTGTCCGGGATTCCCGTCGGATGCGGCGTATAATCCGCGAGCGGCCCGTCTTTCGGTGTGTGCGGCGCGGTCGAATCGGCCCACACGCGATAATTGAAAGCATCATATGACGTCAGGTTTTTCCGCAACAAGAGTCGTCCGTCGTTTGCCGCAATCACATACGCGTACCCGTCTCGCGACGTCGATGTCCGCTCCGAAACTTGCACCTCCACGTAATATGCCGGAACCAAGGCGTTGGGCAGCGCATAAAAAACCTTCTTCACCCGCGCCGGATCGACGAAATGATATTCCGACGTCCCCTCTTTGAACGGCGCCTGCAACGTAAACAAATCGTATCCGGATTGTTTCCCTTGCACACGATTCAACAGACTTACCGATACCTTCGCCGCATAAAGATCCGCGAGCGCTTTGGTCACCGCGGCTTCCGCCGCCAGCGTGAACGAGCCCCATGCTTGGGCGCTTCCCGTCGTCGCCCCAGGATGAAGAGCTCCCGCAAGCGCCACGAGTTGCCCACGCGCATCGATAAGTACTTTCATATCACTGTGTAAGACTTCGATGCCGTCAAGGAATTGACGGAACACGACGATGGTCCCGCCGTGTCCCGGATCATGCACGAGCACGCGCTGCGCGCTTTGAATCGCCTGCGGCGTCAAACCATAAAGAGCGGCTTGTTCGGCCAGATGATGCCGAGCTATTTGTTCCGCATTCGCTCCCACGAGCGTTTTGGGTAACGGCTTTCCGCGCTTCGCCCAATAAATTGTGGGTGTACCACGTTTGTCATCGACCGAAGCGACAAATCCAGACCATGGTCCGGGCGAAGGGGAACGCGGGGCCGGGGCAGCTTCGGCATACGCATGAAATGCTTCGAGATCTTTGGCGTGGGTGTTGGTTGTCGCCAAGAGCGCGAAGGGCAGGATCGACAATACGTGGTTTCGACGAATCATTCGTGGCTACTCCGGGGTTTTGCAAGTATTGATTGGGGCGGAGCACGATACATGCCCACGTATGAATACGAGGCAATCTTATCGCGACTGAGGGACTTGTGTTACATGACGGCGACAGCTTGTAGCGCTGCGTGGACAAAGTGTTTCGGCAGCTAGACACGCCCATTTACGCTTGCGGCAATGGCTGAACATGTCGAAGACCTGAAGAATACTCGGAGGTTTTCGAGAAATCAATACTCATGTAGCGCAGATTCGAGCACTTCGAGGGTCGATTCGGGAGTGGGGATTGGCGAGGTAACGCGACGTGAGGATTGGATGGCTGGACGAGACGAACGAGGGGCGGGGATTTGCAGCGCGTTGCCGATTGTTCAGCGTTTCGCCTGGCGCATGTTATGGTATTGAAGCTCAGTGTCGACGATGGAAAGACGATGCCGAGGCGCTGGGGCGCAAATGGCACAGGGAAACAAAACCGTGCATCAACTCGATTGTCCGATCCGCACTCGCTCATTCAGCCCAGGGCCAGTCATGCCCGCCATGACGTCGTGGTAGGTCTGGCCGAGGTTGCATAACCAAAAATCGCTGTGGTTTGATCGACCTGACCAGGGTCGTTTTTTTTGCAAAATCAACGTGGGCAGGTTGGCCGATTCACAGATCGAATCGCAAATCTGGGGTGGGCAGAACAGCCGAGGGCCGAAGGACGTGCAGATCCGGGGTGGGCAGATCGTCCCGCATGGGGATTGCGGGCTGGAGCTGGTGGGCGACGACAAAACCGAGGGCCGATCGCGCGGTCAACTGACCCATGTGTAGATTTTCCGAAGCCATTTCCGCTTGCCTTCCGCCACCACTTCGGTACTCCGCCGTACGTACGACGTTTCGAGCTGAAGACGTGAAGGTTGACAGAGATGTGAACGTTGTGCAGAGTGCCGCGCATGCGCCCGTGTTTCAACACAGCCGGTCCGTGTAACCCTCGCGACCACTACATGCTGCCGCCCGAACGCCGACTTGGCCGGGTCATGCGTCTCATCGAAGATCACAAATACTTCACGCTCACGGCTGGCTGGCAGACAGGAAAAACCACGAGCGCCAAGTGGCTCGAAAAACACCTGAATGCGACAGGCAATTGGAGAGCCATGTGGGTGGACCTCGAGACGGCCCGCGAGCAATCGGATCCTGTCAAGGGGTTTCGGACCATCCTCCACAAATTTCTCGAAGTTTGCGGCCGAGTTCATCCAGATGTACCACGACCCGAACTCGACGCTCTGTTGCAAGCTCCTTTACGTTCGCTTTCGACAGTGTTGTCGCACTTAGCGCAACAGAGCGATCGTCCGTGGGTGATTTTCTTCGACGAAGCCGACTGTTTGGTTGGAGAAACGATGGTGTCCTTTTTGACGCAACTGCGCGAAGGGTATCTTGACCGATTTGATCGGCCATTTCCCGCCAGTGTGGTGCTCGTGGGACGGCGCCAAGTGCGTGATTTCATTCTGCGAGAAGAAGATCGGCGCGTTGTCGCGTGGATGGGCACGAGTTCCCCGTTCAACATCTCGGCCGAAGCCTTGACGATTGGTTCCTTTGCGGAAGCGGAGGTGGCGGAACTTCTCCAGCAACACACGACCCGTACGGGGCAAATCTTTTTGCCGGAAGCGGCTGCAAAGATATTCGAATTGGGTCAAGGGCATCCGTGGCTCACGAATGCGCTGGCCGATCAAATCGTGGATCGTGATGTTGAAGATCGCGGCGTGGCGATTACGGCGGAGCACGTCGAAGCGGCGAAAGAAACGATCATTTTGGAGCGACGTTCCCATATCGATTCGTTGATTGCCAGGTTGCGTGAAGATCGGGTGCGTCGCGTGTTGGATCCGATGTTGTCGGGGGAGCAGACTCCTAACGACGTGCTTCATGACGACTTTGCATATGTTCTAGGGCTTGGGCTCATTCGAAAGGCGCAAGGTCATTATCAAGTGGCCAATCCGATTTATCGGGAAGTCATTCCACGCGCGTTGAGTTACGACCGGCAGATGCAAATCTGGAACGAGCCGGTATGGTATGTCCAGAAAGACGGTTCGCTCGACATGGCGAAATTGATGACGGATTGGCAGCAGTTTTGGCGCAAGGATGGCCACTTGGCCGTGGAAGGATTTGGTTATCGCGAATCGGGCCCGCATCTGATGCTGATGGCGTTTTTGCAGCGAGTCATCAATGGGGGTGGGCGCATCGAGCGTGAATACGGTCTGGGTCGTGGAGCCTTGGATTTGATGATTGAATGGCAGAACGACCGTCACGCGATCGAAGTCAAACTACGTCGTAACAAGAGCACCGAAGCTGATGCGCTCGAACAAATCGGCGGATACCTCGAACGCCTTGGATTGTCCGAAGGATGGCTTGTCCTCTTCGATCTGCGCAAAGGGGGGCGTTGGGAGAAAAAACTCTACCAGCGCGACGTCGAGTTCTCAGGAAAACGTATTCGAATCGTGGGAAGTTGACCCAGCGACCTGGCCAGCTCAGCCCCGATTCGCCGCATCCAGCGACTCATTGCCGTCGACCTCGTACCGCTTCTTCTCGTCCTCCCGCGTTTTTGCAAAAACCTTTTGCACCTCCGCATTCGGCAGCTCATCAATGAAATACGCCGATGCTCCGGCGCCGATGGCCATCGTCGTTCCATACGCAATCGCCGACGAGACGAATTCACCGGCAACGGGAAGCAATTTCGCTGCCGCTCGCGCCAATTCGCGCACCGCAAAACCAATTCCTACATTCGCACCGATCGCCGTCAGAAATTCCCCCGCCGATTTCAAGGTCACCGTTCGTCCCGCCACATACGAAATGCTCGCCACCAGCCCCACCTGCATCGACGTAATCGGCACGATGTCCGCTACCGGGAGCGGCGTAAATGCAATCGTCGCGCATAAACCCGCTACGAGCCGCGTAATCGTTTTAGCCAGGGTTTTTTGCAAGTTCTTGATTCTCGAGACGCGTACGAGCTCGACTCGTGCTTCTTTTGGGAGTTCGTCCACCAGCTTTCCAATCAGCGCCTCGATACGCCAACGTTCGTCATCACGGCGGCTCCCATCCGCCCGCCAGGATTGATATGCTGAAATGCCCAGCGTACACAAAAGCCGGTCTTTCAGCATAGGTCGTTGCTTTATCTTCTCTTCCAAATGACGCTCGACCACCCGCACCCGCTCCAGTTTTTCCTCCAAATCGCGAGGGTCTTGCTCGTTTGGCCGGTGCAAACGCACGTTTTTCGGTTCGAGTTCATCACAACTGGTAATCACGCCCAACAGCGGCAGTTCGGCTCCATGATCCGCCTGCACCGCGCGAAGAATGCTCTCGACCTCCGATAAGTCGGTATCGATGGCTGAATCGACTTCTTTGGCTTTGACCAAAAACAACACGGCATCCGGGCACGTTGTTTTCAGCTCGCGCAAAATGCTTTCACGGGGCGTGCTTGCTTCATCGGGAGAATCGGGTTTCGAGCCTTCTTGGAGGCCCCGCGTATCCAAAATGCGAACGCTCCCGCGCTCGGTCGAATACGTATACCATTGGCCACGACCCGTCGCTGACGTCTCATGGCCAACGGCCGCCCGCTGTTCGCCAAGCAATGCATTCACCAGCGACGACTTGCCGCTCCCACGCCGTCCGACGAAGGCAAACCGAGGCTCGCGCTGATCGACGAGCAGTTGGCGAAGAGTCACGATTCGCTCGCGCATGTCCGCGGTGACTTTCTCGACGGGGATTTTGTCGAGGATTCCATCGAGGCTCCGCAGCGCGTCGGAAATCGCGTTTTGCATTTCGTTGTTTTGAGTCACTGAGCACCTCGCGAGTGGCAACTGCGCCAACGTTTGATTTGCTCACGCCAAGGGCGGTGCGTCAATGGCCAAATGATGCTCGATGACGAAGCCCCAAACGAGCCAACTACCCGTGCACACGCGCGACGTCGAGGGCGTGGGAAAATAACGAGGTTGGCGAAGGCGGTGGGATGCGCGGATTGGGTTTTGGAGCGTGGATTTCAGGTAACTGCAGCAGCGGTGATCGGGGCGGGTTTGAGGATCGCCTTTGGTTTGGCATCGCGCGCAGGATACCGGGCGACCAAATCGTTGAATGAACCGAGCAGGTTTACGGCCATTTCTTGATCCGCTCGATCTCCGTGTTCGGCGATCCATTCGATTGCACGGTATACCGTGCCAAACACTTGAATACAATTCGCGACGGCTGCTCTTCGTTGCTTTGCGGGGGCCAAATCCGGTCGACCTTGGCCAATGGCGGCCGCCAGCTCTTCGGTGGTCGATGCAATGCTCGCCATGACCGTTCCGAGTCCCAACAACGCGATATCGGCGGCGCACTGAGTTTCAGCAGACAAACGAATTTGCTTGCGTCCAAAATCGACTTCGTGCTGATAAGCCAACCGAGTTTGCCCTTCGCCGCTTTTGCCGAGGAGCAGAGCGGCGTGGAGGCGATCGGCGGCTGATTTTTCTCGGTCGTTCAGGGACATACGACCGACGGCGATCAATCCGGAAAAACGTTTTTGGGCGCGGTCCCAAGCCTCGTCACAAGTTTTGGCTCCGGCGGTCGATTGCACGACATGCACGACTTCGGTCACGGCGAGTAACAATTGCGCTTTGAATAAAACGAACGCTGGTGCGCCCCCGAGAGATTGAAGAAGGCGGCCATTGGCCCCCAAATAAGCAGAAACGTCAATCGTGCTCCAAGCATCATTGGCGAGTTGTACACCGAATGCGGTAAAACCTTCCGCGGGAACATGAGCGAACGATACCTCAGTCACGGCCGCCTCCTTTCTTGGACCCAAGTGAAACATGATCGGAACGGTCGATGGCTCTGGTGCCATGTGGGCCAGCGACGTTCAAACTTTTTGCTGACGCGCAAGATTTCCTCGGCGCGCCCAATCACACAGGGCGAACGAAGAAGCGATTTCGTGCCGAATTGGGCGATCGGGCTGTGGCCGTCGAGTTGCTGCTGAAGGAACGGCCCGAACGTCGAGTGGTTCTTGGCGGTCGAGGTCCGGACGTTGAATGGATGTCGGGGGATTGGAATCGGAGGGCGAGTTCGTCTTGCCGATCAGAGATGGAATGGCGAGATGTCTTGATGCAATCTGATTGACCTGTCCAACGAGATGTGGCATTGTCGCGGGCGATCATGACCTTGCGACGCATTCCCATCGGCATGCAAGGGGTTGCTCTTCTCCGCCGCGTTGGCGTAGTCTCATCGACCATGCGCCGCCAATCGTCTCGATTCCCTGCCTGCACGCAGCTGCTCCTGATGGCGTGCGTCGTTTCATTCGGGTGTTCGGGTTCGTCAGGGAACACAACGAAGGAGGCGCCTGTGGCGAAGGTGTCTGCACCTGCAGCACCTGCGCCGGACCCGTGCGTCATCGCGGCTGGGCTACGCGCCAAGGTAAAACCATTTCTCGAAGAAGGCCGGCTGCATCGCACGGTCAAGCTGATCGAAAAAGCGGATCGATTGTGTCCGAAGTCGGCGCCGGAAACTCGGGCGGCGCTCGTGACGACATTGGCGGAGCTGGGGCATTACGAGGAAACGCGTCAGGTTGCGGCGCAAATCGAAGCGGATTCCAAGGCCTCTGGCGAGGACAAAGCTGCCGCGACGGCCGCCAAGGAACGATGCGACAAACTCGACAAGGTTTTTCCGCGCGAAGGTGAAGCGAAGGAGGCCATGAAACGGCTGTACTTGGAAGCGTTGGCGAACGACGCGGATGCGCCGCACGTTGCGAAAGAAAAATACCTCGCGGCGTGGGAAGCTTGGCGTCCGAATGGCGAGGCGTTGTTATCGGCGGGGTTTGCGGCGAAAAAACTGGGGCAAAAAGCGGAAGCACAGCGGCTCTTCGATCGCGCCATCGTGGACGGGGAAAAAGACCAACATGCGAATGTGCAGCTGGATGTGCCGAATGGGTTTGGCGGGTCGATTTCTGCGCTTGCGTGGACGAAGGATGGGCGGCGTCTTTCGGTTGCGCATGGCAACGAGATATCCACATTCGATTCAACGTGGCGCGAAAAGTCGCGATTTCGCGGGGAGTGGAAGGCGGTGACGTCGATGTCCATCGCGGACGAGAGCAAGGGATTCATGCTGACGACCATTGGCCAAGCAATCGCCCCGCAAGAAAGCTCCGCGGTGGCCTTCGCGTACTCGTTCGACGGCAAAAAGAGGATCTCGGTGTCGGTCGAGGGTTTGGTAAAGTTCGAGGATATTGACAAAGAAACCAAGATTATAGTCCTGGAAGGCTTCATGAAGGGGACGACGGCTCTTGCGTATTCTCCGAATGGCAAGGTGCTGGCCACCGGTGGACATGGGAGGGGGGCGCAAATTTGGAATGCCAGCAACGGCAAACTCGTGCGCGAATTGCCCGGAAAAACAACGGCCATTGCCTATTCTCCGGACGGCCAGTTTCTCGCATTGGGGTATTCCGACACGGTGCAACTTTGGGACACCACGGCAAACGAAGTCGTTGCTGACTTGCAAACAAAGAGCGATGTCATTACGGCGCTCGCATATTCGCCGGATGGGCAAACCCTGGCAGTGGGGGTCGATCATTTAGGAGTATTGCACAAAGTCCGGCTTTGGAGCCCAGTTACAAGGAAGCTGACGCGCACGCTGGAGGAACACACGAGTTATCACAATTCGACCAAATATTCACCCAATGGGGAGACGATTGCATCAGGCTTCTTCGAGGGCACGGTGCGGGTGTGGAACGTAGCGGCGGGCCAATATGGGCACACGTTTTATGGTCACTCGGAAGGTATTCAGGCGCTCGCGTATTCGCCCGACGGAAAAACCATTGCGTCGGGGTCGAGTGACAAAACGGTGCGTTTGTGGGATGTCGAGCGCGGGCGAATGCTGGACAAATTCGAGGGGCACACGGGAACGGTCGCGGCGGTTGCTTATTCGCCGGATGGCAAAACATTGATGTCGTATGGTACGTACCCTGATTACGCGATTTATTTATGGGACAGCAAGACGGGAAAACTGGCGCATAAACTCGAAGGGCACCAGAGTTTGCTGTGGGCGACGAGCTATTCGCCGGATGGGAAATTGTTGGCGTCGGCATCGGGAGATCAAACCGTAGGCATTTGGAACGTCGCCGACGGCAAGCTGGTGCATTTGTTGAAGGGTCATCGGGATGTCGTTACCTCGGTCGCGTATTCACCGGATGGCCGCACGCTTGCATCAGGATCCACCGATGGCATTGGGCGTTTGTGGGACGTAGCCACGGGAAAACCATTACATACATTCAATGCATCGGCGTTCGAGCACGGGCCAGGGAATTGGTTTGCAACGATTTGGTCGCTGGCTTATGTGGAGGACCAGAGAAAGCTGGCGGTGCGCTTGGCAGGACGAACGCTCGATTCGGCAACGGGTAACGTGACGGCGATCTGGGATCTGCCGAATGGAAGCATCGAGCAGCTCATCGAAGGACCCGCGAACGCTGTTTTTTGGGGCGGACACTCGAAGCGGGACAAGACGGTGATCCTAGATGATCGGGACTTCAATTCGATTCACCTTCAGCGCCTCGGTGATGATTCCCAACGTATCGAGTTGCGGGGCATTGCGAATCAAGACGCGGCGTATGCGCGTGTTCCCTCGGGGCACATCGACTTTTATGGCGCTGACAGCTGTTCTGCGCGCCAATATCCGATTTGCCGCATTGGCAATAAGGTTTTTCCTTTCGAGGTGTGCGAAGAACGTTTTTATGCGCCGGGCCTTTTGGCCAATGTGCACCGTGGTGATACGCGCTACCTGGAACCGGAAAACGCGCCGGTGCTCATGAATTGCGTGGGGCCTTCACGTTGAGCTTTGGGCAACATCAAGGCTTCGGGCCTGGGTTTGTCGGACCCGGTTCGCCCGTGCCGGCAATGCCGTCCACGCCGTCGCAATTCTGGTCGATACCATCGCCCGTCGGATCCTCGGCGCCGGGATGAATATTCGAAGACGAATCGTCGCAATCGATGCGCCCCGGTTCTCCGTTGGGGGAAAACCCGTCTCCGTCTTGATCGGCTGTGGGAGGCACAGGTTCGACCGGATGATACCCCGTGGGCGC
>DAOMZH010000254.1:0-11935 GCA_035437985.1 Polyangium sp. (in: bacteria) | reverse complement strand
AATTCCTGCGGTTTTGGCGCGCCTTGCTCGCTCGGGCGTCATGCCCCGACCACCTGTCGTCATGGTGCAGCGCATTCCGTGGTCCACGATGGCTCGGGCAATCGTGTCCCAATCCTCGCGGAGATACGCCTCGCCCCCGATGAGCGTCACTTCGCTCGCGCCCATGGACGCCAATTGCGCGACGACGTCGAGCGCTTCTTGCGTGGATAGTTCGTCCGGTCGGGCGCGGGCGGCGCGACTGCCGCAATGATGACACGCGTGATCGCAGCGAAGGGTCAATTCCCAAACGACATAAACCAATCCCGAGGCGCCGCGCGAGGCTGCAGCGACGCGAGCTACGGTCGGTGCATTAATCGGTTCCGGCGTCATTGATGGATGCACCGCCAGCGCCGGCCATGCCACTCGAGGTGCTTCCGGTGGTGCTTTCTCCGCCAGCTCCGCCAGCTCCAGCGGCTCCGCCAAACCCACCGACACATTCATTGTCTGGACAACCATACGCGCAGCCAATTCCGGCGATCAGGGTGACGACACCGACGGTGGTGGCGATGATTCCCTTGAGTGGAAGGTGCGTCGAACAAAACGGGCACGAGGTCGCGTCGGCGAAAATATGGACGCGGCACGCGGGACAACGCTGGAGACGAGAAGCCATGGGGCGAGGTTATTCGGGGGACTTGGGGCTGTCAACAAATTCGTTTCAGGATCTGCGAGGCGTCGCGAGGTTTGTGGAGTGCTGGGTGATCGAAGAGAAGCTGGCGGCAGGTTTGGCTTGTCATGGGTGCGGGGCTTTGATATGTGTCGCCAAACCCATGGATAGACCCATCAAATTCCGATTAAACACGTTCCCCGTGCACCTTGGATTGGGCGCAAAAGTCGTCCTGCAAGACGAATTCACGGGCTCGCCGCGCTGGTATCAGCGATATGCCGAAGGTAGCGCAAGCGATGGCGCCGAAGGGCGGCTGGTGACGATGCACAAGTTTACCAAGTCTTGGGGTACGTGGGAAATGCATCCTCACGGAGAAGAGCTGGTGCTGTGCATTCAGGGGACGATGACGGTGATTCAAGAAATCAATGGCAAACAGGAGAAAAGCCGTTTGCATGCAGGGGAAGCGATCATCAATCCGGCGGGAATTTGGCATACAGCCGACCTCGATGACGAAGAAGGCGAAGAAGCTACGGCTGTATTCATTACGGCTGGAATGGGGACGGAAATTCGGCCGCGGGAGGCGTAGGGGTTGGGGGTTACCTTATCGCCCCGCTCAGCGAACCGGCCTTGCAATAATCCGGATCCCCAAACGAGTCCGTCGCGACGCCCATCGCGTGACACAGCGTCAAGAGCAGCCGGTTGTGCGGCTCGCCCGGATACGACAAGAGCTGGCCCGTTTTCAGAAAACCGCCAGCATTGCCTCCCAAAACCCACGGCGTCTTGTCGTGCGCGTGCGTGCCTCCCGAGCCAAGCTCGTTCACCCAAACAACCACCGTTCGATCCAGCACACTCCCCCCGCCCTCCGGAATCGACGCTAGCTTGTGCAAAAAGTACGCGAATTGCTCCGCATACCACGTGTTGATTCGTACGAGCTTCGCCCGTGATTCCGGATCCGCCTCTCGGTGTGCGAGTGCGTGAAACCCTCGGGCCTGGCAGAAGGAATTGAGCAATGGATCGGTCGCGAATTCTCGCCCGAGCCAGGTGAATCGATGGTTCGCCCCTGCTTTGCCAAACTGAATCGTCGCCACGCGCGTCAGGTCGCACGCGAGCGCCATGGCCACCAGATCCATCTGCATCTTGCCAATTGCGGGGATATTGCTGTTCTTCTCGATATCGAGCGGCGCGCCCAGCTCCGGTTTCTGACACGCACGTCCAGACGTTATGCCCGCGCCCGTCGTCAAACTATGCCCAACCTCCCGTACCGCCTCGATGTGCGCCTCCATTTTGACGCGATCGTCCGCCGGCAAGCGTTTTCGTAAGGCCTCCAGATCCTTCGAGGCAGATTCGAGCACCCGCTGGCGATCCTCGAGGCTCTGCTGCGTGGTGGCGCCGTCCGAGGCACCTGGATCGGGAATGCTGCGAAAAAGCCGATCGAATACACGATATGGGCTGTTCTCCGGCATGATCGGCGAATGCGGGTCTTTGTAGCTGAGCGACGCGAAAGATGCGTAATAGGGTTCGACCTGAATCCCACACTCGATCGACCGAAGTTTTGTTTCCGCGCCGATCTTTCCAGCAAGGTACTGATCAAGCGAAATGCCCGTCGCCATGCTGTGAAGCGGGTCTGCTGGGTCGACGATCTTGTTGTTCCTCCCCGTGAGCGCCGTGTTCATCCCGGCCGAATGCCCGCCCCGATCGCTTTTCTCGATAATCACCTTATGGCTCAACCCGTCAATGACGAGCACCTTCGATTTGAGCTTTTCGAGCGGCGCAAGGATGGGGCTCAGCTCGAGTTTGCTGCCGGCCATCTTGGGCAACCAGCTTTCGTGGATCGTGCCGTTCGAGCTGAAAAAGAAAACGATCCGCTTGGGCGGCGTCGAAGCGGCGTGAGCGTCGAGCAGCGGAATGAACGGCACCGCCGAAGCCGCTGCACCCATGGCTTTCAGGAAGTGACGACGATCAAGACGCGTAGCGCTCAAGGCTCTGTCTCCTGCTCTGCTTCGTGTTCGAAACCCCCAAGACGGAACGCGTCGCTCGTGACGATGGCGACGATGAGCTCGCGCACGTCGAAACCAGCTCGCGCGAAAGCCTGATAAAACGCGTCGAGGGAACTCTTGTCCTCGGCGCGCTCCACTCGCCCGAGCGCTGCGCGGAACCATTGCGTCGTCAAACAGCGCCGCACTTGTTTGCTTGCACTGAGCCGCTCGGCAAGGCCCACGGCACCCGTTATCGGACCGTTCGCGTCGTCCGTGCCCGTAAGTTCGCCCGTCGCATCAATGGGCAACTCTCCCTCGACGAGGCGAAATGCCCCGATTGCATCATATTGCTCGAAGGCAAAACCCGGCGGATCCAAGGTATCGTGACAATACGCGCACATGGGATCCGCACGATGCTGCTTGAATCGTTCCTTTTTCGTCATCTTCGGATCGAAAGGCGGCGGCAGGATGGTCAATCCCGCCGGGGGCGGACGAATCCTTTCGCATAATAGCTTTTCCCGGACAAACTTGCCCCGCAACATCGGCGACGTGTCCTCGGCTCCGGCAAGCACCGCCATGACTGCCGCCTGGGTCAAGAGGCCCGAGCGCTGATTCGGCGGCAAATCGACGAGTGCGAAGCCATCTGCACTTGCTCCGTTTGGCGCAGGCACACCATAAAGCTTGGCGAGCGGGGCATTCACAAACGTCTTTTTCGACGTGAGCAACGTCGCGACGGTATCGCCTCCCTGAAGCACCGCGTGTGTGGTAAAGCGGAGCGTCTCCTCGACCATCGCCTCCTTGAGTTCGGGCGTGAAGGCTGGATAAAGCACGGGCGATTTCGACGCTGTCGTGAGCATGCGCAGCTCGAGCCACTGGCGGTGGAAACTTCGCAAACCATCGACCGCGCGTGGGGACGCGAGCATCCGCCGCGCTGCTCGCTCCACGTCCTGCCGTGTGGCGAGCTTACCTGCTGCTGCCGAATCGAGCAGCGTGTCGTCAGGCGTCGAGGCCCACAGGAAATACGACAAACGCGTCGCGAGCTCGTACCCAGTCAGCGGCCGAGCCTTTGGGCTTCCGTCGGCTGGCTCGGGTCGGTAGAGGAAATGCGGGGAGACGAGGAGCGCTTCGAGGACCATTTCGATGGCCCGGGCATAACCGGCTTGTTTTTCCTTATCGGCAAAAAGGCCGAGGAGAACGTCGCGCTCGGCATCCAAGAGTGGTCGGCGGTAGGCGCGACGGCCGAATGCGTCTATGAATCCACGCGCGCAATCGAGTGGTTTGGAGTTTGTCGGGCAAGGTGCGAGCGTATCGATGTGCGTTATTGCGCGGGCAGCGAGCGCTTCTGCGGTCTCGAGGTAGCGCTCGACGAGGTCCTGGGTGATGGGCGCAATGGTGTTGTTTTCAAAGCCGCCAATGGCTTCATCTGGGGGGAAAGCGTCTGCGGGTCGGCTGGTATCGCCGAGCAGATCGCGGATGGTGTTGTTGTACTCCTCGTTGGTCAGTCTTCGCAGGGGAGCTGGGACAGCGACGACTTTGGCTGCCATGTCTTGCGCGACTGGGTGCGCCTTGGAAGGCAACGCGCCCGAAGGATGCGCCGCAGGCTTCATTGCGGGCACGGTAGTGCATCCGCCGAGCACGAGCAGAGCAAGGAGCACGCGATGCCGCGGAGCCTGGGCATGCGGAATGGGTACGAAAGGAGCGAAACGTGCGTAAGACATATTTAGTTCGGCATCCGATTCCACATTCAATTGCGCACCGTAGAGGATCGCGCCCGAGCGTGTCAAAAAAAGGGAGCACTTTTGTTGCGAGGTGCTTTGGCGGGGCTCTAAGAGCGTGTTTATCAGGCTGTCGCAGGGACAGCGGGGTGCGGTGGTGGTGGCAAAACTTCGCCAGCTGCAGCTCATCGCGATTGCGGGCCCCTCGGGAGCAGGCAAATCGTCCTTTGTACGTGCCGGTGTTTTCCCGGCATTAAAGCGCGCGAGCCGCGAATTGGAGACGTTCGTCGTGCACCCTGGGAAACAACCGCTCGCAGCTCTTGCCGATGTACTCGCCTTCTTGGTCGACACCGCGGGAGACGTCGAGGAGTCCGTTCGTGGAGCGATTACCGAAATCCTGCGGACGCAACCACGATATCTTGGGGCGAAATTACGGAGGCGCTGTCGAAAACGAGGTAATGACCATCGGATTTTGCTTTTCGTAGATCCATGGGAAGTGCACTTCATTTCTTCCCTGCACGGCCAAACTTGTGCTAGCGTGGCCGCGCGAGCACGTCGAGCCATGAAGATCCCCTACTCCAACTGCGATTTTGCCTCCCTTCGCCGAGAAGGTTACTTCTACGTGGACAAGACGCATTTCATCCCGCGACTGGAGAGCGTCGATGCCAAGTACGTCATCTTCCTGCGTCCACGACGGTTTGGCAAGTCAACCCTGATCAGCACGCTCAGAAACTACTACGACATCGCCCTCGCCGATCAGTTCGACGCACTCTTTGGGGGTCTTTGGATCCACGAGCACCCCACGCCCGAGAAAAACAAATACCTCGTGCTTGCCTTGGACTTCTCGCCCGTCGACACCGAGGGCGCGCATGAAGACATTCGGGCAAGTTTTGCCACGCAGGTCAAAGCAGCGGTTCAGATCTTCGTCGCCCGATACGTCACGCTGATTCCGAGTTTGTCCGAATTGCACGATGTCCTTCGGTCGGACAACGAAGACACCGGCGCGATCATAACGATGTTGTTTACCCGGGTCGCCAACGCTGGACACCAAGTGTATCTGCTCATCGACGAATACGACTATTTTGGCAATCGACTGCTTTCGGATGGCAATTTGGATACGTACCACGGCATCGTGCGTAGCGGCGGGTTCGTCCGCAGTTTTTATGCGAGCCTGAAAGCAGCCACCAGCACGAGCACCCTCGCGCGTCTTTTTGTGACCGGCGTGTCGCCCATCATGCTCGATGACTTGTCGAGCGGCTTCAACATCATTACGCACATCTCGCAAAATGAAGACTTCGATGGTCTGACGGGGTTTTCACGTGCCGACGTGGAACGAGGGCTCGATTTGACCCTCCAATATCTATCGAGCCGCGTCGAAGATTCGCGCCTCTTGGATCGGCAAACGCTGCTCGCGACCCTCGAAGAGCATTACAACGGATACCGATTTGCCAAACGAGCTTCTGAGAAAATGTACAATTCGACGCTCGTCCTTTATTTCTTGCGGCAGCTCAAGCAGCGGGGCATTTATCCGGATCAAATGCTCGATTTGAACGTCCGTACCGATTACGGACGGCTCTATGCCATTGCCAACGCGGCGACGGGACTCGCCAATGGTACGCGGGAATTGCTCGAAGAAGTTCTCTCCAATGGATCCATTTCCAGCAGACTCGTGGAACAATTCGGCACGCGCGCCCCCATGGCCAAAGCCCAAATCGCATCGCTCTTTTATTACATGGGAATGCTCACGTTCGGTCCCGACGCTGCCGACGAGAGCATTCCAACGCTGGTGATTCCGAATCGCGTGATGCGCGAGTTGCAATGGGAATACATGTCCATGGCGCTGGCTGATAACGACCATATCTGCATCGACGTGAGTGTCGTGGAAACGTCGCTCATGGCCATGGCCAATCAAGGAAACATTCAGCCACTTTTGGATGTGTTCCACAAGCAGGTCATCGGCCGTCTGAGCAACAAAGACCTGATGAAGTTCGACGAGAAAAACATGAAGCTCATGCTCATGGCGTATCTCTGCCAAACGCAGGTGTTCAACGTAGTGAGCGAAATCGAAATGGCGCAGGGCCATTGCGATTTGTTGCTCGGGCTGCGTGGTTTTTCCTCGGCCAACAAATATGCGTGGATCATCGAAGCCAAATACGTCAAGACGAAGGCGTCCTCTGCGGCTATCGAAAAAGCCGTCGCGGATGGAGTAACGCAAATCGAGAAGTATGTCGCCGACAAGGCGCTGGTCGACATGCTCACGCGGGGCAAAGAATTAAAAACCGGGGTCTTGGTGTTCGTGGGGTTGAAGGATGTCTTCTTTCGGCCCTGGCCCGCCCCGGCGAAAGAGGAAAAAACTGCCGCCAAAAAAGCAGCCAACAAACGCGGAACGGTCACGACGCCAGAACGTCGCGTCGAGCGCCCGCGACTTGGCAAAAAGAAGTAGGCACGCCGATATCGGTCCGTTTATCATGGCCGGCTGCCGAGGTGATGACGGGCATTCCCGATGAATTGATGTCCACCGCCAAGTTCATTGGCGCTGCAAACACGTTGAAGCTGGGCAGGTGGCTAGTGTCAAACTCCGACTCGGCGAAGTCGACACGCTAGATAGCGCGAATGACCGTGACGATGGCCGCGAAATGCATCGCCGCAGCAACCACGGTAAAGGCGTGAAAAACCTCGTGATAACCAAAGACGCCAACGATGGGATTCGGGCGCTTTGCCGCATACGTGAGGGCGCCGATGGTGTACAAAACGCCCCCGCCGAGAAACAGGAAAAGTTGCAGGCCGTCGAGTGCTTGTCCCAGCGCGCCGAGATAAGGTATGAGGCACCAGCCTGCGACGACGGCCAGGGCAGCTGTGACCCATTTCGGCGATCCCGGCCAGAATATCGATTTGATGATGCCCACGACGGCACAAGACCACGAAACCACGAAAAGGTTCGTCCCGGCACCAGGGCCCAAAGCAATGAGAGCCATGGGCGTGTACGTGCCCGCAATGAGGACGAATATCGCGGCATGGTCGAGACGACGCATGAGCAGGCGCGCTGGCGGCCGCCAATTGATTCGATGGTACATCGCGCTCACCGAAAAAAGCGTGAGCAGACTGAAGCTATAAATTGCAGCAGCCACAGCATGGTTGACCGTGGCAGCCATGCTCACCAGTACCACCCCAGCGACCAAGGCCACCACCGCCGACCATTGGTGAATGACGCCCCGGAGCCGAGGTTTTTCTTGATGCGGTTCGAAACCAATCGGGGTCGGGAGCGTTGAATTTTCGTTCATCCGGGGCTTTCTCGAGAACCCAAAAGCGTTCTCAATCGGTGTGCTTGACGCAACGTGCTAAAGCCCTTTGGCAATCGAGTCAAAGTTTGCAGCGAATTTCGGGCGTTCGTGACCCAAAAATGACCGCGGTGCAGCCTCGTCCGGCGGGCTCAGCGCAGCGACGCATGCGCCCGAGCCTTGCGCTACAGCGGTGCACGACGATTTTTCTAGCCACGTTGGGCAACGACGATCTAACGTGAGGCCCCCTTGGATGACCACATCGCTACCGCATCTCGCACATCCCAAATATCGGCCGGACATTGATGGTTTGCGGGCAGTCGCTGTGCTTTCGGTGGTTGCTTTTCACGCGTTCCCATCGCGGGTACGCGGAGGCTTCATTGGGGTCGATGTATTTTTTGTGATCTCGGGTTTTTTGATCTCGACGATCATTTTCGAGAACCTCGACAAGGGCACGTTTCGTTTTTCGGAGTTTTACGCCCGCCGAGTCAAGCGCATTTTCCCAGCATTGCTCATCGTCGTCGTCGCGAGCTACGCAATGGGCTGGTTTTCTCTGCTGGCGGATGAGTATGCGGCGCTTGGAAAACACATCGCTGCTGGGGCTGGTTTCGTCTCGAACTTCGTGTTGTGGCGCGAGTCGGGTTATTTCGATAACGCCGCAGAAACCAAGCCGTTGCTGCATTTGTGGAGCCTGGGAATCGAGGAGCAATTTTACATCATTTGGCCGTTTTTGTTATGGTTTTTTTGGAAAATCCGGTGGAACTCACTCCTGCCGACGCTTGTCATTGGCGCGATCTCCTTCGGGTTGAACCTGCGCGGCATCGAGAAAGATGCAGCAGCGACCTTTTATTTGCCGCAATCGAGATTTTGGGAGCTTTTGTGCGGAAGTAGTTTGGCATGGTTCACGCTTTATGGGAAACTCGGAGCAAAAATCACCCGTCAAGACAAGGCCGCGGTGAACGGCCAAGGGTTGGCGAATGTTCTTTCGTTGCTCGGATTTTTGCTTTTGGCTTATGGTTTTTGGCGAATCAATGGCGCGCTGGGCTTTCCGGGCAAATGGGCACTCGTTCCAGTCTTGGGGACGCTGCTCGTCATCGTGGCTGGCCCCAAAGCGTGGATGAACCGCAATATTTTATCGAACAAAGTTGTGGTTTGGTTCGGGCTCATCAGCTTTCCGCTTTATTTGTGGCACTGGCCCTTGCTTTCCTTCGCCAGGATTGTCGGAGGCGAAGTTCCAAGCAGATTTGTCCGCATCGGAGCCGTCCTCCTGTCGGTTTTTCTTGCCTGGCTTACTTTCCAGTTCATTGAAAGCCCGATACGCTCGGGAAAACACGCCAAGGCCAGAATCTTTTTCCTCGTCGCGCCCATGGTGCTGGTCGGCTTGATCGGGTACAGCACGTACAGCCTCAATGGATTGACGTTTCGAACCATCGTCAAGTCCTACGAAGCCGTGCTGGCGACGATAGAAAACAATCCAAAGCGTGACGAGTGTCATTTGTCGCGGATCGTCGAGTCCGTCGGCAAAGGTCCGTGTGAATACTTCTTTCCGAATCCATCCGTCGCCGTGGTGGGCAATAGTCATGCACCTGAAATTGCCTATGCGCTCGCCGAAGACCTTCGCCCATACAATCAAGGCGTAGCGCATTACTCGATAAGCGGCTGCCCGCACAATTACCTCGTCGACCCCAGCTTGAAAAACTTCCTGGGCACCAGCGTATGTTATGATTGGCATACTGGCGTCGTCGAAAACATTACGAGCTCCAAGCAGATCAAATACGTCATTCTGAGCTACCGGAACGATTTCTGCCTCGATAACGGTCCGTTCACCAAATCCCTGGTAGACATGGCGAAGGCTTTGATCGCGGCAAACAAGAAGGTGATTTTGGTTTTACAAGCGCCTTTGCCAAAAAAACATATCAAGGATTATCTCCGGACGAACTACAGGGCGAACGCGGGCGTTCATGAAGATGTAGTCGGTTCGACTCGTTCGGATTGGAAATCAACGTACCGAAATTCAGCCCAATTGCTGGAACAACTTCCATCTTCCGTGGTATTGATCGACCCCGCCGATTATTTTTGTAGCGGCGACAATTGTTATGTGATCAAAGGCAACAAAGCGTTGTTTTTTGACGATAATCATATGTCCCTCGACGGTGGTCGACTCCTTGCCAAGCAGATCATGAACAAATTGGAGCTGGAGCTTGGGACGTGAAATCATCGCGTACGTCAACGATTGGCGCGGCGTTCCCGATCATGCTGGAAGGACGACCACGCAGCGGGAGAAATGGGCGAAATCAGGCCTCAATGTGTGGGCTTCAAAAAAAAGCTCGCCCGTTGTAACCAAAGGGCTTATGAGGCCACTCGACAGCCGTGACCTCAATCCCGGACGCCTCTCTTGTCGCTACCGCGCTTACGCTCGCAACCGACACAACGACCAAGGCGCCCAATACGCATCTACAACTACACAAGAAAGAAGGCACGGTGACTCCGGTCACAATCGAGGCCCTGCATCACGCCTACGCGCGCAGCATTCATCGCTTTTTATGCGACATGCTGGGAAACACAAGTTTGGCGCGCGACGCTACGCAAGAGACGTTTGTCCGAGCATTTCAACGATTACCCACGCTCGAGTCTCCCGAGCGGCCCGCGCCGTGGCTCTATGGGATCGCGCGGAATGTGTCGTTGGAGTTTCGTCGCGCGCGGCGGAGGCGCCGGCGGGTGCTCGATGAAAATGGCCTCGAAATGTGGGACAGCCAGGGCGCCGAGGATGCGCGAGGCTCGCCGGAGGACCAGGCGATTCGCAACGAGGCATTGCATCTCGTGGATGACGCGCTGGGCGAGCTCTCGCATGATCGCCGCACGGTGTTGCTGTTGCGGGTGGACCACGACCTGAGCTGCGACGATATCGCGGCCGCAATGGGGTGGAGCGTAGCCAAGGTGAAAGTGGAGGTCCATCGTGCACGTCAAGCGTTGCGCGAGGCGATCCAAAAGATCGAAGGAGGCGGGCGATGAATGATTGCCAAATGGAGGCGGTCGAAGCACTCTTTCGCGGCGAACTCGAGCAAGCCGAGGCAACGCGCGTGTCCGCGCACGTTGCGGTTTGTCCGGAATGCAAAGAGGAGCTGCGCTGGCTCGAGCGGGAGCGGCATTTCTTTCAATCGCGCGCAGGGGGATATCCACCGCCGCCGTCGCTTGCCGAGGTGCTGGCGGCGACTCGGATGGCGCCGCAGCAGCGGCCCATTCCCATTGTGCCAGCGAAAAGCGCGGCTCCGGGGCGCGCGCGGTGGCTCGTCTTGGGGTTTGGCCTGGCTGCAGCATTCTTGCTTGGAGCGGTCGGGCTGCTCGCCCCCCCCTCACCTTCCCCGGATGTGGCTGCGGACCCTCGTTCCCCGAATGCGGAGGAGCTGCGTCCGCTTCCCCGCGATGAATGTTATGCGTGCTCTCCAGCGTCCGAGACAAACCCGCCCGTACCTGATGCAGGCCCCGATGCCGAGGATTGTCCGGACAATATGGATCTTCCGATGTGCCGGCCGCATGAGGAGTAGGGGCGGGTTTTGTAGGTGCCGGGAGTGAACAGCCAGTCGCAATATCGCAATATTTGACAAGGTCCCGAATCGCGCGGTATCATTCGACGATGACGATCGGAGCCGCGCGCCAACTACATTGGACCGAAGCCGAGTTTCTGGCATTCGAGAACGAAAGCGCGACCAAACATGAGTATCTGAACGGTGAGGTCTTTGCGATGGCGGGGGCGAAGCCCAGCCATAACCAAATTGCGAACAATACGAGTGGTATCCTCCACCAAATGCTGCGAGGACGTCGATGTCGCGGCTTCAATAGTGACCAGCGGATCTACATCCCCCAAACGGGCCTCTACACCTATGCGGATGGCGGAGCAGCTTGCGGCCGGTGGCAGATTCATACAGACGGAATGTGCCTCCTCAACCCCACGTTGCTGTTCGAGGTGCTGTCACCCGCGACCAGAGACTACGATCGCGGTGCGAAGCGCGACCATTACCATCAAATCCCGACCTTGCGCCATCTGTTGCTCATCGATGAGCCAACCCATCTCGTTGAGCATTATCATCGGGAACCCGGGGGACCGTGGAACGTCACGATATTGCATGAGGGCGCGGTCGACCTTTCCGACCTGGGTGGCATGTTAGCTCTTGACGAGATTTACCTCACGGACGAGGACGATTAGCCGCTCGCTGTGGGGGGTGCGGTCGTCTCGAACCGGAGTTCGCCACGCGCCATGACCCTGATCCTGTTCACGTTTCCATGGCACAAGTCGTCGCCGAACGTCGGGGGTTCGTTGTCTAC
>DAOMZH010000253.1:0-11945 GCA_035437985.1 Polyangium sp. (in: bacteria) | reverse complement strand
CGGCGGCTCATCTTGGCCCGGAAAACAGGCCGGAAAAATGAGATCAATGGCCAGGGTTAAGTTCGGCAATTCGGGCACATCGGCGGTCGCATATGTAGCTTACGGCATTATTCTCGCCACGGTGATTGGTGATATCGATCGTAGTTATGCTTTCGGACAGCTCGCTCTACGCGCCCTCGAGCAATACAAGGTGAAGGAGCATTTTGCGCGTACGCATGTAAGTTGGCACGCGCTCATTCGGATCTGGAAGGAGCATGTCCGCGAGAGTTACCGCGATCTACCCAATGGGTATCGATTAGGGCTGGAAGTCGGCGACCTGGAGTTCGCCGGCTGGGGCCTGATATTTACTGCTCCACAGGGACTTTTTCTCGGTGTCGAGCTCTCCGAGCTTGACCGGAATACTGGAGGGTGGATTGTTGCCGCTGGGCAAATCAAGCAGGAGACCGCATGCCGCTACATGAGGATCCAGCAACAGGCCATACAGAATCTCAGAGGCCTTTCCGAGGATCCGTGCCTCCTCTCGGGAGCCGTATACGATGAGAAAAAGATGCTCCCGGTCCACTTCCAGGCGAGGGACGGAACTGCCCTGGCCACCGTGCTCCTCTACAAGCTCCAGCTTGCCTATCTCATGGGGTGTCATGAGGCGGCCCGCGAGCACGCCGACGCGTTGCGGGGCTATCTCAGCTCCCTTTCGTCCGTTCGTACACCAACGTTCTATCTCTTCAATGCTCTCACCTGGCTCGCACTCTTCCCCAAAACAACGGGCGAGGATCGGGATCGCGCGACGAACGCCATCACGGAAAGCCTTTCTCGCTTCGAGAAATGGGCCGCCCACGCCCCAATGAACTTCGCGGCCAAGCTCGCGCTGATCCAGGCCGAACATCAACGCGTCCTCGGACAACCGGAATTGGCGCGCGCGGCTTATTACCGCGCCATTGCGCTTGCGCGGGAACACGAATATCGAAATGACGAAGCGCTCGCAACGGAACTCTTTGCGGCGTTCCTCCGCGGCCAACAAGAGCATGAGGTTTCACGCCTCTTTCTCGCCAAAGCCCGCCACCTCTATCACCTCTGGGGAGCTGAGGCGAAGGTCCGCGATATCGAACGGAAATTCCCGGAGATCGTCGCCATGACGTCGGCGATGGGCAAAGCAGCCGAGCCTTCGTCGCCGAGTACAATCGTCACGGATACTCGTGCATCGAATTCTCTCGATCTGCTCAGCGCGATCAAAGCCTCCCAGGCAATCTCTGGTGAGGTGGTGCTTCACAAACTCCTCGAAAAGCTCATTGAAATCGTCATCGAAAACGCCGGGGCCCGCTCGGGCCTGCTCATCATGGAGGGCGACACGCATCTTGTCGCCGAGGCGCAACGCTCCGCACAAGGCACCATGTGTGAAGTAAAACTCTACGACCATCTCGAAATGGTGCGTCTCGACTATTCCCCAGAAATCGTCCGCTACGTACAGCGAACGCATCAGGCCGTCGTGCTCGGCGATGCCTCGACCTCGGCGTACTTCAAAGACCATTCACAGAACAGCGCGTATCGCCCGAAGTCGGTGTTATGCATGCCCATTCTGCTCCAAAAGAGGCTCGTGGGCGTCCTCTATTTGGAGAATGAGCTGATCTCCAATGCCTTTACCGAGGATCGCTGCAAGATCCTCGAGCTACTCGCCTCGCAAGCGGCCATTTCGCTCGACAATGCCAAGCTCTACCAGACGCTGGAGCATAAGGTCGAGCAACGGACCAGGCTGCTTCAGGAAAAAAACGAGGAACTCTCCCGTACGCTCGTCGAACTCCGAAAAACCCAAAATCAACTCGTACAGTCGGAAAAAATGGCCTCTATGGGCCGCCTGACGATGGGCATTGCGCACGAGCTCAAAAATCCGCTGAACTTCATCATCAACTTCGCCAAGATCGAAGACAGCCTGGTCAGCGAAATCGATGAGGAGCTCGAAGACGTGCGCGACGCATTGCCGCCCGATACCGGCATGATCGACGCCGTACAGGATCTGAAGCGCGCCGCAGCGGGAATCCATGAGCATGGCGTCCGCGCCAACGATATCATTCAATCGATGATGCGCCACGCTGCAGGCGTGAGCGGCGAACGGACAGCGTTCCGCATCGGCAAGTTGCTGGACCAGGCCATCAAACTCGTGCTCGAATCCCCGCGTGTCGTCGATTCGAACGCAAAAATCAACATCGAATGCGATTTCGACTCGACGGTGGGCGAGGTGCTCATCGTCGCTCAAGAAATGCTGTGCGTATGCATCAATCTCCTCGAAAATGCAGTCGATGCGGTCCTCGCCAAAAAACGAGTGAACGGACCCGCGTACGTACCTACGGTCCGTGTCGATGCTCGCCGTGAATCGAATGCCGTGAGGATTCGCGTGCACGATAACGGTCCAGGGATCGCGCCAAGTACCCTCTCTCGCATATTCGAGCCATTCTTCACGACAAAGGCGCCAGGTACGGGCATTGGATTAGGTTTGTCACTCTCTTACGATATCGTCGTGCAAGGTCACCAAGGGACAATCGAATGCGAAAGCGTCGAAGGCGAAGGCTCGACGTTCATCATCCGTTTGCCCACCTGATCGCCATTATCCAGACGAATTTGCCGAGGCTGGCTCGATCTCGTCGGAACTCTGTCTACGAACCCCCGACTCGTTGATATCCGCGGCGAAAACATCTGCAGGCGCTAGGTTCACCGTAGGCGCCTCAGCCGCAGCTTGCAATGCGATTCGCTCGCGGCTCCGTTCGATAACCTCGAAGGCCGCGATCCCGAGCGGCAAGGAGCCCCGCTCCATGGGCAACAACTCAAAGCTGCCATCGAGGGGTTGGCGCAGGTTCGAGTCGACGAGCAATTGGTTTTTCTTGGCCGCAATGTGCAAAAGCATCGCCGTAATCGGTGCTTCGCCCAGGACCGCCAGATCGAGGCGCTCATAGGCATTCGAGCCGATCTTACCAATGAGCAATTCCCCGCTCGCAATGCCGATCGACACGCCCGTGGCAAACGGCGACGTCGCGCCCGCCCGCAGGGTCATTGCATGCAAGTTGTCGCGCACGTCGAGGCACGCGTCGAGCGCACGGAAAAGATGCGCGTCGCCTCGAAACACAATCTTTGCGGCTCCACCAATGAATTTGTGAATCACACCACCGTACCGCGCGATGATGGGCACGATGATCTCGAAATTGGCATTGAGCACGCGCAGACGGTCGGCAGAAGAACCACTCATTGGGGCGTCTTGCCCCGAGATCCCGATGACCACGACTGTTCCTTCCGTGCGATCGGTTAAACCGCTCGTGTCGTTCTTTTCTACCCGATGCAGGAGGCTAGGACTCACGAATTTGCGCAATTCACCGTATACCTCCGTGTGTCGCGCGCTCTTTCGCAGTTCGGCGGTGAGGCGCAAGGTCTTCGTGGCCGTAACCTCGAGATCATCGAAATCGATGGGTTTGGTGAGAAAATCGAACGCGCCGCGATTCATCGCCGTGCGGATGTTCTTGATATCGCCATATGCAGATACCACCACAGCACGCGCGAAGGGGTTTGCCTCGCCTAAATGCGACAGAAACGTGAGGCCATCCATTTTTGGCATGTTGATATCGGTGAAAATCACGTCGATATCAGGTTGCTCGCGCAACGCTCGAAGTGCTTGCTCACCGTCAGAAGCAAATACGAACTGATAAATACCTTTCCGCACCTGCCTTCTAAATCGCATGTTGAAGAGTTCCTCGATCCGCGGCTCGTCGTCCACCACCAGAATCTTCGCGGCTTGCTGTTCAGCACGCGACACGAGCGCATTCCACGCCGACGCAAACTCCGCCGCCGTCTGAAACCTTTTGTCGGGGTCTTTCGCCAATGCTTTTTCAAAAAAATCGTCCACTCCGGCCGGCAGCGAAGGCACTATGCTCGAAGGAGGGTCAAACGGGTCCATGCAGATCATGACAATCATCATCCCGAACGTAGCCCCTTGGAATGGCAAGACGCCGGTAATCGCTCGATAAAGAAGCACTCCAAGCGACCACAGATCAGCCCTATGATCGAACCGCGAGCTCCGAATTTGCTCCGGGCTCATGTAAAGCGGTGTCCCAACCATGGCGCCATCCATCGTGACGCGCGGTTTCTCTGTATTCACGTCCGCGAGCAGCGCCACAACGCCGAAATCGAGTATCTTATGGCACTCACGTGAGGAATCAACCTTCGTGACGAATACGTTCGCCGGCTTGAGATCACGATGCACGATATTGCGAGCGTGCGCTGCTGTGAGCGCCCTCGTGATTTCGTCTACCATTTTGGTAGTTGACGACATGGAGATTGTCCCAACCCGTTCGAGCCGTGTTTGGAGGTCCTCCCCGTCGAGCAGCTCCATTACGATGTAGGGCTGAGCTTCATCGATTCCGGCATCGAAGACCTGGACGACGTGCGGGCTTTGGAGCTGCGCGATCGCCCGCGCCTCTCGTTCAAAACGCGTCTTGGACGTAGGTGAGGCGACGATCGACGATGACATGACTTTGAGCGCGACATGCCGCTGCAAGTTTTCATCGAAGGCCTTCCAAATATGGCCCATCGCTCCATGCCCGAGCTCCTCCACAAGACGATATCTGTCGGCGATCATTCGGTGGGTCATATACAAATCTAACGGATGCTATAGGCTTGCCAATGACAAGACAACCAGCATTCGGGGCAGATTTCAACGGGCGCAGCAAACGGCGTCCAAGGTACGTTGCCCTTGTTCATCCAAGAGCGCGTGCCGACGGAAATATGCAAGTCTGGCGCCAAAGAAGATTGACAAGAGCAAGCAACTATGATTGTGACCGGTTGGCTCGACGCTGCTCGATTGTCTTGGAGCGTGTAGATCACGACAACGAACACGACGACAACGTCGTGGATGCTAGTACATGGTCCCCTGTCAAATGGATTCAACATCTAACGCATTATCCATTCGCCTGACCGACGCGCATGCACTGCTCACCATCACGACCCTGGTAGAACACCTCCAGGCGGCGCTCACCTTTGAGGATGCAGCGACCGGAGTGTTGAGAGCCATGTTCGAGGCTGCTGCTCGATCGCGTGTCGGAAGTACCAACGGGCCTAACGAAGAACGACATCTGCTCCGCGCCGTCGTGCACCTCCGCCCTGACGATGGCTATCAGCGTCTGTTCGGCATCGAAAACGCGACCGGCGAGAGGCTGGAGGGTACTGGGTATCTCACTTCCGCGAACGTATGGCGCTGGGTTGCGGAGCATCGCTCGGCCGTGTCCATCGATGTGCGGCTCGGAACGCTCGAGGCGCATCTACCGGAGGGCCCTGTTCAAAAACGCGAAACACCAAACATCTCAGGCCTTCCTGGGATGGGGACCATCGAGCGGATGACCAGCCGTGATGTTTCTCATGTCCACGTCGTTCCCCTGTGTGGAATCGGCGGCTTCGTAAACGGCATGATCACGCTCGAAGCAAAGTGCAGGGATGCGGCAGGACGTGCGGCGATTTGGAACGATTGTCGAGAAGAACTGGCGCTTCTGTGTAGCATTGGAGCGCCTTTTCTCATGGTGTTGCCCTCCCACAGAGTGGCAAAGGTACATGCCGATGAACTGCTGCCAGTCGTTGGGCGCACGACCGCTGGCATCATCGAACTTTTGCGTGTTTTCGCCGCGCAAGAGGAGACTGTGCTCATCAGCGGCCCCACGGGCGCGGGCAAATCGCGGCTTGCTCGCTGGTGTCACGAACAATCGGGTCGCAAGGGCTTCGAGACGCTCGACCTTCTCAGCATTCCGGAAGAACTGCAAATGGCGGAGCTTTTTGGATGGCGAAAGGGCGCATTCACTGGTGCCGTGAAGGATTCAGCCGGAGCTCTCTCGCGGGCGGAAGGAGGAACGCTCTTCATCGATGAGATCGACAAACTTTCGCTCAAAGCGCAGGCGGGCCTCTTGCGCGTGCTCGAGGAGCGAAAGTATCGGCCGCTTGGCGACGAGGGGCGCGAGCGAATCGCGGACGTACGGTTCATCGTCGGGACAAACGCGGACTTACGCGCCTCGGCCAAGGCACGCACATTCCGCGAGGATCTGTATTACCGCATCAATGTCCTGCCGGTGAAGCTGCCTGCGCTCTCCGAACGAACGGATGAGCTACCGCTTTGGGCGGAGTACATGCTTTCGAGGCGCCACAAGGATACAGGTACCCGAAGCGCAGTATTGTTCTCGCAAGAGGCGCTCGCGGCACTCACCCGTGCGCCGTGGCCTGGGAACCTGCGCCAGCTCGATAACATCGTCCGCCGAGCATACGCGATTGCGCTTTCGGAGCGTGGCGGGGCAAGTGGGGATCTGGTGATCTCCAAGAGCCAAGTGGAACGCGCACTTGCGTACGACGATTCGACGGATGCCAATGACGTGATCGAAAAGCTCTGGCGTGCAGCGAAGGCATTCGTCGACGAGGCAACGCGACGCGATGGTGGGCCAAACCCGCTCTCGCTCGAAATGATCGACGTAATCCGCGGAATGGCGCTCGCTGCTGCGGTGGAGCGTCGTGGTGGGCGAGACGAAGCTTTCCTGTTGCTAGGACAACAACAGATGTTGAAGAGTCGTAACCATCATCGCGCTTATCGACGCGAGATCGCGCGTGTTCGTGATCTGGTGAAGATGTTGGGCGGCGAGGTGGACCGCGTCCTTGCTGTGGCAATGGAGGAACCGGACGAGTAGGGCTGCGAGGTGGTCTACCAGACTTTGCCCGCCAATCATACTCCACGTCGCATTGATTCGCAATGCGACGTGGAGATGGAGCCGGTGGTGAGTCGCGACAACGAATCGAGTGCCCGATTTTTCCTATGGGTATTGCTTGAAGATGGACACAACGGCCTTTCCACTGCACGAGTTGGAACTCCAACACCCAACTCGGAGTTCGTAGTTACCCGGTGACACTGTGGTTTCGAAGTAAGAAGCAAGGCTGTTGTTACCCGAGCACAAGGTATCGTCATTATAGGCGACTTGCTGATTCGTGTCGGTATTGTAGAGTCGTATGTACGAATCGCCAACGGTGTACGCACCAGCAGGTCCGCAACTCGGTGAAGTGGTTGCTTTTATGATAGCCGAACGTTCCAAAGCAAACGGGATCGACTCGTAGTTGACGGTCGCCGAAGATGTGTTTGTTCGGTCGAAGTGCTTTCCTACCTCGTGTGGGCAGGCCCTCGCGTATTTTATCGAGGAGATTCTGTCATTCAAAGTCTCTACTTGACTACAGTATTGACCACAAGAAGAGGTCCAGTAGCCCATTTCTGAGACGTTTATTTGAGTATTCGCGTACGACGAAAAGCCATAGATCGGGATGCACCCATCATACATGAACTGCGTGTAAAAGTTGTAACCCACATAGTTACTATGCTCGTAAGCGTCGATAAGATTGCAGCCCAAGTCGGAATACCCCGAATTACTCGAGGGGTCATATCTGAAGGACGAGATGATGTCGTTCCACCCTGAAGCGAACGAAGGAATATCCGATATGGATGGGCAGTTGTCGGACGTGGTGATGATTGTCGTATGCGCTCCACCAAGGTCGTTGTGTTCGTACCAGTCACCCACGTAACGCCATGTGGTCACTGACTGTTGCGTCGTGCTTTTTTGTTGACGCGTATTCTGTTTTCCCGGGCCTTCCCCAATCAATCGTTCTTCTTCCGAAGCATAACATCGACGATCAGCCGCCGAGATTTCTCCATCTTCGGGAATCGCGAGAATGCAGTATTGTGATATCGCGTCGTTCTCCGCGCTTTGATTCGTCACTTCATTCACTTCAACGGAGTCCACGGTCGTTTCGTCGTCATAGGCTGCTTGATCGTCGTCGTCCACGATCGTTTCGCCATTGTCATCGGCAGGTTGATCGCTGATTTCCGACGAAGTGGTGGAGTCCACGGCACATCCGCTCGATCCCATCAGGAGCGCGAAAGAAGCCGCAGAAACGATGAATGAGAGCGCCGTGATGCTGTTGATTTTCGACATGACATCCTCCAAGAATCACTGCCCGCGGTTGTATCGGGCGTCTGCGGATGACCAGAGCAAAGCGAATGCCACCATGAAGAATGCGCTTCCATTCGATACCCGAAGGGCGCCTTGGGCGCTCGCACAGCGATTTTGTCATTCAAAAGGTGCCTACGAAAACGCTGGTACCGTCGGCTCATCAAGCTCGCAGCACGACGAATGACCGACTCCGCTTCCACGAGAGAAGCAAGGTGTCCTGCAAAGACATCGATCGACGCCGTCTGTCCGATCCCGACGGATACCGCCCGGAAATATGCGCGAAATGCGACTGGGATGTGTTGCACGTGCACGATCATCCGACGCGAAAACCCCCGGAATATGGCGAGATCTCCATCGTTCGACACCGATGTGTGAACCCGAAGTGCGGCGCGACATGGCGAATTTTGCCGGCGTTTCTGGCGCGTCATCTTCATCGCGCGTGGCGCACCATCGAGCGCACGGTTGACGAAGACAAACCCGTGCAAGCGCTCGACATCCCACGACAACCGTGAGGCGATGGCGCTCACGAATGACCACCGCAGCGAAACAACTCGCCGTGCCTTTCGCGGCGAGCGGCGTGGTGCTACTCGCTACCATTGCGAAAGCGGTTGGCCTTGGTAGCACACGGACCGAGTTTGTCAACGCGTATGATGAGCAAGTGAAACCATTGCGCGGACAACGGCTTGGGGAGGTCGCTGCGCTCGTACATAGGCTCGAGCGAGGTATTCGTCTCATGTGAATCGAGGGACCTGCCGCGTGCCCGTGGGACGGCGCGGCGGAGAATGTCGATCCCACCGTTTATGGTTTTTCCGGGTATTATCCTGGCGCCATGGACGATAAAGAGAGGCGCGAGATCGCGCTTTGGCGCATCGGTGTGCTCGGGCCGCTGGTCAGCGCGCGGCTCGAGCATGGAGACATTCGAGAGCACATCGACGATATTGCGAAACGCGAGCACAGAAAACCCGGCGCTCCATCAAAATCATCATTCGGATGCTCGAACGAGCCAAGGTGGTCAAGCCTGGTGAATTGACGCGATCGACAGTGCATCGATTTCTTCAAACAGCGGGAATCTCGAATCGACCGTTACGTGCGGCTCGCGAGCGGCGCAGCTTTATTGCGGAGCACGCAGGGGATTTGTGGATCGGCGATGCATTGCATGGCCCGCGCGTCATTGGAATCGACGGGAGATTGCACAAGAGTTATCTCTTGTCACAAATCGACAATGCGACACGTTTCACGCCGCATAGCTATTTTACGGATTCCGAAGACGCGCCTTCTCAAGAATACGGCTTCAAAGAATCGATTCTGAAATACGGGTTGCCTCGCACGTACGACGTTGATTGCGGAGCGGCGTACATCTCGACATCGCTCAGGGTCATCTGTGCCGAGCTCGGCATTCGATTGCTGCACACAGGAGCTGGCGATTGTGAAGCAAAGGGCGCCATTGAAAGGTGGCATCGCACGCTGCGCGAAGAAGTCTTGGACGAATTGCCCGACGAATCGATCACGCTGGGAGAGCTGAATTCGAAGTATTGGGCGTGGCTCGGCGTCGAGTATCATACACGAATTCACGAGACGACGCAGCGAGCACCGCGCGACCATTTTCTTGCGGAAGTGCGCGAGCTTCGACAATTGCCAAGAAACCACCGGCTCGACGAGGTATTTTTGCACCGCGAAGAACGTACGGTACGAAAAGATGGGACGGTGCAATTCGAAGGCAAGCTGCTCGAAGTGCGGTCGGAGCTATGCGGCGAAAAAGTCGAATTGCGATTCGATCCCCACGACAAAACGAAGCTGCCGCAGGTCTTCATAAACGGCCGGTTTTATTGCGACACCGTGGAGCTCGACCGAATCGCGAACATGTATCGGAAGCGGCGACCGATACCGAATACACCAATGCCGAAACACGAGCCTTTGGGAATGGATTCGCTTGGCTTGATGGAGGACGAGTTTTACCGGCGCACACATTGCGTGAGCGCCAAAGCAAAGGACGAGGAGGAATGACTTGTCCGAGAAACGAACGTTTGGTTTGACGGGTTTTCCGCTGCCCAAGAATGCGGAAGGAAAAACCTATTTTGCGCAGTCACCTGGGCACAACCGATTCACGATGGCATTTCGGCAACTCGTCGAAGACCCTGGGCTCGGCGTGCTCACGGGCGATGCCGGCGTGGGTAAGACGGTAGCGATGCGAAATAGCTGCAATGCCCTGACGCGGCCCGATCACTTGGTGATCTATTTGTGCCACACGAACATCTCGTCACTCGATTTGTATCGAGCCATCGCGCATGAGCTCGGCGTTGCCGTGGCCCATCGACGTGGCGATCTATGGCGCAATATCAAGAAGGGGCTTGCCGAGTTGGTCGATGACAAAAACACCGCACCCGTCGTCATCATCGATGAAGCACAAAACTTGTCGGATGACTTTTTGGTCGATCTGGCGGCATTTCTGAATTTCGCTTTCGACAGCCGAGATCTCTTGACATTATGGCTCGTCGGATTGCCGCCCCTTACTCGCAAACTGCATACACATCAGCATGCGGCGCTCGCGACGCGCATTGCTGCCGAAATTCGTCTGGACCCGCTCGAGCGTGAGGTTTTTCAGGCCGCGCTCGACCACGGTTTCAAAGCAGTCGGGGTAAGCAAAAATTGCTCAGCGATCCGGCGACTGAAATGCTTTACCGATCGAGTCGCGGAGTGCTTCGGGTGGCGTCGAAACTCTTGCGTACGGCATTACGAGTCGCGCATACGCGCAACCAATCGTTTGTTGACGAACACGTGATGCAAGGAGCTATCGACGAGATTGGTGCTGCATAACAAACGAAAATGACGAATTGCTTCCAGTTGTGTGCGCCGCGCATCTCGACGATGCGTTGGAAAAACCGCCTTGGCTCATTGAAGGATTATGGGCGCGAGCGGGTGTGGGAATCTTGGGAGGCGCACCGAAGTGCTGCAAATCGTGGCTGGCGCTCGACATGGCGCTGTCCATTGCGAGCAATACATCGTGCCTCGACACGTTTGCCCTGCACGATGCCGGCCCCGTCATGCTTTACATGGCTGAAGATGCAGCGCCCATCGTAAAATCCAGGTTACTCGGGATTTGTCGGCATCGTCGAATGAAACTCGACGAATTACCCATCGATGTGATTACGGCGTCATCATTGCGAATTGATCGCGAGCGTGATCAATTGCGTTTGGTGCGTACCGTACGGCGTGCCAAACCAAGGCTACTCGTGCTCGACCCTTTCGTGCGCTTGCATCGAGTCGATGAAAACGACGCTGGTGCGGTTTCCGGGGTGCTGGGGTATTTGCGCACATTGCAACGAGAATTGGATGTCGCCGTGCTCGTCGTCCATCACGCTCGCAAGAATGGCTCATCCAACGGTCAAGCAGGGCAAAGTCTTCGTGGCTCGGGTGATTTGCATGCATGGGGTGACTCGAACCTCTATTTGCGCAGGCAAAAGAATACGCTCATTTTGACGATTGAGCATCGAGCGGCGGCTCCTCCAGAGCCATTGACGCTGCACCTCGTGGGAAGCGGAGACGAAAAGGTCACTTACCTGGCAATTCACGATGCTTCCGTGTCGGCTATGGCGCAAAGCATTCCGGATTTGGACCAAGCGTTTGTCGCAGCTCGCGACGCCTCCATCGTCACGCGCTCCTGGCAATAGGCGATGCTGGCGAGCAGAACGAGCGCTGCCACGTAAACTTTGCGATCCAGGAATCGAACGGATGGCGGGCACGTGCGGGCGCGGCACCCTTCTCGGCTACAGCATAAGCTGAAACGACGACAAAGGGCAGGCTCCACGGGCGCCATAAAACCGCGTGGTTTGCGCATGTAATCGGCGCGATCTAGGCGTCCGCCGCAAGGGCAACCGGCCGCTCGTACCTGTTCGACAATCGCTTTATCTGCCTCGACAATGGCCAAGAAAAACTCGACATCCG
>DAOMZH010000252.1:3741-11958 GCA_035437985.1 Polyangium sp. (in: bacteria) | reverse complement strand
ATTTTGCGCGACGCCGCTCGGCGCAATGGTTTGGAGGTCTAAACCATGGCGGCCACCCAATTTGACATCGCCGTTGGTTCATTGACGGCAAAAAGCAACGATGACCAGAGCAAGTGGTATTTGACTTCGCTTTCGACGGATCTGGGTATTGGCGGCGTTGGGCATGGTACGCTTCACGTCGCGTCGCAAGGAGCTGCTCTTCCGAAAATCGGCGACGAGGTCACGATCAAAGTCGACGCCACGCAAATCTTCGCCGGACATGTGCTCGGATTCGATACCACCGAAAATGAAATCGTGGTCCATGCCGCCGATGGTCTTGCCAAACTCGCGAAATTGGAAGTACAGGGGGTCTACGAAAACAAGACCGCCGGGGCCATTACCAAGGAAATCCTCCAGAAAGCCGGCCTCCAGCCGGGTACCGTGGAAGACGGTCCGAAATTTTCGCAATACATTCTGCGTCGCGGCCCGCGCGCCATGCGTCACATCGAAGACCTCGCCGCCCGAGCAGGTTTTTCGTTGTTCGCCGATCCCAGAGGCAAAATCCATTTTGCGGCGCCGAAAACGGAAAGTGCCGATCATACTTTGGAATTTGCCGTGCACGTGCTCCAGGCGCAATTACGCGCGGAAGCTCCCGCATTCGATTCGGTCGTGGTTTGGGGAGAAGGCGCCGGGGAAAAAGGCGATGACAAAAAGCATTGGCTCACCACCAAACTATCGGGTTTGACCGGGAAAGCGGCCATTGACGATAAACTCGCCGTAAAAGCCAACCAAGAAGGCAAATATCCCTGCACTGTGCACGACGGGACTGTGAGTACGTCCGCGGACGCGAAAGCGCAAGCCAAAGCGCGGATGACGTTGCTTGCGTCAAGGCTGCTGCACGGATTCATCGAAACGTTGGGGAATGCCAAGGTCGAACCTGGACAAGCGATCAAAATCGATAAAATTCCCGATAAACACCCACTTCACGCCCTCGTCGCCGACAAAGTGCTGCATGTGCGGCGTGTTCAACAGGCATTCAGTGCTCGTCGCGGATTCGTGACGCGGATGGAGTTCTGAATGGCTGTACGTGTTGGGAAAATCGATTTGGTGGGATTGAGTCGCGTATCGACGGAGGACACGCGGAGCCTCGTCAAACAGCGCGGTCCTGGGCAATCCGGCGGGCTCTATCAGGACTTGGGGCGCGAACCGGTCACGATCGTCATGGAGGGAATCCTTCTCGGGGAAGATACGCAAGCGGCGCTCGAAGAATTGCGAACCGCGCAAGCGAAGGCCAAACCCATGACGTTTGCCGCGGACGCCATTGCCGGCGCCGATCTAACGCACGTGCTCATTGCGGACTTTCAAGTTCGTCAACTTGCGGGTCACGCGAGTCGATTTTCGTTTTTCCTGCGCGTACAAGAATATACGGAGCCGCCGGAGGGCGCCGAGGATGGCGCGGCGAAAGTCGACTCTGCGGCCAAAGAAGAAGCCAAAACGTGGCAAGAGAATGCCGTCGACGCCGCCGCGGTAAAACAAAACCCCGAAACACTGGCCCAAGCGGTCGAGAAAAACCCCGACGTCGTCACGCAACTCGATGGTAATCAACTCGCCAATGCGACCGACAAATCGTTGGACAAGATGAGCAGCGACAGCGCAGCGAATCTCGTGGGAACTGTGGCCCAGAAAAACCCGTCGGCGTTCACGCAGATGATCGACAAACTCAAAGCGAAGGGACGCCTTGGGGATCTCATCAGCAAACTTGCCGGCATGGGCTCCAAGCTCCTCGTATTTCTCAAGTCCATCAAGCTCGGCTCGATTCTCAAACTGCTCAAGGCGCTCGCGGGTGGCGCCGACTTTTTGCAGAAATTGAAGAACGTCATCGCCAAGGGGAAAGCTCTGGTCGAAAAGATTGGCAACTTCGATCTGAATGCACAGCTCGAAGCCATCAATCAAGAATGGAACAAGCCGAAGAAAGAAGGCGTGCTGGATCTGTACAGCACCGCCATGCAATACACGGTCCCGGGCAATTCGGCGGTGTTCGTCTGGGAAGACGGGGTAAAACTCCCCATTGATTATGGGCAGCCTCCCAAACCCGCTACGCCGGCCGATTCTCCCAAGGCCAACCAAGTCGCTGGGATTCTGAATGCCGTGGCGGACCTCGTAAAAGCCATTGATGAATTGATGAACACCGATACGTTCAAAGGAATTGTCGATTTCGTCAAGGATCTCCAATTGGAGAAGGTCATCGCGCCGCTCCTGTCGATGATCTGTACGTTGCTCCAGAAAATCATCGGTTGGGTGGGCACCGTCGGGCGCATTGTGGCGTTGCCGCGGCTACTCGAACCATTCATGATGTACCTCGAAGAAATCGAGCTCATGACGGACATGGATCCGCCGGGGCGAAAAGAAGAGCTGGAGCAATGGGGGACGGATGAATTGGTTCCGATCGCCGAGGGAGCGAATGTGGTCATTTCTCAATTCACCCGTTTGCACGGGTTGGCTTCCGAGCTTGCGGGTAAAGGCCAAGTGGAAAAGGCGCTCGAAAACCTCGAGACGAATCTAAAAGGAATGCACAAGACATTCGACAATTACCGGGTCATGTTTGGCGGCACGTTGGAAGATGAAAAGGTGAATGTTTCGGCAGCATTGCCAGCCCAAACGGCGGGAGCGCACTGACATGAGCGATATCGTCACGGTTCTTCGGGCCATTATCCAGGACGAACTGCGCTCGCTGCAATTCGGCGATATCGCCGTAGTTTCCAAGGCGTATGCCCATGCGGACGATGACGAACACAATTATGAATGCGACGTGACGCTGCGGGAAAGTGGTCTCGAAATTAAAAAGGTGCCGATGGCGACGCCGCATATTGGTATGGCGAGCATGCCCCAAGTGGGGGATCTGGTGTATTTGTCGTACGTGGGAGGCGATGCGAATCGACCTATCGTGCTCGGGCGACTCTATTCGGAAAAATTCAATCCCCCTCCGCACAAGGCGGACGAATTGCATATCGTTTCCAAACCAAAAGGCAAAGCGTCGATCGTCATTGATAAGGATGAATCGGTGATCGTGACGGCGGGGGAGACGGTGGTCACGATCAAAAAAGACGACGTCATTACGATCAAGGGGAAAAAAGATCTCGAGATCGAGGTGGACGGCAATGTGTCGATCAAATGCAAAGATTGCAAGGTCGACGCGTCGGGGAACATTGATCTTGGCTCGGGCGGTGGTGGAGTCATTACGACGAAGAGCCACAAGTGTTATTTCACGGGTGCAGCGCTCGTGGGTTCCGAAACCGTGAAAGCGAAGGGTTGAGGACATGCCGGCACCGACGTCGTCGCTCATTGAAAATATGGCCAAGGGCGCGCTTTCCGGGGCAGGTTTGCAGGGGAAAAACATTCCGGACTTGGCTGGCGCGATGGGTGAAACCATTGGTCAAGCGCTCAATCTTTTCGTATCGATGGCGATGGTTTCTCCGGGCATACCGGCGGCGGCGGATCCAATTACGGGGAGTGGGAGCACGGTTGGTCCGGGGATGCTCATGCCTCCGCCTGCGGGAGGTCCCGATGCCAGTCAAATCGAAGGAATTGCCAAAGGAATGGTGTCGTCGAAGCAGCTGCTGGGGGAAAATGCCCCGGGTTTGGCCAAGGCATTGGCGCAATCGACGGCGCAAGCGATTTTGCTGTTCACGAGTATGGTGCAGGTCGCTCCGGGGATTGCCATTGCGGGGTTTGTCACGGCTGCGCCGGGGATGCTCGCGGGCGCCGCACCGGCCAAACCGATGCTCCAACCGATCGTGATGGGTTTTCTGCAGGCGGAAGGGTTGCGCGGGAAAAACGCCCCGGATTTGGCGGGAGCCATTGCGGAGACGCTCGCGAACGCGCTTTCCACGTTGATGACGATGGTGCAAGTCACCCCGGGGATTGCTGCGTCACCGGCAGCGACGGGCAGTCCAGGAAGGTTGGTTTGACATGGCCAATGAGGACCTTTTGCAAACGGACCTACGTATGGAGATCGACGAAAAGACGGGCGTCGCCGATCTTGCGTGGTCCGGCGGCGAAATAACCAAAGTGTCGGGGAGCGACAATTTGCGCCAGGCTCTCACCCTGCGTATTCTGGTCGGCCGCGGGGAACTCGCAGACGTGGGGCACGGGCGTTATGGGAGTTTCGTTTCGGATTTGATTGGCGAACCATTGGACCGGACGAACCTCGAATTGTTGCGACGCCTCGTGCGGCGCGCGATCGTGGGCGATCCGCGTGTGGCGGAGGTGGTGAACGTCGCTGTGCGGACGCGCAGGGATGCACCCGGAATCGTTTGGGTCGATGCAACGGTCAAAGCCATCGACGAAAAAGAAATTGAATTGGCGCTCGCCTTGGATCTTCGATAGTATCGTTTTGGAAATTGGGAGAATCTGATGAATCTTGGTGAACAGCAACGAATGCTCGGGGTATTGACCATTGAAGTGGTGGATGCTTCAGGGGCAATCGTGGAAACGCGACGAGTGCCGAATCTAATTACGACGGCGGGCAAGAAGCTCATGGCCGACATTCTCATGGGCAAACGCCCTGCGCCAAGTGCGTGGGCCATTGCAGTCGGGACAGGAAAGCCGAAGACGCCGGAGCAGACGCAAGCCGTGGCGACGGCGCCGCAGGCGAGCAACACGGCGTTGGAGGGGCAGGTGGCCGAAGCAAACGCGACGTGTATTGTGGATGTCGAAAACGAGGTTGTATCCGCGACTGTGAAGGGAAGTCTCACGGCGCTTTTGCCCTCGGAATCGGAACAAGCTCTTGTGGAAGCGGGAATTTTGATGAAGGTCGGGACCGAAACGAATCGAACATTGTTTAATCGCGTGACGTTTTCACAGGTGACTCGAGGCCAAATGATGCACTTGAACTTGTCCTGGAAGATTTCATTCTAAGAGGGTGCTCATCATGCTGCTGTGCTTTGCGAATCGTCGGTCGGGCTTGCTCAGCGTACGATGTACGTTTCCGCCGCCCGCCCGAGCTTCGGGCCGCTCGCGACGCATGATGAACACCCTTTAACGCAATGGCGTAGACTCACGGCAGGAGGACACCATGGCATCTGGGATCATTTCGGCTGACACGAGCTTCGGGAAAATTGTCGAGCGTTTGCTCGATGGTTTGGGCCCAGGTATCGACAAAAACCCGGGCAGCATTGCGCGCACGATGGTGGAGTCGTATGCGCGCGAGATGGCGCTGTTTTACGAAATGGTCGAATTGTCACACGCGTCGGGATACCTCGAAACGGCCAAAGGGGGAGCACTCGACAATGTCGTCGCGATTTTGGGGATCAAGCGGGCTCTGGCCGGACGTCTTGTGGGACATGTCGAGTTTAGTCGGGTTTCGGCGGCGCCCGACGATATTTCCATTCCGGTGAATTTCATTGTGATGCTCGACGACGAGAAAAAATCACTGGAGTTTGCCACGACAACCGAGTCTGTCCTGTTGCGTGGCGACAAACGCGTTGTCGTACCGGTGCAAGAAGTGGGAGAGGATCCTGATGCACCAGCCGTTGTCGATCCGGGGAAACTCACGCGGATGCCCCGAAGCATTTTGGGAATCGATGCCGTGACAAACTTGGCGCCGCTCCGTCGGAACAGTCAAGACGAGTCGGACGACGAGTTACGGGCGCGAGCGCGGGTGGCTTTGCGCGAGGGGGAAAAAGGAACGCTGGAATCCGTTGCGGCGGCCGTGCGCAAGCTGGGCGTGGAGCAGGTGACGGTGCGTGAACCGGAGGGTGGGCCGCCGGGTGTTGTCGAAGTGGTGATTGGGGACCGTGATATATCTACCGATTCCAGCCGCATCGAGCGGGTGCGTCAAACCATTTCGTCGTCGAAAGCTGCGGGGATTCGAGTCAAACTGCTTTATGCCCAAACGGTGTATTTTCAGCCGGTTTTTGCAATCGAGCCCGTGGATCCGAATTTGGACGACGCAGGATTCGCGCGATTACAACGATCGTTGTTCGAGATCATCGAAAAGTTTGGCAAGGCGCAACCCGTAGGACAAACGGTGCGGCGCCGCCGATTCGAGGCCGCGATTTTCAGCGAGCCCGGGGTGCTCAATATCGGCGATATCAAAATGAATACGTTTGTCTGGGGAACCAACGAGCTCGGGGCCGAAAAACGGGATCGCGAACGGGATTCGGCGCGCGACTGGGAACTCGATTCCCTCGAAACTGCAGCTTTCGACGTTTCGAGGAAGGCCCCGATCATCACCCGTCTCCGTCCGCCGACGTACCGTTTTGCGTTGACGGTCGGCGTTTCAAAAGGACGAACATCGGACGAAGTCCGCGCCGCGGTTCGGGATGGTGTCAAGTCCTTTGAAGGATCGTTCGGGAACAAGCCCTCGAATAAATTCGTCTACCAGGACCTCGAAAAGGCGCTCATTGAAAAGGCGGGCATTTCGAGCCTGCGCAGTGCGTTCATGACCGGACACGAAGGCACGACGATTGCCTTGAACCGAGTCGACACGTATTCGTTCGATGTTGGCTTTCGGCTCGTCGTTGGCAGTATCGAGGTGGTGGAGCAATGACACTCGAGGAAATGACGCCCGAGGAAATTCGCATCGCGGAACGTGCGGATCGCATGATTGCGCGCTTGCCTCGGTTGCTCCAGGCGGGCACCAACATCCGCACGATTCTGAAAACTTTGGGCGCTGATTTCGACATCATGGAGCAAGCAACGCGGCGCCTATTGGAATCGCGCTGGTATATGCTTGCGCGTGGGTTCGAGGCCGATGCCGAGCTCGACGTCAAGGCTTTGTCGGATCTCGGGGCTATTGGAGCATTGTTCAATTTGCGTCCCGCGCGTGGCGAAAGCGCCGATTATTTTCGGCGGCACCTCACCGAGCTGGCGCAATTACATTTATCTGGTTTGTCACGGGCGAAGTCGTTGTTGCACCTCGTTTCCTTCGCGTATTTGGCAGAGCAGCCGCCAAAAATCGAGGTGGGGGAGGCGCATGCGATTGGTCGATTCCAGGTGCCGGATGGTGTGGATAAGGAGGGGAAAACGCAGTTTCGGAATCTCGAGGTGGAGCTCGTCGACAATCCCCTTTCGTCAACGTCCGCAAGTTTTCTCGAAGTGGGCGCGAATCAGCAAATGGCCATGGTTAATGGGGGGCTCGAGCAGGCCTATCCGAGTATCGAGATCAAGGCGTCCCAAGGTCCGATTCAATGGCCGATCTTGCACCACGAAGAAAGTGGTTTCGATTTGATTTTTTTGGGTCGGCTCGAGAAGGACCAAACGTTGTCGATACGTGACGGCGAGGAGCCGCTGGTCGACGGTAGTTTCACCACTGGCAGGTTGCTCGTTTCCAATCCGACGCGTTTTGCTGGAAGTATACTGGATCCTCGGGTATTTCATTTTAATTCGCCCGATGCCCGTTTTTCGATTTGCAAGGTCACGAATCGCTCTTTGCCGCTGCATCTTGGGGAGAATCGTTGGGTTTACCGGACGCTGAGCCGGAGCGAACTCAACGCGTACATTGGACACGATGAGAACCTGGTGCAATACGTCGAGCAGACGCGCGAAGAAGCCGGATCACCAGCGGCCGACATCGTCTTTCAATGGCTGGAAGTCACGCCGGCGGCATTTGAATTGCGCATTCCTGCCGATTACGTGCCGCCGCATTATCGTACGAAAAACGGTGACGTTGTCGTCCTGGATTACGTGAGTTTTTTTCGGGACATTCGCGCAGCGCTCGAATATGGGCGGGCAGCGGGGGTGCGCGCGACCGTGGCGTTCAGCTTGGATCTGCAACCCGAGGTCGTGACGATGTCGGAAAACTTCGCAATGACCGTGGACCTCGCATTGTCGGAAAATGAACCCATGGTCGACCATCCACCGAGTTTCATCGGATCGGTGGAGCTCGTCGACTCATTCCAGGAGCCGACCGAGCACCTCGATTTCGGCGGCATTTTTAATCGGACACGTTTTGATTCGTCGTGGATCCAATCGGCCGAGGAATCCCTCATGGACGGTTTCTACGATCAAGCAACCTTCGGCCTCGCCAAATTCCGTTGATGAATAGGAGCAATGCATCATGAGTAATTCCAATCCCTACCGCCCTGCCAAAGCTGGCGATCCGATTCTCGCGGAGACGTGGAACGGCGTGCAGGACGATATGCGTAATCACGTCCTCTCGCACACGCATACGGGCGGGCCGGACCAAGGCGTGAAATTGACGGGCGCAAGCATTGATTCGGCAAGTACGCTCAGCGT
>DAOMZH010000252.1:0-3641 GCA_035437985.1 Polyangium sp. (in: bacteria) | reverse complement strand
ACCAAGGCGTGAAATTGACGGGCGCAAGCATTGATTCGGCAAGTACGCTCAGCGTGGCGAAGGTCGTGGTATCCGGGGCTCTGGAAGCAACGGGGGCTACGACGCTCGGCAATACGTTGACCGTGTCGGGCAAGACAAACCTCAATGGTGGACTGGCCGTAGCAGGCGCGGATGTTACGATTGGCTCGCCCGCTACAAACCAAAACCTATCGGTCTTTGGACTTGGAGTGTTGAAGAAGCTGGTGGTTACGGATACGGGGTCGGTGGCATTCCGACACATGCGCGACGGAACGCTCACGATTGGAAACATTACGGAAAGTTTTGGAGGGGCGACTGATAATTTCGCGTCAAACAATATCGCGGGTCTGCTCCTCGAGACCAAAGACAATACGGAAATCGCCGTTCATGACAGCGAGCATCGGGTCGCTAGCTTGATGTATTACGAAGGTGGCACATCCAATCGGGTGACCATTGGCCGCAATATGGGGTGGGGGGCATTAGGCTCGCTGAATGTGGCCGCAGCGTTGAATGCCACTGGTGCGACGACGCTCAGCGACACCTTGACCGTTTCGGGCAAGACAAACCTCAATGGCGGACTGGCTGTCCCGGGCTTGGCGGACGTGAAAAACCTCTACGTCTCTGGTAATGCGACCATTTCCGGCCCGAGACTGAGCGTGACGGGCGGTTCAAGCGCAGGGAGCCTGGAAGCCAGTTTGAGCACCAGTAGTGTCGTGTTCACGAACATAGCCAATTCCGCGGGAGCGTTGGTTTACCTTTCTGGCAAGGGTTTCGAACTCCAAGACGTATCCAATGGATTCACGAGGTACGACGATCTGAAGCTCCGAAACCTCGAAATGACGGGCACATTGAAGGTCGGCTCGAACGGTGTTGTCGTTTGCCCGGAAACTACGCGCATCATCCGCGGCACTGTGAATGCCAATGGCACGATTTCCGCGGGAGCCGGCTATACGATCACGAAAAAAACGGCCACTCTTGGGGTCTATGATATCAACTTCAATGCTGCGTTTGGCTCGCCACCCTCCGTTGTCGTCACGCAAATATATCCGGGCAATGATACAGATACCTCGGGAGATACAAGAGACAACGCCGTAGTCGTCAGTATATCGAATAACAAGGCGCGAATCAAGACCGGTGATAGTACCGGTGCCGCTGCCGATCGCCAATTCACCTTCATTGCCATCGGCCCCTGACCATATTGCCGAGGGACCGTGACCACCATCAATGCAACCCTGACGCATGGCTCGTTCGGCAAACCCGTATCCCTCGATTCGGGGCTGGGCATCGTCATCCACATTCCCCCGGGTGTGGAGCTCGTACGCGCCGAACTTAGCGTGAAAGCACCCGACGACACGGAAGAACTCATTCTCAAACCGAACATCAACACGAGCAATGGAAAGCTCGATCCCATGAAGGAAGTCGATTGGATCTCCGCAGATTGGGGTTCCCGCCGCCCCGTGACCGCTATCCAAATCGATTCCAGCGCTACGAAAGGACGCCTCAAAATCGCTGACGGTGGGCCATGGTTTCCACCGTTACCCTTCGAATTCATTCCCCTTGGCAAAGAAAAGATCGTACGCCTCTCCGGCGTCGTTGCCAATCGATGCCTCGTCGAAAGCGTCAAACTCGTAAACGACAAACACGAGAACATCGCCGCAACATTCGCATCCATTCAAGTAAAAGTCGGCGCACGCCCCCCGGACCTCGTCGCCGCCATCAACCAGGACGCACCATTCTACCATCACCCACTTCTGCTTGGCCCAAGTGAAACCATCGTTCTTCGCGACGAACTCACGAGCGCTCTTCAACGCGCTTGGCCCGCGAATCTCGAGGGGGGCACCATCACGGTGACCTTGGGTTCGTCCGCGCAGGCAAACCTCCAAAGCGTCAAACTCACGCTCGACACACGTTTCGTGATTCGTACCTGGGAAAACGATGCCGAATCCGTGACGTTTACCATTGAACCCGGCGACCAGATCGAAGCATTCATCGCCGAGCTTCCCGAAGGAACGCTGCAATCTTTCGCCTTTACGCTTCAATCGGTACCGCGGCCGGAAACTGTCCCTTTTCGCCCGACTCCGTCCGGAGATTCGCTCTTTGGTCATCTCGTCGGATCAAGTTTTCGAGCCGCACAAGCATTCTGGACCTTCGAACCCAAGGCGGCTCTCGTGGGCATTGACGTCTATCTCCAGCCGCTTTCGGCGATTGTGAAGGGGACCGTGACCATTGCGGCAGATTCCTTTGGCCGTCCTTTGGACCATATTCTCGAAAAAGCCGTTGCGGAATTGAGTATCACGCCAGAAGGTGATTCCCCGTGGAATGCGCAGTGGGTGCAAGTCGATTTTCCAGTCCCGATCGCTCTCGAGAACCAAGTGTTTTGGGCGATTGTCGATATCGTCGAAGGTGAAGCGATATGGCTGCTCGGAAACACCCCTGAGATTGATCCGGAAACGACGACTGGACCCCGGGGAGCGCTGTATGAAATGGGCGGCGATCGGGTTTGGCTCGAACGCGGCGCAATCGTCGCGAAGAATGTGGAAATGCCCCGCCCGTACACGTATGCGCGTCCGCGCTTCCGCGCGAATGCACCTGCGCCTCCGCCCGAGGTCACCGTATCCTGGGGAAATGGCCTTGTATCGGCGACCATCGACGAGAAGGGGCGCGTCGTGCTCGATGCCGATACGCTAGGAAAACTCGCCCGCCCAGCCGACGCAGACAAACGCATTCGAATCTCTGTCCATTCGGACGTCGGGACGACGGTGAAGCTTTCGGCGCTCGAAATCAAAATTCCTTGGTCAAAGAAATTCGATGGATCATGAGGCAATATGCTCGCCGCGGTGGAAGCCTACTTTTTTAATTCTTTGAAAACGGTTTTTCCAACGGGTACGACCATCTCCGCTGGGGTGACCGCGGGGCCAACGAGCTCGACGACGACGCTCGTCGAAATCATTGCTTCGCAATTGGTGTTCGTGCCTGACGAGGGTGAGGAAAAGAGCGTCCAGCTCCAAGCGCGTGGCCCGGCATTTTTCACGCGCGTGCTCACATTTCCCGGTGATGGCAAAAATTGCAATTTCGAGATTCCCGCGACCGAGACCGGTGAGGTCATCGAAGTACAATCACCGCAAGGTCGATTGGTAACGCGCGGCAATGATTACGTCGTCGAAGGGCGCAAGATTGGATTCTACAATGCGCCCGGGCAACGAGCGGATGCCGTCGCCGTGCGCCTGCGAGGGGCACGAGCACGCGGATATGAGCAAAAGCAAACGTGTCAGATTAGTTTGGACATTCGCACCTGGGCCAAAGAGCAAGCGGAGGCCGATGAACTGGCGAGGACTGCGCTCGCGACGGCCTTGATCGCGGCGGAAAATATGGGAATCATCGAGGCATCGAATGTTTCCACGCCGAGCGTTACGATGCGATTGTTGCGCGCGAATGCATCGTTTCAAGGTCTACGCCACGGCTTGCAATCGAAAAGCCCGAAATGGTTTGCCACGGACATCGATTTCCACGTGCGTGGGGAACTCGAGCAGACGGTGGTCCTCGGCGAACCCGAGCCGACCGGAATCATTCGCGAAGTTCGTCGGTCCGAACCGTGAAAATCGATCCGGAGACTGGTGGAGCTG
>DAOMZH010000251.1:0-11966 GCA_035437985.1 Polyangium sp. (in: bacteria) | reverse complement strand
TCAGTCCTTCTCCGCGGGTGAATGTGACGCCCAATGAACGCGTCAGTCCTTCTCCCCAAGCGTCGAATCCATTGCCAGTGGATGTCGATGTCCGCGCGATGGCTTCTGCGCGCACCACTCCAGTCGAAAAAGTGCCGACCAAATCAGTTCGACATCAAGTTGCGCCATTGCCACTGCCACCGGGCGAGTCGGACCAAGCGGTGGATTGGTACGATATTTGGTTGAAATTACGTTGGCCGGCGCAGCTCATGTTGTTATCGCTCCTCATCATTGCCGCCGAATTGTATTATCCACGGATGACGGCCAGTGCTCTCGAGTCCGTTGGTGTCCGTCCAATGTGGGCTGCAGCCGTCGTTGCGACCGTTGCATTGTCGTGGGCGTGTGTTCGCCTATTCTTGGGACGGTAATTTCGCTTTCTGCAGCTCAATGAATCGCACCCATCACGCGAGCAAATTCCGCTCGGTACGGGACAAGTCGAAATCTTCGTGCTAGCGAAGTCGTTCGATGAATTCGCTGCTCGAGGTTATTCGTAAAGCTTGTCCCTCTGGTCTTTACACGCAGGGTGTGAATCTCGCCCGTGACGGCGCTGTCATTTTGGAGGCCCAGACGCCTACGGAAATGACGCTACGTGTTCGTGTTCCAGGTGTCGTGGTTGCGCCGACTGTCGTCTTGTTCATAAAAGATGGAGAATGGGGGTGCGATTGCGGGGGCAAATTCGATCCTTGTCAACACGTCGCGGCAGCAGCCATTTTTGCCGCGCAAGCTCCAGCGCCAACACCTGGAAAAAAGAAGAAAGACGCGAAAACGTCGAATGTCGAGCCCAAAACCGAACCCGTCAAAGAGATGCCCGCGCGGCTCGGATATTTGATTAGTCGCAAAGCGGGCACGTTATTCCTCGAACGAAATGTCATATTCACCGACGGTCACATCGAAGCATTCAAGGGGCCGCTGACCACCCGAGTCACCAAAGGCGATTTGCCATTTTTACCGTCGCACGAAGACCTCTCGCTCGATCGCATGATGACGACGTGGAAAGGCAACGTGGTTCCGACGGCGCGTATTCGTGAAGTATTTGGTTTACTCGAAACATCGAAAACGATTTCATTTGAAAGCAAACCCATTCGCGTTTCCAAAGAGGCCGTCATTCCCGTCACTGTCGTGCAAGATGGCAAGGACAATGGAATCTATGTGCGAGTCGACAAAGATTCTACGGTCGACTCCGTCATTGCCCGCGGTGTGGCGCGTTGCGGGGATGTTCTTCGACCTCTCGGAGATATGACGTTGCCCGGGGACCAATGGGAAAGACTCCCGCTCGAACGGCATCTTGGCCGCGAGCAACTCGGTCAATTCGTCATCAAAATCCTGCCCGAGCTCGAAGCGAAAACGCGTTTGTCAATCGTAACCACACGATTGCCGGGCGTAGGCAAACGAACGCCGCCCTACGTCGATATGCAATTGTTCCAAGAAAAACACACGCTTTCGGTTTTACCGAGGCTCGTGTATGGCAATCCAGTGCAAGCTCGGGTCGAAGGCAAGGAGCTCGTCCACGTACAAGGGTCTATCCCGGTGCGGGATGAAGTCGAGGAACGCCGCTTGGCGGATAAGCTCCGCAATGAGCTCAATATGGTGTTTGGCCGGCGCGTCCATTTCGACGGTGAACAAGCTCATCGGTTCGTGCAAAAGATGAAGGATTTTCAGAGGGGCGAATCTGGTGAAACCTTCGAGGATATTTTTGGCCGTCTAAAATTGATTGCGAAATTCGACGTCCAGGGAAATTCGTTCAACGTCACATTCGAATGTGAAGCAATGGACGGCGACGAAAAGGTCATCCGTCGCGCCTCCGGCGATGCCGTCATTCGCGCCTGGAAGGACGATCTCGAAATCGTTCCCCTCGATGGCGGCGGTTTTGCTCCCTTGCCCGACGATTGGCTCGACAAATACGGAGAGCGAGTCGCGGACCTTTTGGCGGCGCGGGCCGAGACGGACGATCAATCGATTCCTCCGGCACTATTGCCGACACTGGCCAAATTGTGCGACGAGATCGACGCGCCCAAACCACCCGGTTTGTCGATGCTCGTTCCATTGCTCGATGGTTTTTCCGGGATACCCGAAGCTCCCTTGCCCGAGGACCTTCAAGCAACCCTCCGCCCATATCAATCGCGGGGTGTCGATTGGTTGTCATTCGTGCGCAACACGGGGCTCGGATGCATCCTTGCCGATGACATGGGTCTTGGTAAAACTTTGCAGGCCTTGTGCTCGATTCGCGGCCGAACGCTCGTGGTTTGTCCCAAAACAGTGTTATTCAATTGGGAGGCGGAAATTCGTAAATTCCGCCCGAGTCTCAAGACCGCGATGTATCATGGGCCCAAACGTTCGCTCGATGAAAACGTCGACGTCACGCTCACAACGTATTCGATGCTCCGCATGGACGTGGATATCTTGTCGGCCATCGAATGGGATTCCATCGTCCTCGACGAAGCGCAATCCATCAAGAATCCCGATAGCCAAGTTTCAAAAGCTGCTTTTACGTTGCGGGGTAAATTCAAATTGACCTTGAGCGGCACGCCCGTCGAGAATCGCCTGGACGAACTCTGGAGCCAGATGCATTTTGCCAATCGTGGGTTGCTCGGCGGGCGGAGTGATTTTCGTGAGCGATATGCGCTGCCGGTAGAAGGTGGTGATTTGAATGTCTCGCGACGATTGCGGGAAAAGATTCGCCCCTTTGTTTTGCGACGCATGAAGCGCGAAGTCGCCCCCGAATTGCCGCCGCGCACCGAACATGTCCTCATGGTCGAGCTCGATGAACACGAGCGCGCGGTGTACGATGCAGTGCGCGCGGCCACGTTGCCCGAAGTCGTCAAACGTTTGTCCGAAGGAGGGAACGTCATTCTGGCCCTCGAAGCCCTCTTGCGTATGCGTCAGGCGTGTTGCCATCCGGGGCTTGTACCTGGACAAACTGCAGCATGTTCGTCGAAAATCGAGGCGCTGGTCGAAGCCTTGTCCGATGCTGCGGCCGATGGGCACAAAGCGCTCGTATTTTCGCAATGGACTTCGCTCCTGGATTTGGTCGAGCCGCATTTGAAAGAGGCCGGAATTACGTTTAATCGTTTGGATGGATCGACGACCGATCGAGGCACCGTCGTGAATGATTTTCAAGCCGATGGTGGTCCGGCCGTCATGTTGTTATCGCTCAAAGCGGGTGGCGTCGGTTTGAATTTGACCGCAGCCGATCACGTCTTTTTGCTCGATCCGTGGTGGAATCCAGCGGTCGAGGACCAAGCAGCGGACCGCACGCACCGCATTGGGCAGGACAAACCCGTGTTCGTGTATCGGGTCGTCGCGAAAGACACGGTCGAGGAGCGAATTTTGGCTTTGCAGGACAAGAAGCGGGCCGTTGCAGACGCGGCACTGGGAGAAGCCGGACGCGCGACGAGCATTACGCGTGAAGACTTGATGGCGCTTTTTTCTTGAGCGGCGGCCGTGGACGAACGTTTTCAGCAAACAGCGGAAAGCTTTCGGGATCTCATCATTCGTGGCTCGTGCACCCCGGCGCGATTTCGAGAAGAATTATTGCGCGTTCCGTTTTTGGACCGCGATGCCTGGGTCGATAGAATGTTGGGGCTGGACGAACTCCCCGCAGATGGACCCGAATTACCGGGTGGGTGCGTGCCGTATTTGCCCTGCGCGGTCGATGTTTTGTTGCGCATTGCCGAGCGTGTTCCGATGCGTCCCGACGATCGATTCCTGGATATCGGTTCGGGAGTGGGTCGAGCGGCAGTGGTGCTCCATTTGCTGACGGGGCACGAAGTGCGGGGTATCGAGGTGCAATCGGGGCATGTGCAAGCGGCGCGCCGGCTCGTCGAAAAGTTGGGTTTGTCCAAGGTGACGTTTGTCGAGGGCGATGCGGGAGAACGGATCGACGAATTCGCGACTGGGACGGTGTTTTTCCTGTATTGCCCATTCAGCGGTGAACGATTGACGCGATTTTTACGAAATGTGGAGAGCGTTTCTCGGGAGCGCACGGTTTGCATTTGCACGGTGGATTTACCATTGCCGCCGTGTTCGTGGCTCGAGCGTGTGGGGGCAGAGGATGGGGATTTGGCGGTGTATTGGCGAAGCAAGTACAAAACTGTGTGCCTACGATGAGCCCTCATAGGTTACATCGGGACGTGGACGTACAAGTATGTCCAATTTGGTCGCAAATGTTGCCCTAGCATTTTGGTTGGCATAGCAATTGTTGAGAGCGCGATCCCGTGGAATCACGGTGGCAACCCGGTGGGGCGCCCAGGACGTTCTGCTCCTACCTAAGGAGGTTTGTCGTTATCGGTCCGACAGAACGGGATAGCGGGCGGACGCCACAATCTCGACCGCGTTGCGGTTGCTTTTGCACTTTCATTTTTGGAACTTTAGCTGTATCCTGTACGGGTCAACGCGGTCTCTGCGAGGATCTCATGAATATAGCAGTCGAGTACGAAGCGTTTCGAGAGCAGTGGTTGAGCGACGTTCGCTCTGGCAAACCATCGACCACGGAGCTTGGACGCCGTTTCTCGTGCAAATTGTTGACGCATTGGCTCGACATTGACGACACTTCGGATGATCTCGTTTATTGTGATGGCGCAGGGGACGGAGGCATTGATCTGGCGTACCTTCACCGAAGTGAGGGACAGGAGCCAGAAGGAGACGGGAAAGAGGGAGACGTTTGGTACTTAGTACAGAGTAAGTATGGCACAGCATTTTCTGGGACCAATACGGTTCTAGAAGAGGCAAAAAAGGTAATTGATACATTGGATGGCAAGCGGCAGCGGCTTGCAAGTCTCGCGGAAGGGCTTCTTGCGCGCTTGACGATGTTTCGAGAGCGTGCATCGGAGCTAGACCGGATCATCCTCGTCTTCGCAACGGTGGATCCTTTGACAGACGACGAGAAAAGAACGCTCAAGCAAGTACGCGATATGGGTCGCGGTACGCTTGGGCCAATGTTTGACGTCGAATCGATATCGATCGATACAATTTATCGTCGCGCAGTGGAAGAGGTCAATGAACCTAAAATTCGTGTCTCAATGAAGGCTAAGCTATCTCAATCAGGCGCGAATCTTATGGTCGGTGCGGTATCGCTATTAGATTTATATGAGTTCCTCAAGGCGTATCGCGCAAAGAGTGGCGACATTGACGAGCTCTATGAAAAAAACGTACGACGATTTCTAGGTAGCAGAGGTAAGGTCAACAAGGCGATGTTGGGGACACTCAAGGACACCCCAGAGCTGTTTGGACTCTATAACAATGGCATTACGATCGTTGTTACGGATTTCGCCGGCGATGGCAACGGCAGTGTAGAACTAACCGACCCTTACGTCGTCAACGGTTGTCAAACCACCCGCACAATATGGGAGGTTTGTCATCAGCGGTTAGAATCAGGTGGAAGTGGGACGAGTGCCAACTATGAAAAATGGCGAGGAAATGCAGCAAGTGGTGTGGTCGTAACGAAGATTGTAAAAGTCGGCGATGGCGACAGTTTGCTGAATGACATTACAAAGTACACGAATAGCCAAAATGCAATTCGAGAAAAGGACTTTATCGCGTTGAAGTCGGATTTTCGAGGTTGGGCGCGGCAAATGGCTGAAAAATACGATATTTTTCTGGAAGTCCAACGGGGTGGTTGGGAGTCGCAACTTGCGCGCCAAAAGCAAAGCCCCAGTGCACACCAATTCAAGAGTTCGGCCAATGCATTTGATCTCTTGAGAGTATATGGAGCCGGTTGGCTTGTTGAAGCAGGCGCAGCTTTTGGCAGTGGCAAGGCGTTTGTCCCGAGCGGCACGATTTTCAAGCGTATCATCAACAATGAAGGAGTCGACGAACCCTTTGGCGTAGAAGACTTGTACGCAGCATACCGCCTACACATAAAGACCCTCGGAGGAACGGGCGAATACGAATTTGGCCGGAAAGCAAAGAGTTCGCGCCGGCAAACGAGATATTTGTTTTTCATGGTAGTTCTCGATCTTTTGAAAGATATCCTGGTACGTCAGTCGAAGGGGTCTGGGCCGAAAGATCTTACTCGCGCATTGCTCAAGCTTTTTGAGTCCCAAAATGAATCGGCGTTGCGCGTGCTCCTCGATACTGCACTAGAAGTCGTTGACGAATATATGACGCCGGGCCAGGAAGACTCCGTCTACGAGGAACCGGCGTTCAAGAATACTTTCAATAACGATTTGGGTGGCTACCTCAAATCAGAACAAATGGGCAAAAGTGAGTCGTCCTCGCCAAGGCTCCGCAGTTTGTTGCAGAGCTACAAGAGAACGATGAATCGAAAATCGGGGCGTGACCCGTCGCCCCGCGATACAATTATCGCCGCTCTTGGCTTGTGAGAATAGCCAACACTGCGTACGCCTCATGAACCGGCACGGTCTCGACTTTGCCGTCCCCCAGTTTTGCCCTGGGGATTGTAATACTATCCGTCCTACGCCTTCGGCCGCGTCCCCCGATCCACGTCGCCCAATCGATCCGCCGAATTCTCCGGCCATCCGTCATAATACTCTCCCCAGCGGTGCCCGGTAAAACCTCGATACAAAATGGCATACGCTACGCGCATGACCGACGGCACGCCAACGACCACCAGATAAAATGGCCCGAAAATTCGCGATTGCACGCTGTGGCCCCATTCATGGTCCCGATTCTCTGCGCCGACAGGGACAAACGCATTATCTCGTTTCGTATGAAAAACCAAGCTACCGAGTGATATGGCGCCGTCGCCCCGTATTTCAACGAGATACCGATCGTGTCTACGTTCGATGCGCAGCACGTTGCCCATCATGTGTTGGACCGCGAAATTCATAGCGCCCAACACGTTCTGGGGAAGTTCCCAAAGGAAAAACACGGCGGTTGACAGTTTCACGGGATTGTACGTTGGGGTTTGTCGGGGCAGGAGACGTCGCGCAGCGCGGTGCTCGCCCCGACTTTAACGCGTAATGCGCGGCTCGCCGCTTTCGTCGAGCGCTTCTTTCACATCCACGTTATCGCTCTCGGCTTCTTCCTGCGCATCTTTGCGCGGCGCCGGTTCACCTTCGGTTCCTAACGTGGCATCCGCCAACGCCCAAAGCGATGCCGGGACGTCTGGCCCATCGACGTTGTCCGCTTTCGCCGTTCGCGAAAGAAAAACTCCACCTCCACGGGGGTTTGTCGATGCGGTACGAGGGCGAGGCGCTCCTTGATTCGGCGCCGGCTTGTTCGTCTTCGGATCTGTCGTCTGCCGCCGCGGAGGCGTCTTTATCGCCGTGCGTTGTTTCCCTTTTTTGCCCAATCGCGATTTGCTCGGCGCATTCTTCGCGTACTCGACGCAAGTTTTCTTCATCGACGAGGGGCAAGAAATTCGCACATGAAAATGATCATCGTGCGGCAAACCTCCCGTCGGTTGCATCATCACGAGCGCGGCGCGCACGTACAACGCATGCGCAACGCCGCGTGCTCGGGCGTGCGCGAGGAGAGCTTGTTTGATTGGATCGGCAACGAAAATGTGGCTCACGCGCGCGTCACGATCGAGCAGCAGATTTTGCAAAAAAAGCCAATTTTTGGCGACGTCGAATCGTGCTCCCGCAATGTCTTCGGCCGCCAGCTTGTCGTCCACTTTCACGAACGTCGCGCGCGACAAGGGTTTGCCCTGACCATCCGTGATGTAAAAACCGAGATCCGCATCGCGACCACTCTCGTGTGAATGATGTCGCGCCAGTTCTCCCCCATGACGCCGCGACAGATCGCCCACGTTGAGCACCGCCCCGGGATACTTTTTGGTCACCGCTTTTGCCGCATGATCGATCGCGTGCACGAGCGCGGGCAAACCCCAATGCGTATCCACGGACGGGTGCATCGGCGCGCCGCGAAGGTACGGTTTCGAAATATCGAGTCGAATGCCGCCTTCGAGACGTCCTTCATTCGGCGGACCTACGGAATCCGCACGAATCGGAGGCTCTGCAGGCTTTACCGGTTTCGTGAGAACGACGGGCTTTGTGGTTCGTCCGGGCCGCGTGGCTGTCGACGTATCGGTCTTGGCCCTTCGGACAGGCGCCGGAGGTTTCGCTGCATTCGCACGTGTCGTGGCCGCTGGTGGGGCAGCTTGCGCTACCGCCAAGGGCAACCCGACGACGGCGAGGGTGAGGGTGAGGGCGAGGAATCGAACCGGGCTTCGCACGAGGCAGGAGATACGCCTGCTGATTTGCAAAGGCCAAATTTCAGGAACGAACATTTCGATCGCTCTGGCCACCAGCCCTGGCCTCTGGTAGCACTCGGCCCGTATGAACAAGGTCTACCAGAGCGCTCTCGAGGCATGTCGGGACATCGCCGACGGCGCGACGATCCTCGCCGGGGGGTTTGGCCTGTGTGGCATCCCCGAAAATTGCATCGCGGCTCTGCGGCAACTCGGCACCAAAGACCTCGTGGTCGTGTCGAACAACTGCGGCGTCGATGATTTTGGCCTCGGCATTTTGCTGCGGAACAAGCAAATCCGAAAAATGATCTCGTCTTATGTGGGCGAGAACAAAGAGTTCGAACGGCAGTACCTGACGGGGGAACTCGAAGTCGAATTGACGCCTCAAGGCACGTTGGCGGAACGAATTCGTGCCGGCGGTGCGGGAATTCCGGCGTTTTACACGCCAACCGGGGCGCATACGGCCATTAGTGAAGGGGGTTTGCCCGTTCTTTACAATGCCGATGGTTCGGTCAAAAAGTATTCGGAAAAGAAAGAGGTTCGCACGTTCGACGGTCGCGATTACGTGCTCGAACCGGCGATTCGCGGAGACTTTGCGCTCGTCAAGGCTTGGAAAGCCGATAAGAGCGGTAATCTCGTTTATCGACGCACGGCGCGGAACTTCAATCCAATGATGGCCGCGGCGGCGAAAGTGACGATTGCCGAAGTCGAAGAAATCGTCGAGGTCGGGGCGCTCGATCCCGATATGATTCACACGCCGGGCATTTACGTGCATCGGTTGATTCAAGGCGAAAAATACGAAAAGCGTATCGAGCGTCGGACAGTGCGCAAGCCGGCTGGAGCGGCGGCATAAGGAGTCATCATGGGCCTTTCGCGAGAGCAAATTGCACGCCGAGCAGCGGCCGAGCTTCGGGACGGATTTTACGTCAACCTGGGCATTGGTATGCCCACGCTCGTGGCGAACTACATTCCCGCGGGAATGAACGTCGTCTTGCAGAGTGAAAATGGACTTCTCGGTATTGGACCTTGGCCCGAAGCTGGGTCCGAAGATGCCGATCTCATCAATGCGGGCAAAGAGACCGTCACGATGGTTTCCGGGGCCGCGATATTCTCGAGTGCGGAGAGTTTCGAGATGATTCGCGGTGGTCATATCGATTTGGCCATTCTCGGCGCGCTCGAAGTGTCGGAAAAAGGGGACCTCGCCAATTGGATGGTTCCCGGCAAAATGGTCAAGGGCATGGGCGGCGCAATGGACCTCGTTGCTTCGGCGCGGCGGGTCGTCGTAATCATGGATCACGCCGCGAAAAACGGCGCTCCCAAAATCCTGAAAGAATGCGCATTGCCGCTAACGGGGCGTCGAGTCGTCCATCGGATCATTACCGATTTGGCCGTTGTCGACGTGATGCCCGAAGGGCTCGTGTTACGCGAGATCGCTCCTGGTTTGTCCGTGCGCGAGATTCAGGAGAAGACCGAACCTTCGCTGCTCGTGTCACCCGAAATCAAAGAAATCGATCTTGGTGCTTGAACATGAGTTGGCCGGAAAAAACGCACCCGAGCGCGCACGAAAAACGCACGATTGGCGCTGGCGTATTTCGGCGTTGTGAAGGTTGTTCCGAAACCCTCACCGCGGATGACTTCGCAAGTAATTTCGAGGTTTGTCCGCGGTGCGGTCATCATCATAAGCTTGCGGCAGAGGGTTTTCGAGCATTGCTTTGTGATGACGGCGAGCTCGAAACGTGGGATGCGCACCTCGAACCTGGCGATCCATTGCATTTCAGTGATGGTCGTTCATACAAGGAGCGAGTTGCCGTCGCCCAAAAGAAGACCGGCGCGCGCGAGGCCATGGAGATTGGTCGCGCCAAACTCCAGGGACGGCCGATTGCGTACGGAGCTTTCATTTTCGCGTTCATGGGCGGCAGCATGGGGTCGGTCGTCGGGGAAAAAATCACCCGACTTTTCGAGCGGGCGACGGAAGAAGAATTGCCCGTCGTGCTTCTTTCCGCATCGGGCGGCGCGCGCATGCAAGAAGGCATCTTGTCGCTCATGCAAATGGCCAAAAGTGTCTCGGCGCTGGAACGATTTCGGCAACGCAAATTGCCATTTATTTCGGTGCTATTGCACCCGACGACCGGAGGTGTCGCGGCGAGTTTCGCGTTTTTGGGCGACGTCAATATCGCCGAACCAAAAGCGCTCATTGGTTTTGCCGGGCCACGCGTTATTGAAAATACGATTCGACAAACTTTACCACCCGGTTTTCAGCGCGCAGAATTTTTACTCGAACACGGCATGATCGACCTCATCCTTTCTCGATTGGAGATGAAACAGTCCATCGGCATGTTGCTCGGACATTTGCGTAATGGGGCTCAACTGCGCCGGGACAAGATTCCCGCGGCCCGAACTTCTGCTCCAAGACGATGACGTCTCCGCGGTTGTTGCCATTTCTCGAGACATTGCCCCGCCGTGCACGGTTTGGCATGGTGCTCGGCCTTGATCGCATGGTCGAAGCATTAGCCAAATTGGGCAATCCGCACCTGGCCATTCCGTTTGTGCACATTGCCGGGACGAACGGCAAAGGTTCGACGAGTGCGATGGTGGCGTCGATTTTTGAAGCTGCCGGTTTACGCACGGGCCTTTACACATCCCCGCATTTGTGTCGATTGGCCGAAAGAATCCGCATTGCAGGTGAACCCGTCGAGGACGACCCTTTTGCGGAAGCGCTGGAACTGGTCATGGAGGCCGCTCCTGAGAATGCGACGTTTTTCGAGATCCTGACCCTAGCGGCATTTGTCGTGTTTCACCGGGCAAAAATCGATATTGGGGTGCTCGAGGTTGGTCTTGGTGGACGGTTGGATGCGACAAACGTGGTTCCACAACCATTGGCGACAGCGATTACGTCGATTGCTCTTGATCATACGTCCATATTGGGCTCGACGTTATCGGCGATAACGGGTGAAAAAGCAGGTATTTTCAAAAAAGGTGTGCCGGTCGTTTTGGGACCGCTCGAACCCGAAGCCATGATGGCTGCTTTGGAAATGGCGGAGCGGGTTGGCGTGTCGTCCGTGCATTCCGTGGGTAAACACATTGAGGTGATTTCACAAAATAACGAAGCTCAAATCGTTTTGCCCTCGGGGATGCGGGTTACCGCGGCGTTGTCCTTACCCGGTGCGCATCAATTCGCCAATGCAGCAGTGGCGGTGGGGTTGGCCGAGATCGCGGCGACTCGATTTCCGCAGGTTTTACCGACAATCAAAAAAGGTTTGTCGGAAACGCGGTGGCCGGGGCGGCTCGAATGGGTCAAATACGAGCGAAAGAATGTTCTTCTCGATTGCGCGCATAATCCGCACGGGGCAGAAGGGCTCGTGGCGTACCTGCGCGCGCAGGGGTGGGAGCCTGGGCACATGGTCCTCGTCTTCGGAGCCTTGGCGGACAAAGAATGGTCGACGATGCTCAATTTGATTGCGCCATTGGCCGCACGTCGCGTGTATACGCAACCCAAAGGCCGAGCCCCGGCGGCGTTAGCAGAAATGTCCGCTCGCTTTTCGGGAGAAATGGTGTCCGAGCCGCGGGAAGCAATCCATCGGGCGCTCGCTTTGGCAGACGAGGGCGATGTCGTGCTGGTCGTCGGGTCGATTTTTCTGGTGGGCGAAGTTCGTGCTGAATTGCTGGGGCTCGAATGTGATCCGATCGTAGCGCTGTAATCTGCGATGTTCGCGGCTCGGGATGGAGGCCCATTGATTTCGGAGTCGCATTGGTGTAGCCTGCGCGGCATGAGTGC
>DAOMZH010000250.1:4850-11992 GCA_035437985.1 Polyangium sp. (in: bacteria) | reverse complement strand
CAATGTTGCCCCGTTGCCTGGTCGAGCGCCTTGAAGACGTCTCCCATTCCGCCGCTGCCAGCACGACCGAGGACTTCGAATCGGTCCGGTTTTTCGTTTGATTCGGGCAACATTGGCGACAGTGAGCCTACGCGAAATTGCGGAGTCCAGGTGGAAATTCCAAGCGGCTCGCGTTGCGCCATCCTGCGTCATCATCCGACGCGGGCCGCATGACGCGAGGCATGCTTTCAGGACGTCGTTCGACGACGTCGTGCACATTTTCATGGACGCCGTGGCGAGAAATGAGCAATGGTGCGTCATGGCCGCACCGCTCAAGGATTTTTTCGACGAACGTCTCGCTCGACGCATCGCGCTCAGCATCAAGCCCGTATATGCGGACTTTCCTGGGGACGCGTTCGTTGCTGAAGCAACAAAAGGTTTGGCGCAACTCGAATTATTGGACCGGGGCAAACATTTTGCCGACGCGCTGGCGAAGAGCCTCCCCAGTGATTACGAGCGGGCGGTGGATATTCTTTTGCGTTCGGTCGATGTCCCTCTGGACAAAGAAGGAGGATCGATGTCGGCATTTTTCTATTTGCCGCACGTGACGCTCGTCTCGAAATGGGGACTCGATCATTTTGACGCGTCGATGCGGGCGCAATATGTGCTCACCCAAAAGTTCTCCGCGGAATTTTCCATTCGCTATTTCATTTTACGGGATCCAGGCAGGACCCTGGCCGTGCTCCATTCCTGGACAAACGATGCCAATGAGCACGTTCGGCGCCTCGTTTCGGAAGGAACACGTCCGCGTTTGCCCTGGGCGGTGCGTTTGCCACCCTTTATTCAAAATCCCGCTCCCGTGCTCGAATTGCTCGAAAAATTGCGCGACGATCCCGCTCTTTATGTGCGACGCTCCGTGGCCAATAGCCTCAATGACATTGCCAAAGATCATCCGGATCTCGTGGTCGATGTTTGCGGGCGTTGGAGTCAGGGGGCGAGCGCCGAACGTAAATGGATCATTCGCCATGCTTTGCGTTGGCTCGTCAAACGTGGTCACGTGGGCGCCATTCAATTGCTTGGTGGAGGAACGAAACCCAAGGTTCGGATCGAGTCGATTGCGATTACGCCGAACAAGGTGACCTTGGGGTCCAGCGTGGCAATGGCTTTCGACCTCGTTTCGGAAGCGAAAAAGTCACAAGAATTGGTGGTCGACTACGTGATGCATCATCCTGGCGCGACGGGAAAAATGCGGTCGAAGGTGTTCAAATTGCGCCGCGTCAAACTCGAACCGCAGCACCGTTTGCGCCTCGAAGGACGGATTTCGCTGGTGGATCGGACGATTCGAAAGCATCATCCGGGGTTGTATCGAATTGACTTGCGCATCGGCGGCACGGACTTCGCGCTTGGGTCGTTCGAGGCTGTTGTGGCGAAAACGCGCTCTGGGAAGACCAAATTGGCTCAGGCTTGACGCCCAGGAGATTTGCCGTTTTTCTCATCTCTTCATGAGCAATTGGGCATGTCCGCGTCGGTGAAGGTTCCCAGACCTTGGCTTTTTGGTCCGAGTATCGATTTGCTGTTCGGCTGTGGGTTGGGTTATGCCCTGGTCGCGTCGATCTTGGCGGCAATTCATCCGACGATGGATCGGATACAGGGCTGGCTCCCGTTCGTCATTTTATTCACGGGCTTGCCGCATTATGGCGCGACGCTCGAGCGCGTGTACGGAGCTCCCGCGTCGCGCGAGCGTTATGGGCGATACGCGTGGGCGTTCGGGCTTTTGGTCTGGGGAGCGTTTGTCGCGACGCTTTTTTCGGGAAAAGGAGGGTCCGCACTCGTCACGCTGTATTTGACATGGAGTCCTTGGCATTACGCGGCCCAAAACTTCGGTTTGGTGATGATGTTTTTGCGCCGTGCCGGGGCGGAAGTCACTCTGGGTTTTCGCCGGCTCGTACGTTTGTCCTTTGTCTTGTCGTTTTTGCTCGTTTTCGTCAACATTCATCGAAGGTCAGCGCTGGCGGTGAACGATCCGTTGTATGCGGCGCCATCGGCCCGTGATGCGGTACGTTTCGTGGCGCTTGGGATTCCGGAAGGTTTTGCCCAAGGAGCGCTTGTTTGTCTCGGCATTGCGTATTTCGTGACGACGATTCTGGCGATCGTCGGGGTTTTTCGGCGAACAACGAAAGGAATGTGCGCACCGGCGTTAGCGTTATTTGCCAGTCAAGGGATTTGGTTTGTTTTGCCAGTGGTTCTGGGGAGGTTTGTCCCGGAATGGGTTTCTCCCAACGGCCCGACGGCTCTGGCATTCATCTGGGTCGCGATTGCCCATAGCGTGCAATATCTGTGGATTTCATTGTATTTGGCGCGTACGTCCGGTAGGACCACCACGGAATTGGGTTCGTGGGCGCGTTACGCGGGCATGACGATTTTTGCGGGGGCGGCTTTATGGGTTTTTCCGGTGCTCATTTCGGTCAAGGGCGGGCTCACCCGAATGCCGCACGAATCGGGGCTCGATATGCTCGTTGCCTCCGCGGTGAACTTGCATCATTTTTTGCTCGATGGCGTCATTTGGAAATTACGCGATGCGCCGGTGCGAGAAACCTTGGTTGATGGTCGATTTTCGGGAGCACAAGAAACTGTCCAGTCACGCAGGATCGCCGCCGGAAAATGGTTTGTCGTTCTTTCTGGGCTGATTGCTGTGACGTTCTGGATTGTTGCCGCGTGGGAACAAGAAATCGGAAGGCGACAATCCGTTGCTCGAGGCGATGTGGAACGCCTCGAAGTGGCGGAGAAACGTCTGGCCATGGTGGGGCGAGATGGCCCACGAATTCATCAAGCCCTGGGCAAGCTTTTGCAAAGTCGAGGCGATTTCGACGGAGCCCTGGCGGAATATCGACGGAGCATTGCGTCGTGGCCCACTGTGCCGGCTTGGGTTGGTGTGGGAAAAGTCTCCGAAAAGATGGGGAAATTGGAGGAAGCTCGCATTGCTTACGAATCTGCATTGGCGATTGAACCAAATCACGCAAGTACCTTGGATGATTTGGCGCACGTTGTAGCGGCTGGTGGCGATATCGAGGAAGCGTTGCGAATTCAGCGACGGGCATTACTGGCTGCCCCTGATCGGCAGGATTTGCGTCGTCGTTATGATGCGCTCCTGGTAAAACTTCCCGTTCGCGATGACGATGCGGCGGTGGAAATCGTTGTCGATGTAAAAGGTGCAGGAAAAAGCGATCTGGACGTTCCCAACCCTTGAAATTGTAACGCAATTCAGATCGGCAAGTGTGGAAAAAACTGTACGAATTGGTCAGGTTTTACCGTAACCTCGGCGTAATGTTCGACCTCGACGTTCCAGGTAGGAGCTTCGAGATCAGGACGACTTCGATCATGGTTGTTCCGTTTCGGAGCTAGTTCAGGTGATAAAACGTCATTTCCTAATGGTACCGCTCACCCTGGCGTTGCTAGGGGCTTCGAGTGTTCATGCGGCGACGCCGCGAGTCGACATCAATAAAGCGATGCGCGCTGCACCACTCGTCAACGCAGGTCAGCCGATCCAAACATCGGTTGGCACAGTCGCGTCGGTCGACGAGAAACGTGGAGTGCCAACCTTTTTATGGGTCGCGCCACCCGACGCTGCGCAGTTCGCGTCACGCGCCATGACCGTACCCCCGGCGCAGATTGCGCTCGAGTTCGTCGAAAAGAACATGGCGCTTTACGGTTTGTCTGCAGACGCCGTGGCGGCCACGTCAGTGCGGAATATTCACGATACGGGTCGAGGCGGAATCATCGTCAAGCTTGGCCAGAAGATCGACGGCATCGAGGTCTTGAATCACACGATGAAGGTGCTGATGGATCGTCAAGGTGACGTCATCGCGGTTGCGGGAAACCTGCACCCGGATGTTGGGTCGACGCCAGCAGCTGGTGGGACGCGGTCGTTTGTCGTGCCGCACGATCAGGCGGTCGCGAATGCGTTCGACCATCATGTCGGCATCGCGATCCTGCGTTCTAATTTGCGCGATTTGGGCCGTGAGGAGAACGGGTATCGCTACTACGACCTCGTGCGGTCGACGGGGACGAAGCAAGCTGGGATTGTCTTTGCAAACCCGGCGCGGGCGAAGAAAATTTTCTACGCGTTGCCGGATCGGTTGGTCCCGGCATATTACCTCGAGCTCGACATGGCGCACGAAGGATCCTCGGACGCTGATCTTTGGAGCTATGTCGTGTCGGCGGAAGATGGCGAGCTTTTGCAGCGCGATCATCTGACGGAGAACGCGGCGTACAACTATCGATTGTGGGCGGAGACGACGGGCGACAAGACGCCTCTCGATGGTCCGATCGCGGACTGGACGCCGCATCCGACGGGCATGCCAAACGGACAAAATCCGCCGTTCATCGCGTCGTCGATCGTGAACATGGACGGGTTCAACACGAATCCTGGCGGCACGTTCGATCCGTGGCTTCCGGCGAACGCGACCGCGACAAACGGCAACAACGTCAACGCGTACGCCGACATCAACAACGTCAACGGCTATCAGGCTACGGATGTTCGGCCTGGTCCGTCATCGCCGGGCAACTTCGACTACACCTACGACACTGCGCTCGCCCCGGATGCCAGTGTCACGCAGCGTAATGCATCCGTGACGTCGTTGTTTTACATGAACAACTGGCTGCATGACTATTTCTACGACTCGGGCTTCAACGAGGCGGCTGGGAATGCGCAGGTGAGCAACTTTGGTCGCGGAGGCGCGCAAAACGATCCGCTCCTTGCGGAAGCGCAGGACTACAGCGGAACCGACAATGCGAACATGGCGACACCGGCCGATGGTCAATCGCCGCGCATGCAAATGTACGTGTTCCTCGGCGCAAGCGATGCGTATGTCTCGGCGCAACCACTCAACCAGCAGTGGGATTCGGGCGTGGCGGCGTTCGGCCCGACATCGTTCAACCAAATGGGGCAAGGCATCCTCGCTGCGGATGGAATGGGCATGGATGTCAACGATCTCTGTGAAGCGCCCACGAATAACCTCTCGGGCCGGGTTGTCGTCGTCAATCGTGGTAACTGCACGTTCGAGTCGAAGGCATCTCGTGCCGAGGCCGCTGGCGCCGTAGGCATCATCATTGCCAACAACCAAGGCGGTCAGGCACCGGGCATGGCGGAAGATGCCATGTTTAATGCCACCATTCCCACGCTGAGCATTACGCAGGATGCAGGCACGACTCTCAAGACGGCAATGGCGAGCCAAACCCAAAACCTCACGATGTTCCGAGGTACGCCCAAGGTTAATCGCGACGGCACGCTCGACAATCAGATCGTGGCCCATGAATGGGGGCACTACTACCACCATCGCTACATTCCCCAGACGGCGTGTACGAGTTACCTCAACACCAACTTCTACAGCGGGCAGTGTCCGAGCCAAAGTGAAGGCTGGGGTGATTTCATCGCTTTGCACATGTCGATTCGGGCTCCTGACGATGTCAGTACCGGAACGTTTGCCGATGCGATTTATGCGTCGGATGCATTTGGCGATGCGGCGTATTACGGCATTCGTCGTTTCCCGTACACGCGCGATTTCAACAAGAATGGCATGACGTTCAAGCACATCACGCAAGGCGTAGCACTACCTCCGGGATATGCGTTTGCCGGGGAAAATCACGAAGTGCACAATGCGGGTGAAGTTTGGGCGACGATGTTGTTCCAAGCGTACACCGAACTGATCATCAATGGTGGTCATCCCTTTAGCGAGGCCAAGCGGCGCATGGCCGATTACCTCACCGGTGGTTTGGCGCTAACGCCCGATGATCCGACATACACGCAGCAGCGTGACGCCATTTTGGCATTTGCCCGCTCTGTAGACGTGAATGACGCCAAACTGCTCGCCGATGGGTTTGCCGCGCGGGGTATCGGGACATGCGCTGTCTCGCCGCCCATTTCGTCGACCACGCATACCGGAGTGGTCGAAGATTTCGACAATACGGGCATCCTGCAGCCCCTCACGACGACGTTTACGGAGACCCCCGGCTGCGATAACGACGGCGTTGTCGATACCGGCGAAATGGGCTCCGTCAACATCCAGGTGTACAATCCTGGATTTGGCAATTTGCTCAATACGCAGGTGAGCATTTCGTCCACGACCGGAGCCGTGACGTTCCCCAGTGGCACGACGGCCACGATTGCGAGTATTGCGCCAGGAGCCATTGGTTCTGCGAGCATCCCCGTGGCACTAGCGGCGGGAACCACCGCGATCACGGACGCCGATTTTGCAGTTACCACGACAAACGCGACGACCTGTGTGAGCCCTGTAAGTGCGGCATTGACGGGGCAAATGAACTACGACGACGTTCCGACGAGCTCGGCGACGGAGGAGTTCGAGAGCCCGAAGAGTCCGTGGGTGAAATGGGGCAATACGCGCTACCAGACGCTGGCATTGGCGCTTTGGAATCGCCAACGTCAGGTCCTCGGGGATTATTGGTACAATGGTGCTGATCATTCCAACATTTCGGATACGGCCATCGAGTCGCCAAACATGACTGTCGCGATGACGGGCAATTTCACGATTGCCTTTACACATCGGCATGACTTTGACAGCAACGCAACGGGCACAATCCGCTACGACGGTGGCGTTGTTGAAATCACGAAAGACAACGGCATGACGTGGACGGACATCGGGACCGGCTATGGTGCAGCTTTGGCAGCCGGATCGGGCAATCCGCTCGCGGGACGCGCGGCGTACGGTAGGCAAAATGCAATGTGGCCGAACACCAATACGGTGACGTTGAACCTCGGGACCGCGTATGCCGGACAAACCGTGCGTATTCGTTTCCGCATTGCGACGGACAATGCTGTGCACCAGACAAACCGGTTGGGCTGGTTCATCGACAGCGTTGTCGCAACGGGCATCACGAATACGCCGTTCTGGACCATCGCTCCTGATCCGGCGGGTTGTACGAACTTGTGCGCGGGCGTGACGTGCAACGACAACAATTCGTGCACCAACGATTCGTGCAATCCGGCGAACGGCATGTGCGTCTTTACGAACGTGGCCGCAGGCACGACGTGTAATGACGGCAATGCTTGTACGCAAATGGATACATGCCAAGCGGGCGTGTGTACCGGGGCAAACCCCGTTACGTGCGTAGCTTCGGATGCGTGTCACGTGGCGGGTACGTGCGAT
>DAOMZH010000250.1:0-4750 GCA_035437985.1 Polyangium sp. (in: bacteria) | reverse complement strand
CACGTGGCGGGTACGTGCGATACGGCAACGGGCATGTGCTCGAATCCGAATGCACCAAACGGCACGACGTGCAGCGACAACAACGCTTGTACGCAATCCGATTCGTGTCAAGCGGGCGTGTGTACTGGGACAAACCCGGTCACGTGCGTAGCTTCGGATCAATGTCACGTCGTGGGCACCTGCGATACCGCAACGGGCATGTGCTCGAACCCGGCAGCGGCTGACGGTACGGCATGCAGCGACGGAAACGCTTGTACGCAGACGGATACGTGTCAAACCGGCACCTGTACCGGGGCAAACCCCGTGACGTGTGCGGCTTCGGATCAATGTCACGACGTCGGCACTTGCGATACGACGACGGGCACTTGCAGCAATCCGATTTCTACTGACGGCACGGTTTGTAATGACAACAGTCCCTGCACGACCATGGATTCTTGCCAAGCAGGCGTCTGTGGCGGCATGGCCATTACCTGCGACAATCCAGGCGAATGCCAAGATGTCGGCGCGTGTGACAATGCGACCGGCGTTTGCAGCTACCCGGCCAAACCCGATGGCACGGCGTGCTCCACGGGCACCTGCAAAGCTGGCACCTGCACGACCGATGGCACTGGTGGCGCTGGTGGTGCTGGTGGCGCCGGCGGAACGGGCGGAACGGCTGGCGCTGGTGGATCGACCGGTGGCACGGGCGGCACGGCTGGCGCTGGTGGATCGACCGGTGGCACGGGCGGAACGGCCGGTGCTGGTGGATCGACCGGTGGCACGGGCGGCACAGCTGGTGCTGGCGGCAATGGCGAAGGCGGCACGGCTGGTGCCGGAGGAAACCCCGGACCAATCACCGAAGGTGGCTGCGACTGCGCTTCGACCACGACAAACTCCTCGCCGGCGGGCTCGGCCTTCTTGCTCGCGCTTGGCGCTTTGATTGCGGGCCTGCGTCGTCGACGCGCGGCCTGATCCCTCCCCAAAAAGCGGGTCGCCCGGACGTCTTGGGCGACCCGTCCTCGTTTCAAGATTCACGTCAATGTTCTAGCCTGCCAAACTCGATGCAGGGCATCAATCCACGCGCACGACCGCCACTTGTTCGATGGTTTGGGGCGGCTTTATGTCGACCGTCAAAAAATGTCGCCCAATGCCGTCCATGCGTTCTGGAATCGCTCCCCCACCGCCCGAAATGAATGCCGGAATGGCCGCATTCTCGAACGCATAAAACGAATGCACATGCCCATATAGCGTCAAATCTACATTTCCGCGGGCCAATTTCATCAGGAGTTTGTCCGCTTCGCCTCGGCTCGCAAATGAACCATTTCGCGCGCCAACCGGATCAATCGGCGCAATGTGCATCGTCACGACATGCAGCCCCTCCCGACCCGCATTGGTCCAATCGTCGAGCCATGAATACACCAGCGGATCAATTGTGGCACTTGCTGAATCCAGCATCGTGAAGCGTACGTCCCGAAATACGAATGAATAGTTTCCGCGACCAAAATAATCGTGATACAGGTCGTCTCGCGTTCCGAGCTCGTGATTGCCGAGCGTCGCAAAACAAGGGAATTTCAAGATTTTCATCGCCGATTGAAATTCTTCCAATTGGTCGACCGTTCCTTGGCTCGTCAAGTCTCCACTAATGAGCGCAAATCGAATCTTCGGCGTCTCGTTCATCTTCGCATAAATGTCCTGGACGTTTCCGAGTGCTTCTTGCACATCTGCGTACACGGCAAACCGCCATGGTTCGTCTAGTGAAACATCCGGCGCGCGAAGCTCGAGCTTCACCGAGTCACTTGCCGGAAATGGAAACTCCCACGTTCGCTCCGTCGGATGCGGACTTTCCACCTCCGTCACCGCCAACGCCTCCATGGCGCTCGACGTCGCCGTCAACCTCGCATCGTCGAGCACGTTCTCGATCCGCACCCGAAACACCGAGCCAATCGCCTGGCCCGGCCGATCGATTCGGAAAGACAAACTTGGCGCGCTCGCCCATAAATGGAGTTTGTCGCCGTCGAGGGAACGTACGGCCGCGAGTCCGCCATCGACCTCGACGTGCACACCCGCAGCATCCGAACGGCCGATTTCCAAGTCTCGACGAGCTCGGCCCGTAGCTACGTCGAGGCACGACGAAATGCTTGGTGCTCCAACGAAAATCACGATTTTGATGAGCGATCGAGCAAAGGTCTTCATGGCTGTCCTCCGTAACGAACGAGCACGCCGAGTTGTCCGACATAGGCTGAACCTGCGGAAGCGTCGAAGGTCAAACCCCACGTACGCGTCGCGAGCACCCGTCCTGCGAGGCCCAAATGTCCAGCGATTCCGCTGCCTAGGCCGCGGGACTTGAACCCTCCGGCAAACCCATCGTGCCGATGATCGTAATACGCCATGAGCTCTCCTCGTGGATAACCCACATGGCCCATGTACATTCCAAACGCGAATCGCGGCGTGAGCAAGTCGTTTACTTCGGTGCCGATGCCGTCGTAATGATGCGCGGCGCACGCGATGCCCAGCCCGAGCTCCGCAAACGAGCCTTTCAGGGTCGGACCAACACGCTCGAGGTCGAGTCGCCCTGCAAGGTTGATCTCTCCGGTCGTCACCGAGAAACCATTCGAGGTGTACGCATGGTGCGTCATGGCAAACTCGGCTTCGAGGTACGAGCCGTCTTTGGTTTTTGCGGAACCTCGTGGTCCGGGCCCGAAAAAACGATAGGCCACGGCGGCGCGAGCGCGCGCATTGGAATCATCGAGGGCAAAGTAGGCGGTCGTCGAAAGTCGAAACGAACGTAGACGAACGTCGAGACCCGGATTGAGAAACAAGCTGTAGGTGAAGTTGGGATCATGGACGTACGCGACGCCGAGGTGCGATTCGAGCGTGGGCAAGACGAGCAGGGGTGAACCTGTGCCTCCTTCGGGCGCAAGCGTTCCGTAGATATCTGCAAGGGCAGGAAGGAAGAAAAACGCGGCTCCCGTCGCAATGCCCAGCACCATGGGAGCGATGAATCGACGGGTTGCTCCGGTTGCTGCCGTGCCTCCAAGACCTGCAAGGATCAGGGCCAAGCCGATGCCTTCCGCGCCAAGCAGGGCAAACCCCGGGCGAGTTTGTCCAGTGACAAAGTGCCCGGCACCGTGAACGACAAGTCCTGGGACAAACGCCGCCGCCGCCGACAAACCTCGCCGCTCACGCAAAGGTTTTTTTGGGGCGCATGTGGTTTTTGATGACGCATCGTTTGTCCGGCATGATTGCGAGGTCGCATGAGGTTCGGCTCGTGTTGGTTGGGCGTGCAAGCACACGTTGCCGAAAAGTAGGATGCCGAGGGCGAATGGTCGGGGGTGAGAAGCAAGGAAGGACATCGTCAGGACGGACCTAAAATCATCATTCGTTGGCGGTCTAGGAAAATTTCTTGCTCCGGACGAACGCCGGACTCACTGTAAGCAACAGAGGCAACGAACGACCTGCTTGCGAGGGGTTCGGCACTCCGTCGAGCTACCGTAAATTCTTACTTGTTTTCCAGGAACAACCGTTGTTCACTACGGACCTGGTTGCACGATCCGCGAGGCAATGGATGAAGATAACCAACGCAGCGGCAGTGTTTTTGACCGCGCTTCTTCTGACTGTACTTGCTGCTTCTTGCTCTGGTGAGACGACTGGGACTACTTCGTCAACGTCCAGTACCGGCGATACGTCGGGTTCAGGCGTTGGAGGTACGGGTGGTAAAACCGGATCTGGCGGATCTGGTGGCTCCGGCGCAGCTGGTGGAGCTGGAGGAACTGCCGGTTCAGCTGGTACAGGCGGCATGGGTGGTTTTGGTGGGACGGGTGGCGTCGGTGGGACAGGCGGAATTGGCGGCGCAGGTGGCGCTGGCGGTTCTGGCGGTGGAAACCCGCTCGTTATTCCTGGGCACCAAGGCATGGAGATCGTCAATGGCGGTCAATTCATGAAGAGCCCTAATTACTCAATGGTTTATACGGTCGGTCAGCCGACCCAAATTCAGACGACGACGACATCGCCCAGCTACGTAATGCGGGGCGGACTCATCGGAGCGACCGGGAGCTTGCCATGACTACAGTAAAAACGATCAAGCATCTGATTTCGACTTCGATTGCCACGGGCGCATTGCTCGCAGGTATGGCCGACGCGCACGCGGTGCCGCAAACGATTACTCATCAGGGCCGGCTCTACGACGCCAATAAGATGCCCGTGACTGGCACCATTGACGTCACCTTCAAGATTTACGCCAATGAGATGGACACGACCGAGATTTGGACCGAAACGCATTCGGTCACTTTCGATGAAGGGTATTTCTCGGCCACCTTGGGCGACCTCATGCCCCTCAACGGTCCCATGGGTCCGGTTTTCGATGGGTCCGTGAAGTACATGGGCATTACCGTCGGAATGGACCCGGAAATGACGCCTCGGGCCGCCGTGCAAAGCGTTCCTTATGCAATGGTCGCTGGCGATGTTTTTGGGGACATTCACCCCACGAGCGTCTCGGTTGGCGGGGTCGAAGTCATCAATAGCATGGGTGAATGGACGGGTTCGCCCACGGGGCTCATTGGCCCGCAGGGACCAACGGGCCCCACGGGTCCAACGGGTGCGGCTGGTACGAATGGTATGAATGGCATGGACGGCGCACCAGGTCCCGTGGGTCCTACGGGTGCGACGGGTCCCACAGGCGCCACAGGCCCCACGGGTGCGACGGGTATCGTTGCGACGTACGCGCAAGCGAGCACCGGCGTGACGATTTCGGCTGGCGGCGGTAATGCTCCGT
>DAOMZH010000249.1:0-11993 GCA_035437985.1 Polyangium sp. (in: bacteria) | reverse complement strand
CGAAGTGAGAATCCACAAGGCCCAGCGGGCAAATTCGGCCGGGCGCGGATTCTTGTCGACTCCGTGAAAAAAATGTTGCGCGAGGAGACGCCGCGCTTGGCCAATGGTTTGTCCGTCTTTACCGGTGAGACGTAAGAATTGGTCCGCGAGATAACGACAGCTTTCAAGGAGAAATGCTCCGGAACCCATGGCCGGATCGCATACCCGCAACGCCAAAAGCTCATCAGGAGATTTCAACGAGGCAATGAGGGGACTCAAAGCGCGCTCCACGACGATGCGAGTAATGACGCGGGATGTGTAATGTGCACCAAGGCGTCGGCGATCATCGGTCAGCGTATCCCGAACATCAATTACCAACGAAATGTCGTAATGCACCGACGAATCGAGCGAATCGAAGGCCATTAGCCCTTCGTAAAACGTACCAATGTGTTCGACATCGAGCTCGGAGAAATCAACCGGCGCGCTACCACCCGCGAGCAAAGCGTCGAGCAAAAACCACACCACCGGGTCCGGCACGGCAATATCGACGCTCGCTGACTTCAGCGGCCCTTGGCCCGCGATGAGCGCCCATGCGTCATACGTATCGATGAGCGTCGCTTGGCGGCTCGGAGCCAAATGCTGGTGCAACGAGCGCAAGGAATGGCGGGGCTCGCCCGCAATCGTGATTCCTCGTGCTTCCGCGAACAACGTGACGACGACATTCATGACCGCCGTGACCAGCGCCGAATGGATGTGCTGCTCTCGGCCACGGGAAAGGGCGCCGCGCGCGTCACGATCGGCGTGTTGAAAACCCTCGAGGAGAGCGACGAAAGCCGCCCGCGCTCGCGAGCGGAGGGAGCTCGCGAGGCGCGTTTCGCCGTCAGTTTTATGGGACGATCGGTTTGGCGGGGATGAACGGGGGTTCAATGTTTGGCGGAGCGGAAACGGCGGCGGAGAGTGCCGAGAGCCAGAGCGAGGAAGGCGATTGACCAATGGGACGAGGACGAACTTACGCCACCATTGAGTTGGCAAAGGGGACCGCCACCATAAAGCGCGAAGTCTTTGGGCTCGACAGGTGGTTCTTCTGTGCAAACGCCTTCTTTGCAAGTACCGGCGCTGCAAACGGTTCCATCGGGCGCATTTTCATCGGCGGGACAATTGGGGCTCCGACCGCTACAAAGTTCGGATTGATCGCATTCGCCACCAGAAGCGCGACACGGAATACCCTGTTCGACCAATCCATCTTCGGGGCAGCGCGGGTTTGTCCCATCGCATTCTTCGGCAATATCGCACGTGCCTTGAGATTGGCGGCATTCGACACCCGCCGCGACGAGTTTGTCCACGGGGCATTGCGCCGACAGGCCCGTGCAAACCTCGGTCACGTCGCAAGCGCCGGTCGCCGGGCGGCAAAGAATGCCATTCGGAGTGAGTTCGTCCGCGGGGCAGGCATTGGTTTTTCCGTCGCAAGTTTCGGGTTCGTCGCAGAGTCCGCTTGGAGCCCGGCAGAATACGCCTTCCGGAGTCTTTTTATCCTCGGGGCAATCATTGCGAGTGCCGTCGCAGAATTCGAATTCGTCGCAAAGTCCTTGCGCAAGGCGACAAACCTGACCAGCCGAAACTTTACCATCGGTTGGGCAATCATTGGTGACGCCGTCGCAGGTTTCCGCCATGTCGCACAACCCTGCAGAGGCGCGACAAACCGTACCGGCATTTGGCTTTTTATCGACGGGACATGCGTCGCCGAGACCATCGCAAACTTCGGGCAAGTCGCAATCACCGGCGGCCACGCGGCAAAGCACGCCAGCTGGTGCTTTGGAGTCCGTCGGGCATTGATCACTCACGCCATCGCACGTTTCGGGCTGATCGCAAACGTCCAGGGAAGGACGGCACAAGGTTCCGAGGCTGAGTTTGGTATCGACCGGACAATCATTCGATGCGCCATCGCACGTTTCCGGGTTATCGCAGGCGCCCCGGGAAATGCGACAAACGGTGCCCGAACCAATCTTTGTATCATTGGGACACGCGTCGGTTGCCCCGTCGCAAACCTCGGGCGAGTCGCAACTACCTTGCGAAGCGCGACATTCGGTGCCCGTCGCGACTTTGCCATCCTGAGGACACGTGCCATTGATGCCATCGCATGCTTCTGCAATGTCGCAAGCGCCATTGGACGCTCGACACGTCGTTCCTGCGGTCACTTTGCCGTCTTGCGGACACGTCGGCGCTACGCCATTACAAACCTCGGCGATATCGCAACTGCCCGTTGCATCGCGGCACATCGTTCCGGCAGGGGCAACGGTATCGCCCGGACAAGCGCTCGATGCGCCATCGCATCGTTCGGTGGGATCGCATGCGCCCATTGAAGCGCGGCATTCCGTGCCGGCGGGTGAAATGCGATCATTGGGGCAAGTCGTATCGATACCATTGCAGGTTTCTGCCGGATCGCACGTGCCCGTGGAGTTACGACAGGTAAAACCAGCGAGAATGGGCAAACACGTACCATTGACGGGCCCACCATTAACGACGCTGCATGCTTGACAATCGTTTGGCGAACCATTACCGCAAACCGTATCGCAACAAACGCCGTCGACGCAAATACCCGTGGCGCATTCCGTCGCGAGATTACACGGATCGCCAAGATCTTTTCGTTGCGAGAAAATATAAACAGCGCCCGTATCGGTTCCGCGCGTGTCATCGAATGGCGCGCCGACCGCTGCGAGTTCGCCCGAAACGCCGACTGTCCAGCCAAACCTATCTCCCGCTGCGCCTGGCGACGGGAGCAGTTTGCTGCGCAATGTCCAGTTTCCGGAGACATCCCGGACATACCAATACGCGCTGCCGGAATCGACGCCGAATTCGTCAGTTTGCTGAGCGCCAACAGCCAAGGCATTACCTTCGAGCGCCACGTGCGAGCCAAACCAATCACCCGCTCGACGATCCGTCGGAAAAAGGCTGGCCTTGAGGGTCCAACCATTCACTTCATTCGCATAAACGAAAGCAGCACCAACGTTGTCATCCGCGGCCGGAGTGCTATCATAAAGCGCTGCCGAAACGATCATGGTATCGCCCGAGACGACCGCCCAATAACCGTAAATATCATTTGCATGGCCATTGGGAGCGAGCAGCTTTTGCCGTTGTACCCAGGACGTACCATTCCAGTCGAACATATACATCGAGCCGGAATGGAAACCAAGATCGTCGTCATAAACGGCTCCGATGCCAATGGTTCGTCCAGAGATGGCTACGGTCGCGCCAAACAATTCCCCGGGTTTGCCGTCGCTCGCAATGATCTTTTGTGGATCTTGCGTCCACGTCGTTCCCGTACGCGTGAAGGTAAACGCCGCACCCGATTCGTTGCCATTCTGCAGGGAATCAGCGCCGTGCGCCCCGACGATCACGCGATCACCGCTAATCGCCCCGGAAATACCAAATACGTCGCCAACCCTGAATTCTGCGGGCTTGAGTTTGGCCTGCTGAGTCCAAACACCACCATTGCGAACGAATACGTATGCAGATCCAGACGCCACGCCATTGTCGCTGTCATAAGGCGCCGTAATCAATGCCGTGTCCCCCGCAAGCCCTACGGAAAAACCAAACCATTGACCCGCGCGACCATCGGAAGGAACGAGCTTCGGGCCTTGCTGGACCCAAACCCCCGGACTCTGTCGAACAAAAACATATGCCGAACCAGAATCCGTGCCAAATTCATCACTCTTTGGAGCACCAACGACAATGGTGTTTCCCGAGAATGCCAAACCATAACCGAATTGCTCATTCGGCAATCCTCCAGGATTGAGGATTTTCGCTTCGATGATCGTAATGAGAGGATCAACGTCGAGCGGATACTTGGCACCAGTGTCATCGATATGAATGGCAATCTTGCCCATATCGACGCTCAACCATGCCGGAACTTGCTTGCTGTCCGCATCGCGCACGAAAAGATGCGCCATCGCCATCGCTACCGCACCGTCCGGACGAACGAAGCGAATGGTTTCACCCTGACCATCCCCATCCGCATCATCGAGCTCGGGACGAAGATCCCCACCCGTCTGCATTTCAATGACCTTCGTCCCGGCACACTCGAGTGGTTGCTCAAAGTAAAACCCTTGTTCAATACCGAGCGGACCATTCAAATACCACTCGTCGAATTCCGGTCGCTCGAATCGAATCCGATTGTCCTCGGATTCGAGCGTCGGTTTGGCACTCGGAACCGTACGCCCCTCGCAGCCGACCCCCGTCGTCCGCAACGAGAACGACCAGTTTCCATTTGTCGGAACAAACTCGACCCCCTCGCGGTCGACCTTCGCGTCGAACGATTGCGCTGGGTTTGTCAAGCGGAACTCGCCCGCTTGCAGGGAAGTCGCCACGTACCCAGCCGGTGCGTCTTTCTGAACACTCCGAATGTACGCTGCACGAACTTCCGCTGGCAGTTCCCGCGACGAACGCGAGCCTTCTCGCGTCATCAAATCAGGAGCCAGCTGCGATTCGTCCGCGTCTCCCGAAACCCATTCTGGCGCCTCCGCTCCACACGCTGCCACAGATGCCAAAGCGGAAAACGCCACCGTCCAACGAAGAAGGCTTCGACCTTCTAGCCTTGTACGTCGATTCATGAGTTACCTCGCAAGATACGAACACCCATCGCCGAAAAACCTGTGTTCACGATTACCCACCCCTGCCAATTGTTCAGCAGATAGGTTGCAGTGTTGCGCTGAGTCAGGGTCGCGGTGCAACTATGGAGCACCGTGGATGACGAGTTGCCGGAGCCGCCCATAAAATTCATTCCAAAATCAAATCGCCGAAAAATTTTTTTACTCCCTCGATTTGCCGCAGATTTTGCGATCCACAACCACAACCACAATCCCCGCCGAACGACCAAAGCAGATTTCAGTTCTACGAGATCCAAAGATTTCGCTGAAAACCGAACGTGTACATTTGTATGGTATTTCGACCGCCTGGTCGTCTCGAATACGAATGCACCGCCTACCATTCATTCCTCATCGCTCCAAATTGTACCGAGCGATGCCGTCGAATGCCCAAGCCGGACGCGCAGAGCCGATGAACCTGCCGATCTCGACAAGCTGGCGCGATCCACATGGATGCGGAGCGCTGCCCGTTCACCATCTCCTTCCCGCGCAATCATTGCTTCATTCCTCCCATTCAAACCAGACCGAGAGCAAGAAACCGCCACATCTCGACAAAAAAGCCTGGATTTCTCCGCTCTTCGCCGAAAATTTCGCGCACTTTCAACAACCAACGACCCGCAACGCAAATCTTTCAACGGCGCATTGTCCCCACGAGACGCGCTCGAAGACCAAATTTTTGACGTCGCTTTTTCCTCTTCGTTAGCTATCAGCCCTCTGGATCTCGGGCCCTACGCTAATTTTCCGTACGCTCTGACACATGCATAGCCATACGTTCAAGTTCCAGAACATTTGATTCGTGTTGCGGACCGACAACACCTCTCCGCCTCCATATCCAATGGAACGAATAGCCCTCATCTCATGACCCGCCGCGGTTGTCGAGCCGCGATCCTGCGGATTGATCAACGTGCGCAAACGCAGGTATGCTCGAGGGTTTTAACCGCAAATTTCAATGGGAAAACAGGGGCGATGCAAATTCAATCGACGTCGTCAATATCGTCGACGATTTTGCCTTCCCGAAGCACGAATGCAACGTCGAAACCATCATCTTCGAAAACTTCCGCAACCTCGTCCACAGAAGCCCCTTCGTGAAATCCAAACTCGATCGCATCCGTGGATCCCAAGACCGTTTGCAACCCGTCGCTCTCCGACCCCGCAAATGAACGCAATATGTCCATGATCGAACGCGACAGTGCCGGGGGAACTGGACGTTCGGGATGCCGATCGAAAAGCGTCATGAAGTCAGCATCGTCCTGAATCATGAACCATACCGGTCGCTCGCCATGCTTGCGCAAAACCGCAGGATCACCAAACCCACGGAGATCGGACAAACGACCGAGCACCACCCGCGGCGTTTCTTCCTCGAGATCCTCGTCTTCTTCGTCTTGATCGTCGGGACCGAATTCATCATCCGATCCTTCGAGGGGCGAGTCTTCTTCGACGACCACTGCAGGTTTGTCAGTCTTGCTCCGGCGCATGCAGTTCAGATGATTGCCACATTTCGTCGAGTTCGTCGAGACAAGATCGTACCTGAACGCTCGAAATCAGCCCGCCCAGCTCCCATCCATTCATCGAGCCTACCTCTTGCCGACAGGTTTACCGATGAGCTTTTCTGGTGCCGTCGCATCGACGAGCGCCACGCGCAGAAATTCTACGAGCACCGCTTTTTCCGCCGGCGAAAGCCCAAGTTTCCGCACGTCGGGATCCTGATTGGGTACGGACAAACCCAACCCGCGACCAAGATTGGATCGAGCGTCTTTCGTTCTGGCATCGTCGACATGTGGTCCTGTCGGTCGACATCGCCGAGCACTCGGAGCGATTCCGCGCCCCCGTTCGTAACTTGACGCTGCACGTGTCGTCGGTTGACGATCGATTGCGTCTCGTGTAAAGATGCTCACATGCGACGCTTACCTCTGGCTGCGCTCGTCGGTTTGGGGTTCTGCCTACTGTTATGCGGCGTGGCTTCTTGCGGCGATGGCTTCAACCTCCTGGGTACACCCATGCCCAATGAACAAAACTGCCAGTACGTGCCCGATGTCGAGTCATGCAAATTGACGGCGGACAACATCACCGATACGTGTCTCCACGACTGCGTGATTAAGCTGTGAACGACTGCGAACATCGTTTGCGATGCAGACGCGGCGGCAGAATGTGAGAAAACCTCGCCGCTAGACCCTCCCGGCGGGAACAAAATTGGATTTGTTGAATCTCACGGCCAGACATGCCTTGAGCCCTTTAACGCGATCGGCTGGTGTCAGCGCAGCATCAGCGCTGACTGTCAGAAGAAGAACATGGTCCACGAATTGGCCCATGCCTGCGGCTGGCATCACGACGGTGGGTTTGGCGTACCCGGAAACAGCGGAGTCGTTTCATGCAATCAGTAATCACACGAACGGCATTTCTGGGCTTCCTGTCGCTGACGACAGCGTGCACCTCGTCCACCCAGGTGGTGCAACCCCAAGCGCCTCCCCAAGGCGGCGTCCTTGAATTTCGTCTGGACTCATATGACGGGCGCATTATCAAAGGCCGCCTGCTGCTGAGCGCGACGCAAAGCATGTTCCGCATTGATTCACGACGTGCCGGATGGTACGCGCTGCAATTCGATAGGCTGCATGCCTGCGGAAAGCCGGAGCTTATCCCTTATTTTGAATTCGATTACATGTTTTCGCCAATCCCCCCCGAAGTAATCATCCCGATCCACCCGGGTAAGTGGTACGGCCAAAACGTGGAGTTTTCGATCTCAGACTATCTGGTTGGTCACGGGGAAGGCCCCGATTGTATCGAGACCGAGTTTTCGGCTCGAACCTCAGACAGGCAGACCATTGCCATCCTTCCCATTCGCATCGAACGAACCGACAAACCAGCCGCGCTGGGCATGTCGCAATGACGGACCTCGCGTTTGGCCGGGAACGTTTCACCGGGACGAACTAGACGGGGTTTTGAGGGTATCCGCCAAATTCGATTATCGCGGTGCGGCAGCGGAAGCGTCTTTGGCGTCTTTGGAATCTTTCACGTCTTTGCTGTCCTTTGCCAACACGACGGAGCTCGTATCTTTGGGCGAATCGCTCGCCGGCGATGTCTCGGGCGTTCCTTCCGCGGATTTTGCGGGAGTCGCCGATTCGCCATTTCCTTCACCAGCCTCGCCGCCATCTCCTTCGGCCAATACACCCGGCAACGGTCGTTCGGGTTTTTCCTCGGATGGTTCGGAATCCACAGGCGCGGGCGGAGCAGCCTTCGGTGTTGCGGGCTTCGGCAAATTTACATAAACAATGACTTTTTCACCCGCCGAAAGCGAACTCGAACGCGCACGATGATTGATCCGTTCGAGCATCCCGAGGCTCAAACCAAAACGCTTCGACAAACTGCGCCACGTCTCGCCTTCATTCACGACGACTTCGACACGCTTACGCCCTTTGAGCGTCTCGAAATGCTCGAAAAATTCCGGCGATCCAACCGCAAGAACCCGCGCATTTTCTTCTTCGGTGACGAGCGCATGCGAAAAGAGCGCCGCTTTGGGCACAAACGCTTGAAGCACCATCCCGTCATGCAGCGACGCGGACGTGTCGATCGTGTTCCAACGACATAAATCGCCCAAGGAAACAGCCAAGGCCGCGGCAACCTCGCGGGGAGAATCGCCAGCGACGACTCGATAAAAAACACGTCGCCGATCGGGATAAACGAACTTTTCCCCCGGCACGACGACCACGGGTTTTACCGGAGAAACGTCGATTCGTGGCGGATTGCCGTCCCCCGGTGACGGAACGAGGAGCACGGTACCCGGACGAACCTGTTCGCCCGTACGAAACCCATTGATGGCAAGAATCGAACTGCGGGTGGTCCGCCAAGATGCCGCAATGTCCTCGAGAGATTCGCCCCAACGCACGACATGGCGCCCGAGTTTGTCCTCGCGTTGTACGAGCGCCGTGACGGATCTGGCCGCCGAAGGTCCGGTGCCCGCAGGCACACGCACGACATAGGTCGCATTGCTGTCCGCACCGGAGGGAATTGGAGGCGTACGCCCAATGGGATATTGCGGATTGAGTCCCGCGACCAGATCGGGTTCAGCCCCCGCCGCATTCGCCACTACCTTCAATGATACGCCCGGACCAACCGTAATCTTGTCGAAGGTTAATGCCGGTTCCAATTCAATGCCATCACAACCAAAAACCGCACAGTTCTTGGCGACGATCGCCATCGCCAGGAGTTTCGGCACATAAAGCGCAGTTTCCAAGGGCAAACCCGCTTCGAGGCGCCCGAGCTCCCAAAAGTCATTGGTGCCATATTTCCGAATGGCCGCCAGAAGCCCGCCATACCCCATGTTGTATGCCGCAAACGCCAATTCCCAATTTCCAAATCGACGATGCAAGTCCGAGAGATATCGCGCCGCTGCAATGGTGCTCCGCTCGGGATCGAGGCGTTCATCGACCCAGCGATCGACGGTCAATCCATAAATTCGTGCGCCTTCGGGCATGAATTGCCAAAGACCAGCAGCTCCAACCGGCGAATGAATCGTGGAATCGAATCCGCTTTCCACGAGCGCCAACCACAAGACATCTTCCGGTACGCCTTGCTCACGTAACGTACGCCGGACAAACGCCCCGTAACGACCACTTTTCTTGACCCATCCCGCGACCATCGATCGCCCACGTGGGTTTGTTTTGTAAAACTCGAGGTACCGAATGACCCGCACGTCCCAGCGCACGGGAATGTCGGGAAGTGCCAGTTTGCGGAGCCAACTCAGGTCAGTCGATGGCGGGGGAGCAAGAAGTGCAGGCAGTGGCGCTTGCGGAGGAAGTCCCGACGCCAAAAGTACGGGCGCATCACGCTCGAGACGCGGAGCTTCTTCGGCGGGCCAAGGTGAACCGGAGCTTGGCGCGGTGGAAAAAAGTGCCAGGTCGATTTCGCGTAGAGCTCGTAACTCGGGCGATTCTTCAATGGATGTGTGCGGCGTGGACGTGACGCCCGCGATGACGCGACGAGCGCTTTCGTCGGGAGCGCGCGGATCACCAGGCTTGCGGGTTTGAGGCGCGCCTTTCGGAGGTTTGCCTCCGGCTTTGGGTTTGGAAGGGCCAGGTTTGGCCGGTACAGGTTTGGGCTTTGCGGTGCGCTTGGGGGTCGAGGTGGATTTGCCAGCGGATTTGGGCGGCGCGGCTGCGGGTTTACCGTGGCTTTGGGCCCACACCGGAAAACTCGCGAGACACGCGGCGACCAGAACGCTCGTGAAAGCAAAAACTCGTGCAGAATTCGAAAAGCGCATGGCCCAGGAGCGATGATCTCACACGCCGAGGGCCGATGGTCAACTTTCCGGGGAAGATCTTCACTGCAGCTGGGCGATGTAGTCGGCGATCTGCGGCAACGCTAGGCTTTCATTGACGATTCCCGCGCGTACGGCAGCTCGCGGCATGCCATAAACGACCGCCGTTTCCTCGCTCTCGGCGATGACCATCCCTCCACCAGCTCGAATGGCTCGAGCTCCCGCAACCCCGTCGTCGCCCATGCCCGTGAGAATGACGCCATAAGCTCGGGCTCCGAGCGGTCCGAGGCTCCGCAAAAGCCGATCGGCGCTGGGAATGTAGCGATCATGGGGCGATGGTTCGGTGACGCGCAAACGCACTTCGTTCCAACCAATGCCCGAGGGATTGGGACTAATGACGAGCTCCATGCAGCGTTTGCCCGGACAAATGAACGCGCGACGAGCCGTGACGAGATCGCCGTCTTTGGCTTCAGTCACGTGTAACGCGCTTTTGCGATCGAGGCGCTCGGCAAAGGTCTTCGTGAATTTGTCCGGCATGTGCTGGGCAATGACGATGGCGCCACCATATTTTTCGGGCATGCGACTGAGAATGTCGAGCAATGCTGTGGGCCCTCCCGTGGACGAACCAATCCCGACGATGAAACGCGCGGCGATATTGGGTACAGGGCGAGGTTGGGAAGCATCGGGCATTGCCGCTGCGGGCGGCATTGCGAGCGCCGGAGGCATCACGATTGGTGCTGGAGGTGGAGGCGTGGGCTGAACCGGCACTGGCGGTGGAACTGGGGTTGGAGGAGGCGCTGGTCGTGGCGATTGCGGCACATTGGCAACGATTGGAGCCGTCAACGGGCGCAGATAACGGACGAGTAAAACCTTTTGGAGAATTTCGCGGCGCAGAGCTGCATCCGCAGCCGTCGTCCCCATGGGTTTGGCGACGAAATCGACAGCTCCCAGTTCGAGCGCCCGAAACACATTGTCTTTGTGGCTGTACGTCGAAACGACAATGACCGGCACTGGCTGTTTGGCCATCAAGATGCGGAGGAAGGTAAAACCATCCATTTTGGGCATCTCGAGGTCGAGCGTAATGACATCGGGTTTGACCGCCAAGGCGATGCGCAATGCTTCTTCCCCGTCGGCCGCTTTGCCAATGACGTCAATTTCGTCACTTCCCTCGAGAATGTCGGCGATGTTGCGGCGATTGGCCGCAGAATCATCGACGACGAGAACTCGGAGCCTACCCGCGATGACCACGCTATTACCCTTGCCTCTCGGACGGTGTACTCATGGTGCCCCGAACGCCGGCAATTCGCACCGTTCCGATGCGAGAAGCCGACAATGGTTTGCGATAGACGAGGTCGTCACGCAAGTGAACGAGTTCAAAAGCAGTCGTCACGTTCAGAAGTGACTCGGAATGTCCCAAAAGCAAAAAACCGCCGGGGGCGAGGCGATCATAAAACATGTCAATGACTCGCCGCCGCGATGCGTCGTCAAAATAAATGAGCACGTTTCGGCAGAGAATGACTTCAGCCCGCCCCACGATGGACGTTTTTGCCGAATCGAGGAGGTTCAAGTGACCGAAGTGGCACCAAGGTCGAATTTCTTCGCAGACGTGATGACCATCGGGTTTTTCGACGAAGTATTTCCGGCGCAAATGCGTTTGAAGGACGCGGAACGCCCCTGGACCATAAACTCCACGTCGGGCATGGGCAATACAGCGACGCGAAATGTCACTGCCGAATACTCGAATATCCGTTCCTCCCACCAAACCCGCTTCCGAGGCAAGCATCGCAATGGAATAAACCTCTTCACCCGTCGAACAACCGGCACTCCAAATGGAAAGATCGTTGCTGCGCATGCGCAACATGGGAATGATTTCATTCTGCAATGCCGACAATTGAAAATCTTCGCGATAAAAATACGTCTCGTTGATGGTCACGATATCAATTGCTTCGTCGAGTTCTTCTCGGCCATGCGTCGGAGAACGCAACAATTGATAATATTCGGAAAATGAACGCAAACCATGCAAACTGAGCCGCTCGCGCAAACGTCGCTCCATGACCGGACGTTGCTCGGGGCTGAGCACGATGCCGCATTGACGATTGATGAGGTCGCGCAATAACCGGAAT
>DAOMZH010000248.1:0-12011 GCA_035437985.1 Polyangium sp. (in: bacteria) | reverse complement strand
ATCCACGCTGTCGTCATTGGAGCTCGCGGCCTTGCTCCCGGGAAAAAGGACGTTGCGACGCCACGGGTCTCGACTTCGCGAACGGAAGACGGCATTTCGCCCATTCCAGCATTGAAAGTGCTCGAGCATCGCTCGGCGGGCGGTGAAGCACGGCTCATGGCCATGCATTACCGCGACGGTCAGCCGGACAAAGCCATCGTGCAATTGGCCAATGAAATCGATGCCGATCTGATTGTCGTCGCTAGCCACCCGCCAACATTTTTCGAGCGCTGGTTTGGACGACCTTTGGCGGATCGTATTGCGCGTCAGGCGCCATGTCCCGTGGTCATCGTCCGGCAAAAGCGCGACGAAAATGATCCGGGATTGGATGAATACGTTCCTGAATGAATCGACTCTTACGGCTTTTTTGCCACTTCCGATTTTTGAATGCCTTCCGACGCTCCGCCTTCGCGGGGATCTGCAAACCCATATGAAAAGCCAGTAGCCGCATCGATGAGTATGTCGTTAGCATCGCCCTGGGCCAAACCGTTCGTTTCGACGGAATGACCACGCTTGACGAGTTCGGCGAGCACATTCTTCGGCAGGGGCCGTTGTTTTTCGATGCGCAGTTTGTCGGGCATGAATTGATGATGGAGGCGCGTGGTATTGATGGCTTCGTCAATGGGCATACCCCAATCGACGAGGTTGCGAAAAACTTGGGCCACGGTATTCGGAATGGTATCTCCGCCAGGTGAACCAAGGACGAGCACGAGTTTTCCATTTTGCGTGACGATAGTCGGCGTCATGGACGTGGCCATGCGTTTTCCTGGAGCAACGACATTCGGCCCATCTTTGGAAAAACCACCCAAGGCATTGCCAAGCAAAATCCCCGTCTTGGGAATCACGATTTTCGATCCGAATCCGGCAGAGAGCGTATAGGTGCAAGAAACGGCATTGCCTTGACCATCGACAATGGAAAAATGGGTTGTCTCGGGCGATTCTTTGTTTTCGGTCGGAGCAAGGGCAATGTCAGCCGAGGGTGTCGCCTTCGCTAGGTCAATGGCCGGTTTTCGCGTGGCAATGTGGGCGCCCGTGAGAAATTTGGACAATGTGGTTTCGAGCTCGGATGGCGCAAAATCCGGGTCGACCCCCACGAGTCGTCTTTCTGCATATGCGCGACGTGATGCTTCGACGAACAAATGCAACGCGTCGACGGATTTCGCGGGCTTCTCATGCGCCTGTAAACGTTCGAGTGTGCGCATGATGAGCGCGAACGCAATGCCGCCCATGGACGGAGGCGGGGCCGTATCGATGTCAAAACCGCGATACGAAAACCGCAATGGTTTGCGGAGTTTGGCGCGGTAATCCGCCAGGTCTTTGGCCAACACATAACCGCCCCCTTTTTGCATTGCGGCATCGATCGCTTGGGCAATCGAACCTTCATAAAATGCCTTGGGGCCTTGTTCCGCAATCAGCGCAAGCGTATGGGCAAGATCTTTTTGTTTGACGACATCGCCTTCGACAAGCGCTTTTTTGTTTCGACCCCAAATGGCGCTCGCGGCTGGATCGTGTTTTAATTTGTTCCAATTCCAGGCGACGGTGAGCGCTTGTCGCGATCCCAATTTGAAGCCTTTTTCAGCTAGTTTTTGGGCCGGGGCAATGAGGTCGGCAAGTTTCATCGTGCCAAACTTGTCACGCGCGAGGGACAAACCTGCCACGGTACCAGGAACGCCGGCGGAACGTAATCCAATGCCGCCGTCGCGATCGAGCATGGCCATGACTTTTTCGGTCGTTGCGCCAAGGGCTGGCGCCGTTTCGCGAAAATCCACGATATGGCTTTCACCATTGGCGAGACGAATGAGCAAAAAACCGCCTCCGCCGATGTTTCCGGCGCTCGGATGCGTGACCGCGAGCGCGTATGCGACGGCAACGGCAGCGTCGACGGCATTGCCTCCGCGGCGCAAGATATCGGCCCCAATACGGGTGGCATTGGATTCGACGGAGGTGACCATTCCCGCTTCGCCGCGGGCTGCGAGTTTACCGCCCGCGGTGAGCGTAATTGGGGGGTCAGGGGGCGCCGGATCGGGATAAGCGTTGGCGGCGGATTCTGGAGCTGACGCGACGGACGCAGAAGGCGCGACGGAGGTTATGGTCGGCGTTTCAATGGGTTTGGCGGAAGAAACCGTTGCGGAAGGAACGTCGTCGATAGGCGAAGGCTTGGGGGACGCGCAGGCGGAAAGCGCGAGGAGGAAACAGGAGGCAAGGCGGGGGGAATACATGGGGGGTGGGGAATGTAGCGCAAGCGCCGCCAAAAAGAAACGGAATGCCTACTGTGAACGTTTCCGTGGAAGTGGCCAAGTATGGGGATCTCGCGCCTGATGCAATACGGAAAGTACGATGATTCGTTTTGATTCTACCCTGTAAAACACCATGTAAGGAAATCGATTCAAGCTGGCGCGGCGAATTTTGTCGTTGATACGCACGAACGATTGCGGAAAATCTTCTATGGATTTCGCAAGTTGCTTAAAGTCGGCCAAAAACTCACGACCAAGTCCCTCGCGTTCGCTTTCGTACCAACGATACGCGCTGTTGAGCTCCTTGATTGCGCTTTGACGAAGAACAACAGGCAACGTCATCGTTGGGCCAAGACAAGAGCTTCCTCGAGGCTCACCACATCGTCGGGATCTTGCTCATGCTCGGCGAGTCGTTCTTCCACGATCTTACGATGAGCATCACTGGGCCACATATCCGAATCATTTCCTGACAGACTCTCTTGAAGCAACTGAAGCAACATCAAGCGCTCTTCCACCGGAAGCGCAAGGATCCTGATGACATCGGCTTGGCTCATGAGGCGACTATAGCACGGTCCGTACTGCGTGAAAGCACCTTGCACAAGCGACCCCAGATCCGTGTAAGATGCGGTCGGACTCTTTTACCATGACCATCGGACGACACATAACACCCACGCTCAAACTGGTTCGCGAAATCGGCAAGGGTGGAATGGGCAGGGTGTGGGCTGCGGAAAACCTCTCGCTCGGTTCGCCGGTGGCCATCAAAATGATGTTTCCAGGCTATGCGGATGACGAAAAGTCGACCACTCGTTTCAAGCAGGAAGCTCAGCGTGCAGCGCGCGTACGGAATCCGCATGTCGCCACGATTTTCGATCATGGCGTGACAGCCGAAGGCGAACCCTTCATCGTTATGGAGTGGCTCGAGGGCGAAACGTTGGCCCAACGAATACAACGTAATGGTCCACTGCCCGTAGATGAAATAGAATTGCTCGTTGGACAAACCGCAAAGGCGTTGGCGGCAGCGCATAGGCTCGGTGTCGTGCATCGGGACGTCAAACCTGCAAATTTGTTCATTGTCGACAATGGAGGTGAGCCGTTCGTCAAAGTCGTTGATTTTGGCATCGCCAAGCAAATGGATGCGGAGACAGATACGACAACGAACACGTTCTTGGGCTCTCCGGCATACATGAGCCCTGAGCAATACATTAATCCGAAGCAGGTGGATTTCCGAACTGATTTATGGTCATTGGGCGTCGTCGCGTACGAAGCATTGACAGGAGTACAACCATTTAGCGCGGAAACAAGGATTGCACTGGCACTGGCCATCACCAATGGCCGGTTCATATTGCCAACGGAGCTACAACGAGATCTGCCCTGGATGATCGACCATTGGATATCCAGAGCGCTCGGAGTCGACCCGGAAAAACGCTTTGGTTCGGCCACCGAAATGGCAGAGTCGTTGATATTTGCTTTGGAGTCCCGTCCCAAGTCTCAGAAAATGCCCGTGAACGATCCCTTGGCGTTTGCTGCGACAGCACAAACACCTCGTCCGCCAAGCGTTCGCCCACATGAGAATGTGCAGACGCGAATCGAACAAGCACCACCCGCTCGCAAATCGCAACCACCACCTTCCATTTTGGCTTATGCCCGATTTTTCGAGGGTGCGTGGCGAAGTTCTCCGTCAGGTGGACACTATTATATCCGATTTATTCGCGGCAAACTACGTGTTGCCTATTGTTTCAGTGGAAACCACGAGTTGTCCGGCGAGTATTACGATTGTTTGGTGGCTGAAAATTCGCTTTTCGCGCGATTCCGCTGGCCTACTGTACCCTCGTTGAGGGGATACATTGCCATGCACGGAGGCTCGGACAACGAGCTCGTTGGCGGTTGGTGGAGGGAATCTGACGTCCCGGCGAGATTGACCGCTGACCTATCCAAACTCAACAAGTCAATTCCCAATATGCACCCCGCATTATGGCGGCGGATACGCCCAACGCCCCTATTCCCCGATTGGGCCGAATCCTATTTCGCGTCCATTGAAAGGTCCAGTCTCTCCCCGCCCTAAAGCCCTCCCATTCGCCTCTTCGCATCCCATCGCGCGCCGCGTCTCCGATCGTACTAGGAAAAACCAGCCGCAACTATCTTGCGTCTCCTACCCGCCTTGCGTGTAAGATGACGACGAACTCAACCGCGATGAGCATCGGACGCCTCGTCACCCCGAACATCCAACTCGTGCGCCTCATCGGCAAAGGCGGCATGGGCACCGTTTGGGCTGCGAAAAAGCTCAATCTCGGCTCGCTCGTCGCCGTCAAAATGTTGGATCGCAGCTACATCGCCGACGAAAAATCCGTCGCGCGTTTCAAACAAGAAGCCCAGCGCGCCGCGAGCATCAGCAGCCCGCACATCACGAACGTCCAAGACTATGGAGTCACATCCTCGGACGAACCCTACATCGTCATGGAACTGCTCCAAGGCGAAACCGTGGGCCGATGCATCAAACGTTGCGGCCCTTTGCCCATCGCCGAAGTGTCCGAAATCGTCGAGCAAACCGCCCTCGGACTACAAGCCGCCCACATCAAAGGCGTCGTCCACCGCGACATCAAACCCGAAAATCTGTTTCTCACCGACAACCAAGGCAAAATCTTCGTCAAGATTCTCGACTTCGGCATTGCCAAAAAATTGGACGTGCTCCCCGAACTCACGTTGAAAACAACCACGGGACTCATGGTCGGAACACCGGCATACATGAGCCCCGAGCAATACATCGATCCTGGAACGGTAGATTTACGAACGGATTTGTGGTCGCTCGGCGTCGTGACCTACGAAGCACTCACTGGGATGCGACCATTTTCCGGACAAACCATGTACGGCTTGGCGCTCGCCATTACCGAAGGCTCCTTCGTCCGTCCCACATTGCACAGACCCGAATTGCCAGAATCCATTGACGATTGGATGCAAAAAACGCTCTCCAAAAAGCAGACGGATCGTTTTGCCTCAGCCAAAGAAATGGCCGAGAGCCTCATGGCCATTCTCAATCCCCGCGCCATTCGGAATCGAGTTTCGTCGTTGCCTCCCATCCCCGGAACCTACGACGATTCGCCGACCTTCGTTTTTGATCAATCACCCCTTGTTCAAGACAAACCCCAGGCAACAACCGAAAATGCACCATTCGAGGGGGACAAGACCATCGTGGATCATCATGGTTCGTCCCTTCCTCCGCCACATGTCGTTCGACGAAGTGATATGAATGCTCCGCCATTTCCGACGGAGCGAGCGCCTCTTTTGGTAGCCCGTACGTTCGATTCGGTCATGGTTGCGCGTATCGAAAATGGGTTTCTCCCGCGCTCGGAAAATGACAAATGGTTCGTTTTTACTGAGGGTAATCACGTTTATTTTCATCGCAGTCAAACCGGGGACCCGGTGTACGAAGTCATTCTCGAGCCAACGACCAACGGCCGCAAACGCGTCGCGCAATCGTGGGTCGCCGCCAATAAAAAGCCCATGCAAAACGATAATTTGCTGGCTCGGCTTTTCGACGAATTATTTATTGAAGATGCCGCAAACTCGCCTATCTCCGCTCGCGCCGAAATCCTAACGCCCGCGCAACGCATTTGGATCCACGAAGGCGATTTGATGACCCTGACGATGGATGCCATCGTAAATTCCGCGGATCCCTCATTGCTTGGAGGCACCGGCCTCGATGGCGACATTCATCGAGCAGCTGGCGCTGGACTTTTGGCGGAATGCCGAGCGCTCGGGAAATGCAATATTGGCGAAGCAAAAATGACCAAGGGACATTCGTTGCCTGCCAAATACGTCATTCACACAGTAGCCCCCACTTGGCGCGGCGGCGGATTCCACGAACGCAGCAAACTAGCCGCCTGTTATGCCAATAGTTTGGCCCTCGCGGCCAATGCCAACCTTAGAACCGTGGCTTTTCCATGCATCGCCACGGGAACCAAACATTTTCCTTTGGACGTTGCAGCAACCATTGCAACCCAAACGACGCTCGACTTTTTCGCCCGAAAAACAACCGTCGAACTCGTCATCTTTTGCACGTTCACGCCCGAGCACACGCACGCAGCGCGCGTTGCGTTGGCCAGCGCAATGGATCGTTGACCTCACTGTTTCAAATCGGTCGCGACTTTTCCAGCGCCGTACCTGGCCACGATCCCCGCGCGTGATGCACCCGGGGTCGCAGGCGAGAGGAAATTGCCGCCCACGGCCCAATACGCCCCATTTCCTTCGGCCCACGTGGCATGCAAATCGCCGTGCGGTTCTTCGAGGAAGTCATCGATCCATTGGCCCGCGACGAAACGTTGTTTGAGTCCGCCAAACCCGACGATTGCGGCGTCATCCGCCCCCGATGTTGCGACACCATTAACGCTTCCCGTCAATTGGAGCGTCAACTTTTCCCAGGTTTTTCCCGTCGAGTGCAAAATATCAAAATTGCCTACGGCATACACGTCCGCGGCGCTCGAACCGGCCACCGTGAACAATGTCGCTGAAGCGACAGGAGGGTCCGATTCCAAGATCCAATCGGGGCCTTTTTTATGCCAAATCGTCGCGGCTTCGCCAACGATGTACAAATCATCCGAGTTCCGGCCCCAAACCTTATAAAAGGACCGGCCCAATACCTGGGGCAAAGCTACGTTCGACAACGACGCTCCATTCCAATGCAAAACCAGGTCATTAGGAGCCCCTGAGCCACCCTCCGGGGTTCCGCCCACGATCCACACATCATTCGGTGCTGCAGCCCAAACGCCCCATAACGTCGCCGCAATGCCCGAATTGTGCTCGATGAACGTTTTGCCGTCCCATTGCGTGACTCGCCCGTTTTCGCCGACCATCCACACGTCACTCGGCCCCGAACCACCCACCCACCAATACGTCTCCGTGCCTCCCGGATGCAAGTCGGTCCACAACGACCCGTCGTAATGAATCGCGAGCGTTTCTTGGCCGTTTCCCAAAGGTCCACCCACGGCAAATACGTCATCAGGGCCCGTGCCCCAAATGCTCAGTACCGCTCGGCCAAGCGTCGATTCGTCGAAAACCACCTGCCATGCCGGCGGATCAGGCGGAAGGGGTTTGGGCGGATCAGGGTCCGAGCAGCCAAAGAGAATGGTGCAGTTCGCCAAACCCATCGCAACGACAAACCAATTTGTTTTCATGAAGCGACTTTCATGGGGCGTCCACGGGTATTGCTTCAGCATCCGAGATGCCAGCATCGAAAAACGCCGAGCAATCCATTCCAAGCTCATACTCGGAATCGCACCTACAACGACAAACCTCGATGTGTCCCGGTTCATTACAACGCGGAACCACCTGCATCACCTTGGTAACTTTGCGTTCGTCTTTGTCCGTGAGCGATACCGTGATCTCGTAGGGAACATCCATCAGGTCTTGGGAAGACCAATGGTTTGGACACGCCGGAACATTCGCAAATGTGAAGATATCCGTGACATCGCTTTGCGCATAACCGTCCTCCGTCACCTGCAAATTGATGATCCGCGTGTCCAGATTAATCTGCTTGCTCACGGGATCGCGCACCGCCCCCGACAAACGCACCGCACATGGATTGACGTTGCGGGCACGAACGCCAAGAAACAGCACCCTTCCCTCCTGCGGTGGCGTCATGAGCGAGACGTCCGCACCTTCCTCGATTGTTCCGACTTGTTGAAGAGTCGGACCAATGGCGATGATGCTGACCTCCATCGGCGCATTGGGATCACCGACGAATGGCAATTTGCAAGCACCAACGACCCCGCCATCGTCGACGGGGTCAGGCGGGGGACTGCAGGCCGACAGATGGATTGTCAGGACGAACGAAAGCGAGAAGAGGCAGGAAAAAGCGCGCATCAGTTGCAGAAGATGTTGTCGCTTTTCGGGTAGTAGTACACGAAAATGTTGCAGTGCTCGTTCGCGTCGACTTGCGGACCGAACGTGTAGCAACAATCGCCAGCCATCTGTTTGTCGAGAGCATCGAGGCCGTTACAGCCCAAACTCTCCTTGGGCATCTCCCATTGGAAACCGCACGTGTAGAAAACGCCGCCCCCTGGAGGTACGACGGTATTGAGCTCGGGCGAGATGAGCATCGGAGGTTCGTCCCAGACCTGCGATTGATAAAAACGATCGCTCGTAGGCGGTTTGTCGATGCTCACACCATCCCACGAGAACATGTCGAACTGCTTGCCACGGCTATGGAAATGGCCGTTGGCGCCAATGATGTTCACCGCGCTCTGACTGCCGAATTGACACGTGCCCGAGAATTCCGGCGCAGGATTGGACTTACAAACTCGGATGGATTGTTTGGTCGCGAAAAGCGTCCCGAGCTGGTCCTTCACTTGCTCTTTCGGCATCGTCCAGAAGTTCACGCGCACATTGCCTTCACCCGACGGAGTGCCTTGCGTCGTCGCATTCACGTAATGTGTTTGGAGCATCAACCATTCGTCCGGTTGAAACTCGTTCGCCACACCCTCGGGGAATGTCCAATCGAGCTTGCCGTCGATCTGTGAATTCGCGACGAGCGGCCAATCGGCCCAGTTTGGACTTTTGAAACACTCGCCCACGCCATTGGTGCCTTCTTGCACCGCTCCGTTGGCCGGATCGAGGCCAACGATCGTACGAACCCGAAAGACGTTCATGTGATGGGAGCCTTCTTCCTGGTCGATCTGCACCCGGCGTACGTAAACGGGGTTGTTGCCATCGAGTCCCCCGGCGGCAGCGAGGTCCCTGACGCGGAAGAAGTAGCAATCTTGTTTTTCGGTCCCGGCTGGCACCTCGAAGGTCCCCGTGCGCAATTGAAAGCCTTGACCTGTCGGGGGTGGGTCGAGTTGTGCCGGCACTTCGGACGGGGGTGTCGGGTCTCCTCCACAACCGATGACCAAAAGAGCGGGGGCGATCAGTAGAAGACGCGCGGAAATCAGCATGGGGTTCCTCCTCGAGGTGCAAAGTGACCCAACGGCATGTCGAGTGTGATGCAAGTCGCCTGCCAAGTGCAGCATCAACTTTACGGGCGCCAAGCGATTGCGTGACAAAGAAAGGCACCTGCTGCTATCGTGCGCACTCGGAGGATCATCGTCGATGGCTGGCAACAAGCCCTGCGGACCCCACAAGGAACTCACATCGAACACGGCCGTACGCATCACGCAATGCACGTGCGGCATGCTTCATGTGACCATGAATCAAAACGGCGTCACGGTACGCATGAACGCCGACCAGATGCGGAACACCTGGGCTGGACTGAAAGCGGCCATCGATCGCATCGATGACGAGCCCATTCCGAGCTTCGGTAGTTCGATCTCCAACTGAATTCATTACGAAATCTTGGAGGTGCGTGCGTCTCGACAAATCCGAGATTCACGAGGCCAAAGAAAAACGGGGCGGAGGCAGCAATCAAGTGCCTCGGCCCCGTTTCTATTTTCGTTTGAGCTTCAACGATTCTCGAGCGTCACGTAATTGCGTTCGACAGCGCCAGTGTAGATCTGACGCGGGCGACCAATCTTGGTGCTCGTATTCTCGTTCTGCTCTTTCCAATGGGCAATCCATCCGGGCAAACGGCCAAGGGCGAACATGACGGTGAACATGTTCGTGGGGAAGCCGAGCGCGCGGTAGATGATGCCGCTGTAGAAGTCGACGTTCGGATAGAGCTTGCGATCGATGAAGTATTGGTCCTTGAGGGCCGCTTCTTCGAGCTTGCGGGCGATGTCGAGCAGCGGATCGTGAATGCCGAGTTTGCTGAGGACCTTGTCGCAAGCGACTTTGATGAGTTTGGCGCGCGGATCGTAGTTGCGATACACGCGGTGGCCAAAGCCCATCAGCTTGAAGCCTGAGTTCTTGTCCTTCGCCATCGCGACGGCTTTGTTCACATCGCCATCGTTCTTGCGAATCTCTTCGAGCATCTCGACGACTTCTTGGTTCGCGCCGCCATGCAACGGTCCCCAAAGAGCGCAAATGCCTGCGGAAATGGACGCAAACAGGTTTGCCTTGGCACTACCGACGAGACGAACCGTCGACGTCGAACAGTTCTGCTCATGATCCGCATGAAGGATCAAAAGCAAGTTCAAGATCTTCACGACCTCTTCGTCGATCTCGTAGGGCTCCGCGGGAACCGAGAACATCATGTTCAAGAAATTCGCGCAGTACGAGAGCGAGTTTTGCGGATAGACAAACGGCTGACCAATCGACTTCTTGTACGAGAAGGCCGCGATGGTGCGAACTTTCGCGAGGAGTCGAGCGATCGTGATATCGACTTGTTCCTTGTTATCCGCGTCGAGCGCTTCGGGATAAAAGCTCGAGAGCGAGCAGACCATCGATGACAAGATCGCCATCGGATGGGCCGTCGAAGGATATCCCTCGAAGAAGTGCTTCATGTCCTCGTGAATCAACGAGTGTCGCGTGAGCAACGTGGAGAACTTCGACAGTTGTTCGCGATTCGGCAGCTCGCCGTAAATCAGCAAATAGGCGACCTCGACAAACGTCGACTTTTCCCCGAGTTGCTCAATGGGAATGCCGCGATACCGGAGGATGCCCTTGTCACCGTCGATGAAACAAATCGAACTCGATGTCGACGCGGTATTCACGAATGCCGGGTCGAGCACCACATATCCAGTCTTGCCGCGGAGCGTCGAGATATCGATACCCTTCTCGTTCTCCGTTCCCGTAATGACTGGCAGCTCGAGTGTCTGTTGCTTGCCCTCGTTTTCGAGCGTGAGCTTCGCCGTCTCCTGCACGCGTCCTCCTTTCAACTCACCACAATTGGGGCGGAAAGTACCACGCATCAAGTACGTCCATGGACAAGATCCTCGTCGCCTTTGCAAACAACTCGACAGACCTCACCGAATCCGGGAAAACACGTAGTTTCACAAAACGGTCATGTAATTTGAGCAACAGGCAAATGACGTGCGAAGGTGCGTCATGGTCGTACTTCACGGGGACAGACCTTCGTGAAGCAAGAATGTAGCTCGACACTTGGAGGCGACGAGGACATGGCGGCACTCGAGCCGATGATTCGCGGCAAGTTGGCAACACATCCGAATGCGCAGGCGTTTGCAGCGGAAGTGCTGCACGTGAACAAGCGATACGCGACGGAGATTGTGCAGAGGTATGCGCTCTGTCCGTTCACGCGTGATGTCGAGGTCGCGTTTGGCAAGTTCTGCGTGATGCTCGATCGCGAGCTCGATGATGACGCGACGCGTGCGGCGATTTTGGAGGCAAAAAGCCCGGTGTTGCACGTGGTTTTTCCTTTGGTACTTCCGCCGGCAAACGTTTTCGAAAGGTTTGCCTCGACGCTCGTGTCTTCTCTGCGTGGAAGATTGGAAAGTCCTCCGGTGATGGCTGCGTTTCACCCGGAGCTCGTTGGTGATCGAGAGAGTGCGCATCGCATGATTGGACTGGTGCGCCGGTCGCCGGATCCGTTTGTCCAGTTCATACCTGCGGGAAATCACGAGGGTGGGACGATGTTTGCGAGCTCGGTGGAGGAAGCGGAAGAGGCGGCGATGGACCGTTCGGAGTTGAACTTCCGCCGTTTGCAAGGGGGAAAGCTCGATGAATTGCTGGAGATTGTCGCGGACATCCGGGCGGATCGCGATCGTCGGTATGCGCCGTTTGCGGATGGGTGGGGTTTGGGGCGCAGCGCCCGTATGTGAATGCGGGGTTTGGCGTGTAGAACGCCACAAGAGCTAATTCGGGGGTATGGGGGCGGAGCCGTCGGGTCAGTCTCTTTGGCGCAGCCAAAGAGAT
>DAOMZH010000247.1:0-12091 GCA_035437985.1 Polyangium sp. (in: bacteria) | reverse complement strand
GAGGACTATTTGGTACTCGCGGAGGGGCTCTCGAGTGCTGAGCTCGTCGACCTATTTCAATCCTCGGACAAACGCATTGAAGTTCAGGATCTTGGCGAGGAACACGAATTGCTTTCCCTGCATGGGCCGTTCGCCTGGGAGTTTCTTGCTGAATTCGTGGGACCAGATGTCATCGGTTTGCCCTACCTGAGCCTCTTTCACTTGGATGGAATGACCTGCTTTCGCGGTGGCAAAACGGGCGAATATGGATATGACCTGCTCGTGCCCAAGAATGAGATCGAAGCTGTACGCGAAAAGATGTTCACTGTTGGCGCTCCTTTTGATCTGAAGGAGGTGGGGCTCGAGGCTGTTGATTTGTGCTCCTTCGAAAACTGGTTCTTTAATGCCCGCAAAGAAGGACGTGCAGGACTTGGCCCATTGGAACTTGGACTGCAATGGCGAGTTTCTTACAACAAGGAATATCGAGGCTCGGCGGCTCTGATTGCGCGACGCAAAGAGGGAGCGAGTCAGCGAACCGTATGCGTATTGAGCCGCTCGGCCCTCGAGCCTGGGGCGGTGGTGATGACCTCGCAAGGCCATGAAATTGGCCGTATTGTGCGCTCGGAATATTCGCTGAGCATGAATGCGCATATTGCCATGGCGCTCCTCGAGCGGGCCTACGCATATTCAGGAATAGATTCGTATGTGGTCAAGCTCAATGACAACGGGGCTGCGCCGATCCCCATTTTGACGGTTTCTCCCCCGGTAATCAACAATCGCAGTCTCTACGTGAATGCCCAAAAGCATAGTTACGCAACACGTGAGGCCCACCCATTTCCGCCAATCGTATGAATCGCGCATTCAACGAACAAACGGTCGTCGTCACCGGAGCATCGCGAGGGCTTGGACGCGCAATCGCGCTGGCATTCGCGGCCCAAGGGGCCCATGTCGTCATCGGCTATCACACCAAGCACGAAGAGGCGAACCGGGTGCAAGAAATGGCTGTCCAAGCCGGAGGAGCGGCAACGTTATGGGCCTTCGACATGCAAGATCCCGGGAGTATCGAATCCGGAATGGAACGAATTCTCTCGGAGCGCGGCCGAATCGACGTGCTAATCAACAACGCGGCGGTTGTTCAGGACGCACCATTTGCGCTGATGACTCAGGAAAGCTGGGATGACGTAATCCGCGTAAACCTCGGGGGTGTATTCGCATGTTGTCGCTCCGTTGCCCGGGCGATGATGGCCAACCGCCAGGGCGCAATCGTCAATGTCGCTTCCGTAGCCGGTATTCATGCGAGCCCGGGACAAACCAATTATGCAGCGAGCAAAGGTGGCATTCTGGCATTTACGCGCACCTTGGCCGTGGAACTCGCCCGACATGGAATTCGCGTGAATGCCGTCATTCCCGGGCTTTTGTCGACGGGCATGGTTACCCGCCTCGATCATCGCATTGCCGCACAAAAAAAACAATTGATACCCCTCGGGCGCTTTGGTACGGCTGAGGAAGTCGCGGAAGTCGTGCTGTTCTTGGCGTCTCCGGCGGCGACATACATCATTGGTCAAGCCATCGTCGTCGACGGAGGACTCTCGGCATGACGATTGCGTTTCTCGCCCCGGGGCAGGGGAGTCGCGATCTTGCAGCGGTTATCGAATTTCTTCGCGCGCGACCTCGGAGTGCAGAATGGTTTGACGTCGCAGCAGCTGCCGCAGACCTGCCCGTTGACCGATGGCTCGAACGCGGTGGTCGACATTTGGAAGCAACGGAAATTTTGCAACCGGTGCTCACGGCCATTTCGCTCGTCGTTGCTCGCGAATTGGCGGACGCTGGAGTTTTCCCTGATTATGTTGCAGGCCATTCCCTTGGAGAAATCGCGGCTTGGGCAATTACCGGATCCATTTCCTTCGACGACGCAATTCGTTTGGCCGGGCTTCGTGGACGTCTCATGGCCCGCGCAGCCGAACACGGTCCTGGAGGATTGCTGGCGCTTATTGAGAAAACGGACGTAGAAGGTGCACTTCGCATTGGTCGTGCAGCGGGATGGGTCGAGTTCGGGGCCGAGAATGCGCCCGATGAAATCATTCTCACCGGCGAAGAGGCGGCCCTGCGGGCCATTGCGGCGGTTTGTCCGGCCCGTCGTTTGCCCGTTTCAGGGGCCTGGCATAGTTCGGCAATGGCGAGGGCGGTTGATCCATTTCGAGTCGCGGTGCAATCCATTGTACTGCAACCAGCGCGGGTAAAATTCGTATTGAACCGCGATGGTTGCGTTGTCGACGACGAAGAGACCGTCGGTGATTGTCTTGCCGAACAGCTCGTGCGTCCCGTACATTGGTCCAAAGTGCTTCAAACATTGCATCACGCAGGAGCCCATGATTTCGTGACGCTTGGCCCCGGGGCAATCCTACGCGCACTCGTCCGGAAAAACCTCGGGACGGAGGTGCGGGTATGGGGCACCGACAGTGACTCGTCATTACGTTTGACGCTGGAGACATTGGGCAGATCATGAAAAAGCAAGCTGGTTTATTATTTGGTCCCGATGTGATTCGTCACCTCATCCCGCACCGACGCCCGTTTCTCATGGTCGACGCAGTGACGGCTTATGAGCGCGGTGCGACGCCCGTCATGTGTGCCACTCGGCATATATCAGCGAATGAAAGCATTTTTGAGGGGCATTTTCCCGGATTGCACTTATGGCCGGGGGTATACACAATCGAGGGATTGGGCCAAACTTGCAATCTATTGCAAGTCATTTGGTCCATACAGAACATAGCCGAAGAACGCGGACTCGATCCAGAACTCGTCATGGGGGCATTGCTCAATTTGCAGCGTGGCTTCGAAATGAAGCCCGGATATCGCCCGGATATGTCGAATCCGCTCCTCGAAGCTTTGAGGAGCAACGAAAATTACGCGAGCATGTCCTCGCGAATTGGAATGACGGCAGCGGTCGATATCAAGCTCTTGCAACCTGTGTACGCGGGAAGTCGGCTTGATTTCCGCGTCGTCCAGACGCATCTGCTCGAAGCTTTGGTACGTTTCGACGTCCAGGCGCAGGTGGAGGGCCAGGTTGTCGCTCGAGGAACGATGACGAGTACCCGAGGCATTCCTACGTTACCAGCGGCGGCTCCGTGAATTACATTTTTCTCTTTCTCGTTTGCTTGTCCCTCGTTGGTTGTGGGCCACAGCGAATTTTCCGCAGCAAGAGCCCCGACCGCTTGCACCTGGTCGAGATCTGGAAACATCGAGATCAGCAATTCCTAAAGCTTGATGGCCAGGAGCAACGTGCATTTGACGGCATAGCGGTCGATGGTTTGTCCTGGAGCGACGATAGTCGACGGTTTGCGTATCCCGCCAAAACGGCAGCTGGGTGGTTTGTCGTGGTGGACGGGCAGCCGAATGGCCCTTGGTCGGGAATTGGCGAAATCGTTTGGAGCCCTGACGGACTGCACTACGCATATTCGGCGGAGAAAAGGCGATTTTGGGTCGTCGTGCACGACGGGACCAAAATCGGAACGGATTTCGATGCAATCATGGAGCACAGTATCGTCTTCAGCCCCAATGGCCAAAGATTCGGCTACGTCGTGCAGGATGGTCGCGTCATGCGCGCAGTTGTCGACGGAGAGCTAGGCCCCAAATTCGACGGTGTGGGTCGATTGGGCTTTAGTGCGGACAATCTGCATATTGTCTATTTGGCGCGACGTGTTGATACGGCATTTCTCGTCATCGACGGACGTCTATCGGCCCCTTACGAAAGCATTGCGGACATTGTTTTGAGCCCCTCGGGGTTTCATTGGGCTATCTTGGCAAGATTCGAGGGAGCTTGGCACGCAATCGTGGATGATGTCGCCGGTCCTGCATTCGATTCAATTGACTCGCCTGTTTTCAGTTCCACCAACCAGCGTATGGCTTATGCCGCCTGGAAAGGCAAAACAGCATTTGTCATTGTCGATGGCCAGGAAGGTGCAGCATTCGAAGAGATCCTGCCATCGAGCGTCGTTTTCGACGCGCAAGGCACACATATGGCGTACGCTGCGCGCCGGGGCACGTCGTGGCGCGTCGTGGTCGACGGTCGCGAGGAAAAGGAATACGCCAAAGTATCCGCTCCCGTTTTGGCGGCGGATTCGGTCGCCTACGTTGCAGAACGAGTTGATGCGGTGTTTGTCGTTCTGAACGGCGTCGAAGGGTCTCATTTCGATCGAATCACTGACCTCGCATTGAGTGCTGACGGTAAGCATCACGGCTATGTAGGTGTAAAAAACCAAGATTCATTCATCGTTATTGATGCCGTCGCCCAAAAATACGACCTGGTCGTCGACGGGACGTTCGTTTTGTCGGGCCATGGGCAACATTGGGGATGTCTGATCGGAGATCCAAAACAACGAAAGTTGTTTCTCACCATCGACGGTACTCGGCAGATTCCCATGGATACCGACGATTGGATCGCGGCGTTCGTGCCCAATCTCCGAACGCCAGATCTTTCGGCAGTGTTTGACCAGAAAAACGTTGTTCGTCGTTGGCTGAAAGCTGAAATTGCGAAGATGTCGACTACTCCGGGCGATTCATCGCCATTGCCATCGACGCCGCAATGAATCCCGAGATAGACGCGAAAACGATGCATGCCCCGAGCGTCGAAGAACCGCAGAAAAATAGCCCGGGCAGCGGTCCTTCGATCTGATAACGAGGTTGTCCCCAAGGTGCTGGGGTATGTTCGGGACCATATACCGCGCCAAACGGGGCCAACGTATAGTTTGCATTCGTCACGGGAGTGCCCACTTCGAGCACATCGAGCTGCTCCACAATGCCCGGAATGTGCCTTTCGACCAATTTCAAGTAGCGGTCGGCAAGCGTAGATTTGAACGTTGCGTATTCTTCTCCGCGCTTCATCGTGGGTTTGTCGGCCCATTGGGCAAAAGGCTCATACGGTGCCATCGTGACGAATTCTAGTGTATGGCGTTGCCGAACGCCTGCGCTCGTGCTTTGTGGATTCTTGAGCGACGCCGAGGACAAGAAATAAGAATCATTCGCCGGCAAACATCCACGTTGAATTGCCTCGAAAGCTGCTCCGGAATCAATGTCCGCCACGTTCCAGACATTAGCATCGGTCATTCCTGCGGCGCCAATATCCATTTCCGTTCCGAGGAATAGGCATATCGAGCTGAACGACCAACGCGTGTGCTCCACCTTTTCGCGGAGCCGCGGGGGAAGTTTGTCCATTCCAATGAGATCGCGATATGTTTTGGCAGCATCAGCGTTCGAGATAATGCAATCCGAGAAAAACTCTTCTCCATTGGCGCAACGAACCCCGTGCGTCTTCTCCGCGCGAATCAATATTTTCTCAACTGTATGCCGCGGCCGGAGTTCCGCACCTCGACGTTCCAAGTGATCGACGAATGCATCGCGTAGCGCGCGGCTGCCGCCAATAGGGAAAAACGCTCCCGTCAAATAATGCTGCAATGTCGCTAACCCAACGAGCGCCGAGGCCTGTTGGGGTGGAAGCCCGTAGTTGCCATATTGCGCGCTGAGCACTGCTTTGAGCAGCGGATCGCCAATAAGTCCGTCGAGCAATTGGGAAAAGGTCATCCGCCCGTATTTAAAAAATAGCGGCGTACGACGAATGTTACGACTTGGCGCGCGTTCGCCCGATGCGTCCACAAGCAATGTGACATTTTGCGCAAATTCGCCCAGTATGCGGAAGAATTTAGCGATACCTTGACGCTCATGCGGAAAGTCATTGAGGAGCCGCGCTTCATAAGCGTCGTGCCCTTTGGGCATACTCACTTCATAACCCGGCAAAATCAAACGATCGAATCCATTCGGTGATAATTCGTGAAACTCGACATCGTGCGACAGCCCCAACATTTCGAGCAGTCGCGTGAATTGCTGCCCAGGTCCGCATTCGCCCAGATAATGCAACCCAGGATTGAATTCATAGACGCCACGCTTGAACGGATTCAAATATCCGCCAATCGCTTTTCCAGCCTCGAGCACGAGTACGCTACGATCGGCACGAGCCAACGTGAGCGCGGCCGTAAGGCCCCCAATGCCACTGCCGATGACGATGGCGTCGAATTTGCGATCGTGTTGGTCCATGCGTTTATTACGAGCCGCGGTTCAGGAATCAAACTTGTAACAGGGCTTCTCGTTCAGCGTCAAGCGTTATTGGACGCGCCAATTGCGGGCGCAAATTGGACGAGCGCTCGAACGACGAGACATGCTTAGTTCGGTAAGACATACCATTTTCAATCGCGTGACCGTCACAGTCCGGCAAAAATCTCGCGGATGTCGACCGGCCCTTGTTCCAATGCCGCAACGGCGCGAGCTTCCATTGGATCCATAGGTTCGCCGCGATTTGTTGTCGGTCCCGCGTCTCCGAATGCAACAGGCGGATCTTCTGGCGGAGCTTCGGACGGAGCTTCGGACGGAGCGTCGGGCGGATCTTCGGGCGAATCTCCTTCCGTCGCCCCGGGTGGGAATTCTGGCACAATGGGCGGAGGAGGCGGTACAGGAGCCAGACCAGGAATCTGAGGTGGAGTTGGCGCAGCGTGGTGACCCATATTGGAAGCAGCACCAGAGGACGGTTGGAGTCCTCGCGCAATGGGACCACCACCCGGCGGGGGTAGGGGTGAAGCTTTGAACAGCAACGATTCTTTGGCCAAGGTATAACGTTGCTTCAATTCATCAATGATGACCCGTCGATGCGCTTGCGTGACTTCCGCGGCTTTGAAGGCTGCAAGCAGGGCTGCCCGTAGATGCTCTACAGCCCGAGATTCATCCTGGGCCGCCAATGCATCCAGGCTGTCTTTATACGGTCCTGAAATGGAAGGAAGCGTATCCCAATCATCCCGGTGGGTCATGACTTCGATTCGCAACAACATGTGATCGAAGGGAATTGGTTGCAGCTGCGACATTGCATCGGAATACCAAAGTAAATCTTGAGCCACGACGATTCTGCGCATATCCATTTCCGTATGCGTCGCTCGAATGATCGCAATGTACCCATCGTATAACGTGTCAGCCGTAAATGTCTCCATCAGACCCAGATGGAGCCGACCGTTGCCAGTGCCGACGAGTTCCTGAATTCCATTGAGGAGCGGATTGGCTATGGCCAAAGCTGCTGAAAATTGCGGCACTGCGAGCAACGTCGAAAAACCCGTCAATGCTTTGAGAAAGCTCGTCAGGTGATTGTATCCATCGAGCGCAATCAACCCGCATTGCAAGCTCACCGCACCCCCATTAAACGGCAATAGCGGCGACAATGGAAAATTTCGCGCAATGACTTCCCCATGATTTCCAGCGACTTGAAAACCAAGCCGCGTCGTATCGGCGAGCATCGGGATCGAGACACCTTGTTGGCCACCGAAATTGGTGGTCACAACCGAGTGCACGGCGGGATGCATGGTCTGAAACCACGCCGTTCGCTTGCCCAAATACATCGCCGGAAGCCACACTCGGAAATAATGCAAACCAGCTTGTGCCGACCGCTGCTGAAATTTCCGATCCAGGACATGCGTCGCCGGCACTCGAAAATAGGTGAAGTATTGTCGATCTTGGTCGAATGAATTCTTGATGTTGTCCCAGAATCCCATGGCCATTCCTTGCATGCGCCGCGTTCATCGCCACGACCGCCGACCTGGTGCGCGCTCACCGCGACATCTTCCCTCGAATAATCGAGCAACCGTCATTCTACGTGATTTCGTTCCCCTTGCCAAGAGCCTCGGCAGTGTTCGCACGGGAAGCGATGGTTGACCCTACCAACCGTCTTTACCCCCCAAGCGTCGGCGAATTTTTGCAAGTAGCCAGGCTCCAAGCGCATAGGCCGCACCATTGACGAATGTCGCTACGATGGCCAGAACCATTCCGCCCGTTTGGCTTGGATGAACCATTTCCGATGAAATATCGACGATTGCCCCAGGTAATGCGAATACCAACAGCAACCACGTCGCCCAGTCCAATAGACCTGACAAACTAGCCGCGAGCAGAACTGCGTGAACGACGGCTCCAATTACGAATGCCTTCGCCATCTGGCGTTTGGAATTTGTCCTCGATATGGGTTCTGACTCATGGTTCATCATCATGGTCGCTCGAAACACGGTTCATTGCGACGACTTCGTGAAATGAATGCATTGCCCAAGCCGCTCCGATGCACTCATCGACATGAATCCGTCTGGTGCGTCAGCCCGATCGATAATCACGAAGTGAACGTTCGTTTTTTCTTCCCATCCTGCCAATGAAATCGAGATGTTGGCTTCTCCCGCTTTGACCGGGCGGAGCGTCACGCCCCCATCGCCTTTGCCATTGTTCAAATCGAATGGCGCTACGTCGTTGGTTTCATACGGAACGTCGGGAGATCCCGGTGTCGGAAAAGCTTCCAATACATCCGGCTTTTCCGACGCCGCACTCGTGATCGTCGCTTCGGAAATCCCCGTATCCGAACCATAACCAAAAATCACGATGTATTCTTCGCCGACCACGAGCGCGTCTTGGCAAAGACCTCCCATGACCGGAGCAGAACAACCCGGACCTCCATAACCACACGCCCAATTGTCACACGCCGTGTGCGAGAGCGTCAGGGAAAACAGTGCCAAGACAAACCCGATCGACCAACGTTCGAATCGCATCCCATGCCTCGTGTTCAGTTGACGACCTGCAAGCCATGGTACACGCCTCGCACGTGCCTTGTCGTCTCTTTGCCCAGAATTTCCGCGCTCCTGCTTCGTTCACAAAAATGATCGCAAATAGTGTAAGTCGAAACGGGGGCTCGTACGTACGTACCTCGGCGGATCGGAGACGCGTGATGGAGCAGTTTGGTGATTACCATGTGCGACGTTTGGTCGGCGAAGGGGGCATGGGCAAAGTTTATGAGGGCGAAGAAAAACTCTCCAAACGCCGCGTAGCGCTCAAGGTTCTTCATCCGGAACTCGCCAAGAGCGACACGGGCCGCAAGCTTTTCGTCAACGAGATGCAGATCTTGGCGCATCTCGAACATCCCAACATCGTGCGTAGTTTGGCCAGCATCGAAGCAAACGGCCAACTCGCGATGGTCCTCGAGTTTCTAGAAGGACGAACCCTGCGCAACGTCATCCTCGAGGATGGACGACAACCTTGGGGCGAAGCTGTGCGTATCGTCTCCGCCGTAGCGGCGGCACTTTCCGCGGCACATGGCCAAGAGCCACCCATCATTCATCGCGATCTCAAGCCGGAAAACATCATGATCCTCAAGGACGGCACCGTGAAGGTCATGGACTTCGGCATCGCGAAAATGCTTCAGGCGATGAACCAAACCAACACGCAAAGTGTCGGCACGTTGCAGTACATGAGCCCCGAGCAGATCGATGCTCGCACGATCGATCATCGCGCCGACCTATACGCGCTCGGCCTCGTGTTTTAAGAACTGCTCTGCGGCAAACCACCGTTTCATTCGGCGTCTCCACGACAATTGCTCAATATGCAGTGCACGGAAGAACCTCCGCCGCTCGAAGCTGACGTGCGATCGGGTTTGCCCAAGGGCGTCGAACAACTCGTGTTTCAACTCCTCGAAAAAGCTCCCGAAGATCGTCCCTATCTCGCCACGGATGTCGTGGACAAACTCGAACCGTTTCAAACATCTGGACCTGCACCTACGCGCACTGCGATCCCGCGCTCGACGACGTCTAGCTCCGCTACCACGCCCCACGACAAACCCTCCGGAGGACGCAGCGTTCCAGCCACCATTCCCGAATCGGCGCACGAAGCCAAGAGCGTCGGCAACGAAGTTTCGAGCCGTCCCAAGACGATCAGCGACGAGGGCGGAACCGATGGTGCATCACCCAAAGCACCACGTCACGACACGATCGCCCTTGTGGACAAGGTCGGTGAAACTCGAGAAATTCCGACCAAAGTGGCCATCGGCATCATCGTGGGTTTGTCACTCGGAGCTGGGCTTCTCGCCTACTTCGTGCGCAGCACGCAAGACCCCGAGCCGCCAGCTGGCTTGACTGCACCAGCCAAATCCGCCGCTCCGTTTTTGCAAAAGGATAAGGACGACCGATGAAACGTGCGCGCCCCGAGACGATTGGGTTTGTCCCGGGCGCAGCACTTCCGCCCTTCGGTCGGGCAACGCGTTTTGCGCTCGAAGGCGGAGCCGAGCTTTTCCGCCTTGAATCAACGGACGAGTCGGTTGCGCGGCGACTCTTGTCCCTTGGCGAATCTTCCGTGGGTGGGTTTGTCGACGGTGGCACGGACGAACAAGGCGTGTGGATTGTCCGGGCCGCATATACCGAAGCCCTTGCTGATCGTTTGAAGTCAAAGAAAGGGCCTTGGCCTTGGCGTGAAGCGCTCGCCTTGGCCCTCGCGCTCGCGGAGGCTCTTGCCGCGTGCGAAAAAGCCAGCCTTTTCCCCGGCCCATTGTCGCTCGATACCGTCCAACTCGGAGCTGAAGGTCGCGTGGCTTTGGCAGCTTCGCGTCTTGTCGCCGCCATGTTTGGGGCCAAGGAAGGTGCTACGCGCGCCGATACCGAGGCGAACGCGCCAATGTGGACTCCGCCCGAACAAGCTCGAGGTTCGTCTTGGGACAATGCGGCAAACCGTTACGTCTTGGGGCTCGTGCTGTATCGCCTGCTTTCGGGTGAGCATCCGTTTGCCGGTGCCGGTTTGCGTCACGCCATCGAGGCCGCGCAACAAGAAGCGCCGCCGTTCGTCGAGACTGTCGCGCACGAATTGCCCTCGGGGCTTCAAAGCTTTGTGCTGCGCTTGATTCATCCGAATGCTGCAGAGCGTCCCGATCGCGCTGCCACGATCGTCATGGATCTCGGCCGATTTCTGCGCGGAGAAAGTCCTGCACGCGCACCCGCAGGACGAACGAGGCCGTCCAAAACTCGACCGGCACCTGACGACATTGCGCCACCGACGGCAGTGCGTTTGGCCAAAGAAGAAGCCCCCGCCAAACCCGCTGCCTTGCGTGCGTCAAGACGAACGTTTTTCCAGAAACACCCCTGGATACCGGTTGCACTTCCCGTTGCGTTTGGTTCTCTCGTTGCGGCATATGCATTTTCGCGCATCGAAAAACCCCCGCCGCCTTTGCCCCGGCCGGAAATTCCAGCGGCTACGCCTTTGTCGGCAACCTCATCCACGGCCGAAACATGTGCGGGTTGCCACGCGCGACAAGCTGCAGAATGGCGCCGCTCGGTCATGGCGCATTCAGTGAAAAGCCCGCTTTTTAATGCCTTGGAGAGTCTCATCGAAGAGCAGGTTGGTCGGGACGAAGATTGTCCGCACGGTGCCGGAATTCTCCGGAAGGTGGACGGGGCGACGGCCTGTCGTAATCGCCAGACGCTTTTTCCAATCACTGGTAGCGGCGGCGAACATTGGTGTGTCAATTGTCATAGTCCGGCGGAGAAAATCGATCGTCCGCTGCCTCCGTGGGATGGTCGTCCGGGGGGCGACGCAGCGACGCGGCGACCCGTTCGAGATTTGCTGGGCAATCAAGGCACCGAGGGTATTTCGTGCGTCTTTTGCCATTCTGTACATGGTCCGGTGGGCGGACGCGGATCACGCGGGTACGAGGGAAATCCGACGTGGGTATCGTTTGTCACGGGCACAGTTTTTCCGGCCCGACCCGAAGACAATCGAGGGCTTTTTGGCATCGCGAACAGCGGTTACGATATTCGCACCGATGAATTCTTCTACGAATCGGCGCGTTCGGCATTGGGTTTGGCTGGAACGTCCACTCCTCCGGACCCGGTGGTGCATCGTCGTCCGGGAGAGCGCACCGACGCTTATTTACGAACCAGCGAGTTTTGTGGCAGCTGTCACGACGTCCGTCTTTTTGGCACCGATGTCGTTGGTGCGCGTCAAGGCGAACATTTCAAGCGGTTGCGCAACGCGTATTCCGAATGGACCGTTTATGCTCGGGATCAGGAACGCCGCGGCAAAACCCCAGCAACATGCCAAGATTGTCATATGAGCACGTACCCGGGCATTTGTGAACCTGGTGCGCCAAAGTCCGGTCAGGACGAACCCGAATGTCCCCAAGGCATGCATTACGTGCCCCGACCGCCTGGTGTTTATCCCGAGGCGCTCCAAGCTGCCAATTCAAATGGCCCTTCTACTGTCTCGACGCATTATTTCTCGGGTGTAG
>DAOMZH010000246.1:0-12092 GCA_035437985.1 Polyangium sp. (in: bacteria) | reverse complement strand
ACGCTTGACAAACGCGCTGCTCGTTTCGGACGACAAACCCGAGATCGTTTTGCGGATGATTTCCGAGCGCGAGAAGCGCCTCGCGTCGCTCAACGCACGCCTCACGAGCGCACGTACGGCGCCTTCGGTACACGAGGCCGAGCTGCGCAAGCTGGAGCAATCGGCGCGCGAACGACAAAATGAGCTACGCGGCGTGTTCACTCGGGATCCCGAGGAAGCACACCGCGTGCTGGAAGCCATTTTGGCCGGGCCGCTGAAATTTACCCCGGTCGAGCGACCGGAGGGTCGTCGGTACATGGTCGAGGGCCGGGTGACCCTCGACGGTCTGTACCTAACTGAAAGCGTCCCCAGGGGGATTCGAACCCCCGTAGCAGCCGTGAAAGGGCTGAGTCCTGGGCCGGGCTAGACGATGGGGACGGGCGCCTTGTCGGACGGGCGCGGAAACTACTCGGTACCCATCCCTTGTGCAAGCTTTTTTTTAACTTTTTTTTGATGGACTAGATCACCAAATTTCACCAACATCCGCCCCATCTCGTTGACTATGTAATCTGTTCACGTACGAAAATTATCGTTTTCCGAACGCGGAACATCGATCCCACCATCAACGAAGGCCAACGACCTGCCTTCACACAACACCCACGCCCGTTCGCCCAAACCTCAACGCGACCCACGCCCGATACACTTGTCAGCTTCACTACGCAACCGAACGACCTCGGCCCGCATCGATGCCAGCTCTCGCTCGAGCGCCTGGAGCCGTTTGTCTTGTACTTGCACCGCCGCGATTGCCATACTCGTGTACCCATAGAGGTCCACTCGCTCACCATTCGCACTCACCGCAATGCTCTCCGGCATATCGTCAATCAAGAATCCCACATGCCGCCGCTCCGATTCTCCTTCGGCTTTGTAATGCCAACTCGACAGACGCATCGTCGTTGCTTCGTCCGCAATCGATGCAACTTCCGCATCGGACAAATACGCAATGCCTTTCTTGTGACTTACCCGCGATATTGGACAACCTACGGGATTGTTTTTCGGATCCGCCTCGGCACATTGCAACAATTCACCACAGGAACTATTCGCCGGCCAACACGTCGCGCCCGCTGTCGCACACGCATTACCGACCATTTCCGTCGTGCATACCGGAACCCCCGCAGGCGGCATTGCTCCACCGTCAGGCGGCTCCATACAAACAGGATCCCCACACGTCGTATACCAATGCAGGCCTCCCGCAGTACCCCCTCCCGCTCCGCCCGTCGTGCCACTACCGCCCGTCGTGCCACTACCCCCAGTTCCGCCAGTGCCGCCGTCACCGCCGCCTTCGCTTCGCGTCCCATCACATCCCACGCCCACCATTACGAATCCCCCAACGAGCGCCATTGCAATCCCAATAAGCTTCTTCATGGTTCACTCCTCGAGCCCTTTGTCATTGGCTCAACGTTCGTCATTGAACTTCGTCCCCGTCGCCGAGGATCCCGAGACACCTGGCAAGAAATAGTCCAACGCGCAAAATCCTGCAATCAGCAATCACCAAAACCCGCGGAAACGCAAACTGTGACGAAGTGTGCCACAGGCTGATAAGTCATTCATGCACCCCAATGCCAAAAACTTCTTTGACGTCACGAAACGTGCTATCGTCCGCCACGCAATGTCCAAAGGTCGCGATTGCCCCTGCTGTTCCGGTGCGCCCTATGCCACCTGCTGCGCTCCATTTCATCGCGGAGAACGCGAAGCGCCCACGCCCCAAACATTGATGCGCTCCCGCTATGCCGCATATGCCACCAAACTCGCCCCGTACATTTATCGCACTCTACATAACGAACACGAAGACCGTAAACGTCCCGAATCCGACGTCATGCGCGAAATTCGTGACGCCACGTCCACCCTCCGTTTCATGCAACTCTCCGTGCTCGATCACGAAGATCCCAATAACGATGGTTTGGCCCGCGTGCTTTTCTTGGCCCGTGTTTTTGAAAAAGGACAAAACCGATCATTCATCGAATTAAGCGATTTTCTCCACGACGGCATCGGCTGGCGTTACGTGCGGGGAAGACAGATTGCTGCCGCACGCCTTCCAAATCCTGAACAAATCGACATAACCGAATTTCTTTCTCGTCTCGCAACTCCTTGAATCGTCAGCGCGCGTTCGAAGGCCAAGGAAATACCTCAACTAGGGCTTGTCGACAAACGCTTCACTCGATACACTCTCTCGCGAATCCGCAATGCGCACACCTCCACCCGAACGACTTGCCAGCATTCTCGAACGGGAACTCGACGCCCAAAACGTCTACGTCGCCTCGAACGACGAACTATCCGAAGTCGATCCGCATCTCGCCTGGGACCTCGAGCACGACCAAAAACTCATCATCGTTTTCGCCAAACCTCCGCTCGATCTTCAGGAAAAACGCAATCGCCTCGCCGCCCTCAGTGAATCTTTCGCCGACCTCTTCGCCGATGCCGCCCGCACACTTCCGCGCTCCCGCCCGGAACCGAAAATCTCGCTGCAAAACGAACTCAATGCCCTCGCCGGACGAGCCCGAGCTTCCACCGTCCTCATCATCGACGCAAAATCTCCAATTATTTGGGGAGCATCCGAATCACCCGCGAACACCGACGACAGCCCCATAGACCCCAACGTCCACCAGGCGTTTGTCCAAGCAAAAAAGCTCGGCATTTCGTGGACCGACGTTCTCGCCGCGCCCCACAATGCTCCCGCGATCACGGACCGCAAGACTTCGAAAACAGCCGCGGAACATGGACGCATTTTACGTCTCGTGCCCCCAGTCGACGAATGGGCAGGTTTGACCACGACAGACCGCTCGATCCTCGCCCCCCGCGCCGATATCGCCCGACAAGCCATAACGCGCGTCCGCGCAATGCCTGTTCTTGCGCAATTGCACCGCGGCGAACACTTGCACGCAGCCGTCGTCGAAGATTCCTTCGCTTACCTCGTACGGTCGTTTGCGACCATTTACCTCGTGATTCTCGTTTTTCCGGGGCCGTTCGACGAACTCGGCGCCGAACGCGCTCTTCATCGCTCGCTGCCCACCATTGAACGATTGGTCGTTTCATTGCCCCCCGACGATACCCCCGAAACGCGCAACGGCGCCGTCGTAGCCTTACGCCCGCGGCGCCGTTGATTCTCTCGGGTTTGTCCCAGTTTATAGCGGATACGAACGCGCTCTCGCCACCACATCTGCCGGTGGTTTGCCCGACGAAACCGTCACGTCGGCTTTGCCCTCGGAAAGCTTGATCTCCAGCGCCCACGACGACTTGAGCGGCAATCCCTTCGTCATCAGCTTCCGCGTTTCTTCGTCCGGCGTGAATCCCTCGAGGCCCATTCGATCCCGGACATACGTCATTTCGGTCGGTACGGAAACCGGGCATTTCCACGTTTTTACATCGCCCGCAGGCGGCACGCACAACGTCACGAGCCGACTCGTCTCCTCCTCGTATTCATCAATGCCCATGTCGCTATCGTGTCGATTGCGAATGCCATCGATCCATAACACCTTCGTTTTGCCGGCCGACTTTTCCGTGACGGGCGCCAACTCGAATTCCTCGAAAATACCGAAGGCGCCTGGATTATACTCCCATCCAACCTTGGCAATGGGCACGAACCCACCTTCGCCTTTGCCAACCGCGTAGGTGTATACCTCGAAATTCGATACCGCCACATCAATGAACGCGAGGTCCTCGCGACCAACCTTCACGTCCTTCAGCTGCTCGCATGTGCGCGGAGCCATATCGTCGGGTTGTGGTTTGGTCATACACGCACAAACGTCGGCGACATTGGCCACCGGAGTTTGGCAGGGCAAAGGCTCGGCAACAGGTCTCGGCACGATCGTGATGTTGTTTTTCTTCGCGACCTCGGCCAAACGTTTTTCCACGATTTCATTCGGTCGCAACTCGATCGACAATTGATAGTGCTCGACCGCATCTTTGAATTGTTTTTTCTCTTCGGCAACCCGTCCCAAATTATAATGGGCCATTCCTTTGAGTTGCGGGCTCGTCGTGCGCCCCAAAGCTTCTTCGGTTTTTTTCTTGGCTTTATCGAGCTCCCCGGCCTTGAAGGCTACCCAACCCAGATCGAGCATCGCTGGAGCATCGCCGGGCACGGCCTCGAGCGCTTTTTCGAGTTCTTTCATCGCTTCGGGGAACTTCGATTTCGACGCCAAAAGTCGCCCTTCCGTCAAATGCTTGCGATATTCGGTCATCTTCGTCGGATTGGGCGCCTCCCGAGTCTTCGCGCGCTTTTTCCTCGCCGGCTTCCCCGCAACCGCCGCCGATCCATTCGCCGAAGGAGCAGCTGCCGCCGTGGGCACCGGCGCCGCTGATGTCGCAACCGGAGCAGTTCCCGACGTCGCGTGCGGCGGATCCTCCTTGCATCCACCCAAAAGAATGACCGCCACCCCCAAACACGAAAATTTCTTCATAATTTGCATCACGCGCTCATTAGCTCGACTTCGACGTCATTGTCAAGTTCAATTTCAAATTTGACTCGCCGCACCTTTTCGACCCATTTCACAGGCCCAAGTTCCTCCAGGTTATGGCGGCGATCACGGACCAGGACAAGTACCCGTATTCGTGTTTCCAAAGTAATACGAAGCCTCGACGATTCCGCAAGGACATCGGTATGCCCCGAATTCAGCCACGACACACGCAACCATTGCATCGGTTGGCTTATCCATGCGTATTTCACTCACGCAACCATTTCCCTCCATTCGCGCTTCGAGCCACCCATTGGTCGTGCATCCCGTCATCGTATGACACTTCTGCGCGGTCGCTTTGAACCATTGCTCAAAACCACAAGGAAAATCATTCGTTCCGACACACTCCCCAATCGGTCGATCCCCACACGCGACAAATGCATCCGTTTCGAGACCACTATCCAACGTCGGAATCGGACCGGCTTCGAGAATCGGCGCATTGTCGAACAATGAATCATCATTCTCTTGCCTTATGTCAGCATATCGTTCACAACCTTCGGAGAATACGAGCAAACAAACTCCCGCCCCAATCCCCACCAAAACTGCTGAAATCCATCGGTTTTTCATTCTGCCCGCCTTTGTTCTTCCTCCGTCAGCGTCCGAAACCAGACGATCTTCCACGGAAGCGTCGTAATCGCCGACGTCGGCTGCGCGTCAATCACCCTCAGCAACCCGATCTCAGGCTGTTTCGCCAATTCAGCGGCCTGCTCGAAACTCGTCGGTTCCACATCGTACGTGCTGAAAAATAGCAACGTCTCGAATTGGAAATCCAAGCGATCAATCGTGCGAATCAACGTGATTTTCCGATCCGCATCATAACCTTCGATGGCCACGAAGGCCCCGGGCGTCACCAATTCCGCTTGCGGCAATCGCACATCATCGGACGCGCATCCCAAACCGCCGAACGCCGTCAATGTCAGTCCCAAAACCCACAACCACGCGAACCATTTCATGGTTTTCCCTCGTGCTCAAAAGCCCAAAGCTACCCCCGCACTTGGCACGACCACGATGGCCGAAAATGGAAATACAGTTTGCGCTGCGATTTCTACATATACAGCTCTTTCAAGCGACCACGCAAACATCGTTCCGCCACCAATGCCGATAAACCCGTCTCCCGCTCGTTTCCAGATATCCAGCTCTTGTTCGAGGTCATTTCCCCCTTGATACGACGGGGCCAGCGGATTCTCGCGCACCCGCGCACGCGCGTTGATATCGATCATCGAATATCCCGCTCCCAAGTAAAGAAAAGGTCGAAGCCCATCGTGCGCAAATGGATCTTTTCCGAACCAATGCGTTATGCGCGCTGAAGCAGAAAATGGCACGAATTCCGTACCTTGGTTCGGCGTTGGACCTTCGCCCCAAATCACCCAACCAACCCGCAACCCCAGCGTCGTATCATAATGCACGAGCCGCTCGACTCCAAGGTGTCCGCGCGTTTGTCCGCGTCCAGCTCCTGGCAGTTCATTCGTGTACACAGGATTACCAATGTATTGCTCGCCATCGGCTCGAACACAAACATGACCCGCATGTTCTTGCTGCGGAACGCTGCACGCGCCGGTTGTCGGGACAATCCCAAAGTCCTGCGAAATCCCCGCTGTCACCCACGTTTTTTTTCGCGAAATGCGTTCACAAAACCCACGCCAACTACACGTCGAGCCACCTTCGCAATCCGTATCCGTCTTGCAAGCAATCTCCACAATGCGTTCGCTCGGACAACCCGGCAATCCTCGTGGACAATCAGCCGGATCGGGACACTTCGCACGCGGCATCGTCGTTTCGAGCTGCTCGTCGTGTTTGATCGTCACCAGGTACGGATCGGCACGCGACGCGCCCGTTGCAATAACTTTGCCTTCAGCGTCGTGCACGCGAATGTAATATTTGAGATTACCAGTGACCGTACTAATTTCCAAACAGGGAATCGCACCTTCGTAACGCGCGCCATTGCGGCGCAACTCGAGCGTCGTCCAATCAGGATCCCCCCACAAGCGATAATGCACGAGCACCCGCCGCGTACGCACCGAAATGTCCACCGGCAAATCCGCGACGACGGGAACCGGGCGCAAAATGCCTTGCTCGGCCATTCGTTGCGACTCGGGCATATGCAAGACCTGCGGGCCGCCAATGATGGCGGCATCGTCGGTCGATTGCGCCCATCCGTCGCTGTGCCAGGCCAAACCCATCAGCCCCGCCAAACCAATCACCAATTTTCGTGACCGATTCATGGCGCACCTCCGGACGGCGCTGGCCCGTGATTGTGATCCTGTACTTGTTTTTGCCGCAAAATGATGAAACGCACCCGCCGATTCTTGGCCCGGCCCTCTTCCGTGTCGTTGCTCGCCACCGGCTCACTCGCCCCGTACCCTTTGGGGGTCAAACGATCGTTCGCTACGCCGTGCTTTACCAGCCATTTAACGACAGCTTCGGCTCGATCTTGCGCCAATCTTCGATTGAGCTCGTCATTGCCCGTGTCGTCCGTATGCCCTTGAACTTCCACCAATTCCACTTCGGGATGCTCGACGAATACTTTCGCAATGGCCTGCAAGAACGGCTCGCTCTCCGGCTGCAGGATGGCAGTTCCCCGCTGGAAATAGATCTCCTGGACGATCGTGATGGAGTGATCCATGAGATCGTTGAGCTGAGGCGGATTCTGCGGTGGCTCCGGTTTTTTCGGACAACCATCTCCATCCGGCGGGGCCACGCCTTTTTCGTCCGGACACGCGTCATCCGCGTCGGCAACGGTATCCCCATCCTTATCGATGATTTTGGGGCAACCGTGCGTACGATGCACGAACGTTGCAATCCCTGCTTTCGCCGGGCAAGCGTCGTAATCATCAGGAATCGCGTCGCCATCACGATCCGAAGGCGCCTCGGGACAACCATTGAGCAATGGCTCGGACGAAGTTATCCCCTTGATGGACACGCACGCATCTAGTTTGTCTGGGATACCGTCCTCGTCACGATCCGGCGGAGGCGCCATCTGTTCGGGAGCACGTCCGAGAAAAACCATTACTCGAACATCCGAACTTCCTGCGCCTTGTCCCAGGCCCGGACCAAACGCCGCGCCCACCTCGAAGGGCCCACCCGCAATTCGATAATGCCCCGTGAGCAACAAATTCGCTACCGTTGCCCGAGGGTCAAAGAGCTGCGTGCCAGCTCCGACCGTAAAGTCGCCAGTAAATTCCGCACCAATTGCGACTGCGCGATCCCCATCGGCGAAAAATCCCCCGGACAAACCAAGGCCCAAGGCCGAACCAACGCGGGTTGGCAAAATGCCCGGAAGAATCGCCACCGGACGCGAACGAATACCCCCATTGATCCCCCAATAAAATCGAGGAGTTGCACCTTCGGCCACCATGCCGCCACGCATCCGAAATTGCCCATCCCCCAAATACCCGTCTGACGCCGTGGGCAACCAAAAGCACGTAGACAAACCAATCACGAATCCTTCGTCGGGATTTTCCCGAGATTGATAGAGGCGCACACGCGCCCCGAAACGAATATCTCCGAAATCAGCGCCATTCGTTACGTCGGGCGCGCCCGTTCCGGGTCTCGAACGCGCGCCCGCACGTACGTACGAGAACGGAACATCCAGCGCCAACAAGATCCGATGGCGCAACGAAATCGACGCTAATGCGTGAAATGTCGTTTGATTGCCGACGACGACGTCCTCATATTGCGCGGAATCCACCAACACCAGCGGTGCATGCGCGTAATCAACAGCCAAACGCCCAGCGACCAACAAATGCCCGCGAACCGCCGCTCTTTCGACGAATGCAGCGCGATCCCCAGCTGGTGCAGGCTCTAAAACGAGCGACGGCGATTCATCCGCAAAACTCGGACGAGCTATCGCTAAAATACCGGCGAAACTGGCAACAACGGCCCAGGCCGAACATCCACGCAGAATCCAGCGTATGGGCAACATCCGCGTCCGTCACGATACACAAGTACATCCACGTGTCTACAGATTTTTCGGAGGGCGCAAGATCTGGGCATCGAGCGGCAAATTCCGAAATGTGTCGGGGTTTGTAAAGTTCTCCGGCGTCGCGATTTTGGCGCCTAAATGACGATCCGCAAAGTTTGTTTGGACGTACTCATTCGGAGGCACAGTGTCTCCCGTAGAGATCATCGTCACCATCGCCCACGTCGCTGCGGGGTTTTCCCCCAAAAGCGTTTCATACAGCGCATGACCAAACAATACCGCGTTGGCTCGACCTTCTCGAATGGCCCCCTGCACGTTATCCAGGTTTTTCGAGTCAATCCATTCCGCCATTTGCGCTTCGAGCTGCGTCTCGACCAACATCACCATCCCGCCCTCATCCAAAATCGCGAGCCCGTCCAATTCCCGCGTTCGTGTGCCCGGTAAAACCCGATCTCCTGCTTGAATTCGCGCCGTTACCGCGGCATGTTGGCGCGTATGTAACTCGCGTTTGGCCAGGGGAAACGTCGCCCACACGAGCGCATTCAGAAAATCATGCCAATTGCGCGCGCGCGTCGGCACCCAGCCTTCGAGCCGAATCCGCGCATCATACAGCGTCTCCGTTTCAATGGGTAAACGTTTGCCCCGGCGCCGGCGACGAACCTTTGGCGGCTGCTCTTTGAAATGAATCCCAGAATAATCGCTCCACGCCGCGTCGATCTCCGCGATCGACGGCCAGTCCCCAAAATCGACAAACGCTGCTGCTCGCCGACAAACCGGCCAAAACAACGGATTCTTCTCGAAAAAACGCGCGTTCCAGGGGTGCCCGCGCTCGAGCGGACGTACACCCCCAGAACCTTCTCGCGTCACCGACATGCCCCAAATCAACCGAGCTTTCGCGTCAGCAACTCCGTCGCTCGCTCCGCATTCGCTTTTCCACCCGACGCTTTCATCACGCGCCCCACGAAAAAGCCCATCAGCTTCGTGTTTCCCTCACGATACCGCTTCACCTCGGCCGCACTGTCCGCAAGCACCTTGTCCACAATCGGTTCGAGCGCCGATTCGTCCGACACTTGCCGCAGATTCTTCGCCTCCACAATCGCCTTCGGACTCTGTCCCGTCGCGACCATGTCCGCCAACACATCCTTCGCCGCCGTGGGCGTAATCGTTCGATCGTCGACCAAAGCCGCGAGTTCCCCCACGGCCGCGGGCTGGAAAGACAAACTTCCTTTGGCCTCGAGCGCCCGCGCGACTTCGTTCACCAACAAGTTCGCCACCGTCTTCGCGCGACCACCACCCGCCAGCGCCTGCTCGTAATACGCGCGAAGAGCCGCGTTTTCCGCCAGCACACTCGCATCTTCGCGACCCACGCCCATACCCGCCAACTGCCCCGCAATCGTCTTCGCTTCCGCAGTCAGTCGAGACAAACGATCGTCAGGTGTCTGCGCTGCAGCCTTTGCTGCCGACTTTTCCTTCGCCTCGGCAGCTTTCTTCGTCGCGGTCTCCGTCGGAACTGCCGCTGCCGCCTTGTAGCTGTCTTTGAGCGACACGGTGCGATTGAAGATTGGAGCACCAACTTTCGAGTCCACCGGATCGACAAAGAAAAACCCTTTGCGCTCAAACTGAACATGCGTTCCGGAAGCTCGACTGACCACGCTCGGTTCCGCCTTCGCATCCGAGATGACTTCGAGCGACGCAGGATTCAACGTCGCTTTCCAATCCTGGCCCTCTTCGACCAAGTCCGGTCGTTCGACCTTGAACAATCGTTCGTAGAGACGCACCTCGACCTTTTGCGCGTGCGCGGCGCTCACCCAATGCAGCGTTCCTTTGACTTTGCGCCCATCTTGCGACTGTCCTTCACGTGTCGTCGCGTCATACTGACACCACACTTCCAGCACGTTGCCCGCTTCATCCTTCAAGACTCCCGTGCACTTCACGATGTACGCGTAACGCAGACGCACTTCGCGTCCTGGTGCCAAGCGGAACCAATCCTTCGGCGGATTCTCGGCAAAATCATCGCGCTCGATGTATAGCACCCGCGACAGCGGCACTTTCCGCGAGCGCGTTTTGCCTTCGCCATCCGGCTGAAACGGCGCCTCGAACTCTTCGACCTGACCTTCCGGATAGTTCTCCAGCACCACTTTCAACGGCTTCAGCACCACCATCACCCGATCCGCTCGCGGATCGAGATCCTGGCGAATGAAGTGTTCGAACTTCTCGATCTCGACCGTGCTGTTTGTCTTGGCCACCCCGATCTCTTCGCAAAACGCGCGAATTGCTTCAGGTGTCACGCCTCGACGCCGCATGCCCGCAAGTGTCGGCATGCGCGGATCATCCCAACCTCGCACGCCTCCCGACTTCACCAGTTCGAGCAGCTTGCGCTTGCTCATGACCGTGTGCGTGAGGTTGAGCCGGGCAAACTCGTACTGATGCGGATGCGCCGGCGCCGTCACGTTGTCGATGATCCAGTCGTAGAGTTCGCGATTGCTCTCGAATTCCAGCGTGCAAATCGAGTGGGTGATGCCCTCGATCGCGTCGGACAAACTATGCGCGAAGTCGTAGAGCGGATAGATGCACCACTGATCTCCTGTGCGGTGATGATGCGCGTGTTTGATGCGGATGATCGGCCAATCACGCATCTTCATGTTCGGCGAAGCCATGTCGCCTTTCATGCGCACGACGTGAGCGCCTTCGGGAAATTCACCACGCCGCATACGTTCGAGCAGGTCGAGGTTTTCCTCGACAGACCGATCGCGGTAGGGACTAGGTTTGCCCGGTTCGCTGATCGTTCCGCGCATCTCGCGGATCTCCGCTTCGCTCGAACTATCGACGTACGCTCGGCCTTTCTTGATGAGTTCGATGGCGAAGTCGTGAATGCGCCCGAAATAATCGGACGCGTAAAACATGTTTTCACCCCAGTCGAAACCTAGCCAGCGCACGTCGTTTTTGATCGACTCGACGTATTCGGTGTCTTCCGTCGTCGGGTTCGTGTCATCCATGCGCAGGTGGCATTTGCCGCCAAACTTCTTCGCCAAACCAAAGTTCAAGCAGATGCTTTTGGCGTGACCGATGTGCAGGTAGCCGTTCGGCTCGGGCGGAAAGCGCGTCACGACTTGCTGATGGCGTCCCTGCGCGAGGTCCTCGGTGATGATTTCTTCGATGAAATTGAGGTGCGCTTCGGGTTTGTCGGGCGTCATCACGGCTCTCGTCTCCACGCGGCGCACGTTGATTGACGCGCCGCTGCGGCGCGGAACCTACCAGAGCAACAACGAGACGCAAAGATCTCGAACGTTCTTATTTCGCAGCGGCGTTGGTGATTCGCACCGCAACTTCTTCGATCGCCATGGCGAGTTCTTCGTCGATTTCTTCCTGCGTGAAGTGTCCCGCTTGCGTCGCGGCCACATACGCCCGGGGAAACGCTTTCTCGTGCCGCGCGAGCGCCTTGCCCAAGATGGGATCCCGCGTGCCCCACACGAGCGCCGTCGGGCCAGCGAAACTCGTCATGAACGATTCTCCTTGTCGCAACGCCGGCATGCTCGGATGATCGGGACCATCGGGCACCATTCGCGCGAGCGCCAGAGGGCCCGCGCGATCCATCAAGCTCCGCAAAGGCCACGTGTACGCCTTGGCCACTGCGCCTTGGATCGAACTGCGATCCCCTTGCACCCGCGCCAAGATGTTCTGGGGAA
>DAOMZH010000245.1:0-12103 GCA_035437985.1 Polyangium sp. (in: bacteria) | reverse complement strand
GGTCACGAGGAAAGAAAAACTTCGCCCACTGCGTGATTACGGGTTCGTCCGAGCAGCACGACTCGTTTGTCCTGATCACTGTCCCCTCACCGTCTGTCCGTTCGCAGATTTGCGTATTTACAACGCGTTACGATTCGTAGATCCTGGAGATGCGGCAGCACGCATACTGCGAGGTTTTTAACGCGCATGGCAGGCAAGCACGAATCTCCGGGCGCTCTCACGGACCCTCAGACACCTGTGCCCATTGAAGTGCCCGATACAGCACTCGAACCAGGGCAGGTGCTCGGGAATCGATACGAGGTGCTTGGGCGTCTTGGTGCAGGGGGCATGGGATTCGTTTTCCATGTGCATGATCGAAAGATGTCCGAGGACATTGCGCTCAAGGTGGTGGCATCGGCGCGTATGCATGACGCGGCGATGTTGGATCGCCTGCGTCGCGAGGCCAAACTGGCGCGCAAGATATCCGATCGGCATGTATGCAAGGTGTTCGATTACGTCGAGGAAAGTGGGCTCCATTTTCTCACGATGGAATTCATCGAAGGTCGCAATCTGCGGGCCTATATGCGGGAAGAAGATTTGTCGCCGGAGCGGGTGGTCGAAATCATCGGCCATGTCGCAACGGGTTTGTCCGCTGTGCACCGTGAAAACATGGTGCATCGCGACGTGAAACCAGAAAATGTCGTTTTGCGAAAAAATGGCGAAGCAGTGCTCGTCGATTTTGGTTTGGCGCGGCGCATTGCTTCTGACCAGCAGACGGAAATCGTGGCGGGCACGCCCGCGTACATGTCGCCCGAGCAATTGCGGGGTGAGCCCAATGTCGACGGACGGAGCGACGTTTTTGCATTGGGGATCGTTGCTTACGAGCTCCTCACGCGAAAATCTCCATTCGCGCAGACGACGTCGGCTGCGACGAAAAGTGCGATTCTTCGTGATCCGCCGAGGCCCTTCCAATCGCCGGTGTTTCCCCCTGAAGTCACGACGCGCATCGAAAAGGTATTGCTTCGCGCGCTCGCCAAATCGGCAGATGAACGTTTTGCTTCCGCGCCTGAATTCGCCGAAGCATTGCGCTGTGCGATTGCTGGATTTTCCACCGATTCGACGCCTCGGGCCAACGAACGAGCCGCTGCCAAGCCCACGCAACGTATTGGCAATCTGCGAAAAACCGGTCGGCTCCTGCTGGCTATTGCCGCGTGTGTCATCGCCATCTTCGCGGGCACCATGGTATGGCTTCGCAAACCTGCCAGGTCTACGACATTACCCGTCATTGCCATTGCGCCATTTGAAAACCTGACCCAAGATTCGTCCCGCCAGCGACTGTTGCTCGAAGCGCTCGAGGCCACACGCAAAGAGCTCCAACACGTGAGTCGTGTCCGAATTGCGCATGCGGACACCATGGCGCAAGCGCGGGATCTCGTGCGCGAAGAAGGAATGGGCTGGGTACTCGTGGGCGCGCTGGAACCTGAATCTCGAGGTTTGCGTTTGTCGGTGCATTTCGAGCGGCCGCAAGATGCGTCGAGACCGAGTGTGGCGGTGGAGGTCAAAACCGATACGAGTGATTGGTCGCGGGAATCGCTGGCGGATTTTTCGACACGAGTGGTTCACGAAGCGCGACTATTGCAGCGTGATCATGAACGTGGTGCGCGTGCCGCGGTCGGTACCGAAAACGCTGTGGCGAGGGAAAAACTGCTTCAATTTTATCAGCATGATTATCAGGCCATCGTGAAAGGGGGTACGGACGAAGAAATTCGCCGAGCCGAGGCGCTTCTCGATGAAATCATTCGCCTCGATCCGCGATATGCCGAAGCGCTCGTGGAGCGGGCGTATTTGCATGCGCGTATAGGTACGCCCGAACGTTTCGCATTGGCGCGAAAAGATGCGGACCAGGCGGCCGAAATTCAGCCAGTACGTCCAGCCGCATTGGTGATGCGTTGTCGCATTCTGCAAGTGGCGCTGCTCGTGAAAAAAAATCCCGACGATGTGCTGACGGACGAAGGGATTGCCGAAGCGACGAGAGCGTGTGACGAAGCCTTGAAAGTGGCGCCGTCGTCGGCCGATGTGCACCTCGTATTTGCGAGATTGCACAATGTGCAATGCAATGACATCGAAGCGAGAAAGTCGCTCGAACGGGCGCGCGAAGAAGATTTTGGTTTGACCGGACGCACGCTGGAGCAGCGGGTATTTTTGGCGCTCGATGCTGGGGATTGGCAAAGGGCGAATGTTGCTTCGCTCGAGTTATTTCGATTCGAAGAAGAACAACGTCGCTTGGGGGAAACGTCGGTGACGGCGCGGGCGGGTGTGCCGTCGGTCGTTGCTGCGCCTTTTCTGAGGGCTGTGGCTTTGTCGAAATTAGGTCAAGCGGCCGAAGCGCGCGAAATGCTGGAAACGCAATTGGCGTGGCTGGCGCGTAATCCCGACGTTTTGCTCGAGGTAGCTGCCCTGCGGGGCCTCGATGATCCCAAATACGAAACATTACGCAAGGATCTCGAAGCCGCTTTGGTTCGGGATATTCAGAAAACACCGAGCCTCGTGATCGACGCTGCTGGATACTACAAATGGTTTGACCCAGTAAAATCCGTAGAATGGCTGGAATTGGCGCAAAAAGCATCAGGCAGCGCGGGCGAACAATCTTGCGATGCGTGGTTGCGTATTGCCGACGCATATCGCCTTGCCAAACGCGATACCGAGGCGCGGGCCGCTGTGGAGAAATGCTCGGCGAAATTCGCGTGGGAACGCCAATGCAAAGCGTGGTACGAAGATCGTTTGCCCAAGTGATCTCGGGCGAGAATGGGCGAGAACGGCTAAATCTTCGTGCACGGGGGCGCGCAAACGCCATCGACCAATTCGCTCTCCGGTGTACCCGTCGTCTCCGTCTCGTCACCCGAATCGCTCTCTTCTTCTTCCGGCGAATCCTGCGATTCGTCGACGGCGTCGAGAGCTTCAGAATCGTCTGCGTTCGTCGCGACCACACAACCCACCCCACCGAGGATCGAGGCCACCATGATCAAAGCCAAACCGATCGAATTGCGCAACGTCGTCATGTTGATGTCTCCGTCTGACCGTAGGCGGCAGAGTTCAAAGCAAGCCCCATGCCACGCATGGATCCCCCGAAATCGACCCATCCGTAGGACAAACAGCCGCCTTTGCGCCTCGATTCCGCTCGATCAATCGATCGAAGGCTCAATCACCCGATCGGTCGTCCCTTGCGCGAAGCCCAAAACGATCGACCCGCCGCTTGATCATGATCCACGTAATCCCCAGCAATCGCGCTGCCTCGGACATGTTTCCCCGCGCTTCCTCGAGCGCTTGCTCCGTGAGCCGCCGTTCGACCACCTCAATCTCGGCAAACTGCTGCGCTAAGGTCTTCTTCGAGTTCGTCCCTGTAGACGACGACAAACGCATGCTCAGCCGAGGACTCATGTCTCCTACATCGACCAGCGAAGATTCCGCGTTTGTCGCCGCTCGTTCCATCTCGTTGCGCAATTCGCGCACATTTCCAGGCCAAGCGTAGTTGCGCAACACTTGAAGTGCAATTGGGGTAAAACCGTCGATACGTTTGCCCATGGCGCCTGCGGAAATGCGGAGCAGGGCGAGGGCGAGCAATTCGATATCGGTTCCGCGTTCGCGCAGGGGCGGCGTGAGGATTTCGAGGACGTCGAGGCGATAAAAGAGATCTTCGCGAAAGCGTCCGTGTTCGACTTCTTTGCGGAGGTCTTTGTGGGTAGCTGCGACGATGCGTACGTCGACGCGGGTGGATTTTTCCGAGCCGACGCGTTGAATTTCGCCTTCTTGCAGAGCGCGCAGAACTTTGGCTTGGGCTGACAAGCTGAGGTCGCCGATTTCGTCCAAAAACAAGGTGCCGCGATCGGCCAATTCGAATTTGCCCTTTTTGTCGCGAATGGCGCCGGTGAATGCGCCTTTTTCATAACCGAATAGTTCGCTTTCGATCATGGTGTCGGGCATGGCGGCGCAATTGACCGGGACAAACGGACGGTTAATGCGCGACGACAAAGCGTGAAGACGTCGAGCTGTCAATTCTTTTCCCGTGCCGCTCTCGCCGAGAATGAGAACGGGAGCATTCGAGGCGGCGCATTTTTGGATTTGTTTTTTGAGCCGCTGAATGGTTTCGCTGTTGCCGAGAATTTCGTCGTCTTCGGCGCCATTGGAGCGTGCGAGTTCGGTCATGCGGCGATGGCGGTTGGCGGTTTCGAGGGCCGCGCCGATGAGGTATCCGAGGGCGGCGAGAAAATCGAGGTCGGTCGTGACGAACCTATCTGCGCGTTCACGATCGTCGGCATAAAGCAATCCGAGAATACGGTCGCTGACGAGAATGGGAACGGCCATGGCGGAACGAATTCGTTCGACGAGCATGGTGCGGGGGGTGTCGCGTTCGCCAGAATTGCGCCAAATGACGCCTTGGCGCTTGTTCATGGTGGATTCGAGGACGGATTGACTAATGACGACGTCGTCCACGGATGCGCCGCCACGGGCGCGGCCAATACGCCGAAGGGCGCCCGAAGGTTCGGAAAGACCAACCAATGCACGTTCGCAATCGAGGACATCGACGACGGTATCGAGAAGTCGGCCGAGGATTTCGGTTTCGTCGCCGAGGGTAATGGCGTCGATGGTGCGGGTAACCTCGTAAAGAAGGGCCAAACGGCGTTCGTCCGTGGCGCCTTTGCGGGGCGGGCCGAGTTCGGTGAGGGCCTGATGAATGACTTCCGGGGACGCGGATTCCTCGACGAAGACGAGCAGGACATTGCCGATTTGGAGGTGATCGCCGTGGTCGAGCTGCTTTTCGCGGGAGGGCCGACCATTGATGAGAATGCCGTGGCGTGAGCCGAGGTCTTTGGCGAGCCATCCGTTGGGGGTCAAAAGGAATTGGAGGTGTTGGCGGGAGACTTGGGGGTCGGCGAGGACGACGTCGCATTGTTCGAGTCGCCCGATGCGGAGTCCGTCGCGGAGGGGTACGGAGATGGCAATGCGGCCGGGTTCGCGGATGACGAGGTGAGCGACGGGGGACGTCATGGGGCGCGAGAATGGGCTGAAGCGGGGCGGGATGCAAGGGTTTTGCGGGGTGGGTCGTCGATGGTTCGATCGGGTGATCGAAAATTCGATCGGGTGATCGAGGGCTGAGGGGGGAGGTGGTTCGAATTCACCAAAATATCGGCAAAAATCGTTTGGCACCCTCGTTGCTATTCTCGTTGGCAAGTCGACGGGCTCAGTAAGCAATCTACGAGACGAACGAGGCGTGGGGCGCCGTCGACGTGAAGCAGACGCGCTGGTTTGTCTTGGAAAAACGAGGACGATCATGGACAGCAAGAAGAATGAAACGGCCGAGATCACGAGCTTCAACACGAACATCGTCGAGCCGGCGGCGCTCGTGGAATTGAATGATGCGGAGTTGGCCGAGGTGGCGGGTGGGGCTGCGAAACCCACGGGCACGGACAATCCGGACTGGAAGTTCTGCCTCATTTACTTTGGTTCCGATGCCGCGACCGGCACGACGAACGGTTGATTCCGAGGAACCAACTGGCCTCTCGGAAGCTACGATCCCGAGGTGAATTGGGTGGCTTCAATCAGGAATCACCCAATTCTTCTACGAATGCAATCACCCACGCCTCGAATCCACCTATTACAGGGGAATGTATCATGCTCAATGCGACAAAGCGTCATTTGCCACTCGTAGCCGCGCCTTCTCACGCGCAAGAATTCGAGCCGCTGGTGTTGCCATCGAAGCCGTTTGCTCCGGCTGATATGCCCTTGTTGCCCATCAACACGGCAGAATTGGCGAACCGTAACGCATTTCGTACGAGCAGCTATGTCATTTATGTCGATCTACCTGGCGTCCCGGATGAAATGCTCCTCGTGCATGGGTACACTGGAGCGTACGATCGCGTTTCCAAGCGGATTGCGACCTATTTGCGTGCAATGGAATCCAAACATGCACCCAAACCTTTGTATGGGGATTGGACCTCGGCGCCAACAGTGGAAGGCAATGTCGAAGCCCCTTCGGATGAAAGCATTTCGGTCTTGAAACGCCGAGGATACTTGGTCCCCCTATCTCTCGAAGAAGAGGAGGGTTTATTTTCGAGAATCGTTGCCCAGCATCATCTCACGACGCTGAGGCGCAGCCCTTCGTATATTCTCATGCCGACGTATCAGTGCAATCTTCGGTGCCATTATTGTTTTCAGGACCATATGCGCACCAATCCGGAATATTCGCATCTCTTGCGCATGATGGACCGGCCGATGATCGACCGCATCATTCGTGGAATGAAGCAAATTGATCAAGCGCATGGCGTGAATGCCGCCATGACGCGGAATGTTACGTTTTTTGGAGGCGAACCACTGCTCGCGGAGCTTCGACCGACCATCGAATATATGCTCGATAGCATTGTTGCTTTGGGTAAAACACGGTTCTTTGCCGTCACGAATGCCACGGATTTGCATGTGTATCGCGACCTGTTGTCGAGCAGTCGCATATCGATGCTTCAAATCACCCTCGATGGTCCGCCGGATGAGCACGACAAACGCCGCATCTACCCGGACGGAAAGGGCTCATTCTCGCAAATCGCGGATAACATCACCATGGCCTTGGAGTGCGGAGTTCAAGTCAGCGTGCGTATGAATGTAGACTCCAAAAACATTCATCATCTTCCGCGACTTGCAGAGGAATTCATTACCCGTGGTTGGACGAAATTCAAAACATTTGCACCGTATGCCGTTCGCGTAGCCCCAACCGAAAAGATGGCGGCCAAAGAATGTTTGACTTCATGGCAGCTCACTCGTGCTTTGGATGCGCTCGAAAACGAATTTCCCAATCTGTCGAAGATTGCTGGCACGGATGATTCATTGCAAGCACAAGCCCGCGCTACATTCGATCATGTGGGCCAAGGCTCGGCACCCATGCATTCGTCCTATTGCGGAGCCCACACGGGCATGTACGTAATTGACGCCTTTGCCGACATCTACGCATGCTGGGAACGCACAGGCGATCCAGACCTACGGATAGGACATATTGCAGAATCGGGTGATGTCCTCATGAACAAGGCATTGCTACACAAATGGCGAGGCCGCAATGCGGTATCGAATCCGGTTTGTCGCAAATGTCGATATGCCGCATCTTGCGGCGGAGGATGCGCGGTTGGTGCCGAGGAAGTAAGCGGCGATAGCTACAACAATTTCTGCGACGGTTACGCCAATCGTTTCCGCGCCAGTGTCGCCAAAGCTTATCTCGAGTTTCAACGAGGTGAACGCACCGAAGTCAATACGATGAGGCTTTGTGATGCTTAGGACTTGTTGAACAGGTTTTCACAGCAGATCGCGATAGCCCTGGGAGCGGTTTGATTTTACGGCGTTTGCGGCGGGGACCCCGCTGTTTGAGCCCGCGGAGCAGGCGAGTTCGGGGTGCCGCGACGCCGCAAAATCGAACCCTCCCGGGGCAGACAAACCCGGACTTCGCTGGCAAACTCTGTTCAAAACCCTCTTAGACCGCTCCCCGAGCGGACAAACCTTTTGCTCGACACCAACGAAGCGCCAACAACGGAAACTACATCATGTTTTTCAAGAAAGCCCCTCGACGGGCCCCAACCACGGAGAACACCGTTCGCGAACCCGCCTCCAATCCGCCCGGAATCTCCACCCTCGACGACGACGACCTCGACATCGTTCGCGGCGGGATGGTCCTGATGAACCCCACCAACAATGCCAATGCCGCCGCTCACGGTTATGCAGGCCATCGCCCTCATGGCGCCCATCGCTCCTGAGTTTTCACCCTGTTCACAACCCGGAGACCCGAACCATGCCCTCCTACGCCTCCAAAATGACTCGATATCGCGTCGTGAGCGTTGGCGGCTTGGTTTGTCTCTCCATTGCCGCCTCGATGGCCCTGGCGAAAAATCATGCAATCGAAGTCCAAACCGCACGAAATTCACCGGCCCCAGGGTTGCCAATGGCGCCACCTTCCACGTCCCAAACGGCCTCGCGAGCCCCCGACGAATACCTCGGGGTCCTCGTCGCGCGTTTGTCCGCCGACATCGCCCCGCGTTTTCAAGGTCGCGCGCTCGATGTATTGGTTCGTCTCGGCGATCCCGTCAAAACGGGCGACATCATTGCGATTGTCGACATTCCATCCCTGCGCCACGATCTACGCATTGCCGAAGCGAGCTTGGGGACGGTCACCGTGGATCAAAGCCGCGCCCTCGTCGAATTGTCGGAGGCCGAAGAAAAACTCGCTCGTCGTAAAGCTCTGGCCGCTGAAGCATTAACGAGCACCGAAGATCTTTCCGCAGCGCGATATCAACAACAATTGGCCACTGCTCGAGTCGCCGCTGCCCGCGCGCAACTCGCCGAACGCCGCGCCAACGTAGATCGACTGCGCCAAGACAATGCCGATGCTGTTTTGCGCGCCCCATTCGAGGGAATCGTCGCCGGCAGATACGTGGATCCAGGTGCCACGGTTTTTCCTTCTACACCCATTGCCCGGATCATCAGCGCCCATGATGTTTTTCTGCGGTTTGCCATACCGGAGCGAATAGGATCCACCATTTCGGTTGGTCGAAATGTATCCGCATTCGTGGGCGAACGGCGCATGCAAATCAAAGGGAACATCGACAAAATCGCCCCCGAAGTCGACGCCGCTTCGCACATGATCTTCGTCGAAGCCCATTTGCCCAAGCTCGATCCCGATTCTTTCGCCCTGGTTGGCGAAATGGCCCGCGTCGTGCTCGATCCACCATTGCCACCTCCATGAGTGTTCGATATGCTCAAAGAATCATCGCATATTTTTCGTCGCGAAGCCCTGGCGCAAATCAATGGGCGTCCCGAAGGTGAATTGTTGCGCATTGCTCCGATATGGACACAATGGACACACCATACCCTCGTCGTCGCGTTTGTCGTAGCCATTCTTTATGGCTGCTTGGGGACGATTCACGAATACGCATCCGGGCCAGCCGTCGTGTGGATGTCCGGACGAACTCACGTCACCGCGAGCATTCCGGGCACGATCGACTCATTGGATGTACAACCCGGCCAAACGGTGCGCAAGGGTCAAGTATTGGCGCGGTTTTCGTCGACCGTCGAGACTGCTGAACTTTCCCGAATCGATCACGAATTCGAATTTCAACTCGCCCGTGTATTGCGTGACCCCGCGGATTCGAGCGCCCGTGGCGCATTGACCGCATTACGCACGCAGCGGGACGTGGCTGCAGCGCGTGTGGAACAATTGTCCATTCGGGCTCCGAATGACGGCGTGATTGGAGACGTACGTATTCGCGCCGGACAACACTTGCAGGCGGGTGAAGTCGTCGTCACCCTGGATCAAAAAGGCCGTCGATGTTCCATTTTGGCCATGCTGCCTGCACAATACAAACCGCAGCTCGAGCCTGGAATGTCCGTGCGCTTCGAGGTCGCGGGATATCGTTATGCATACCAAGAAATGACTATTTCTTCGGTCGGTGCGCAAATCATTGGCCCGACTGAGGTGCGGCGTTTTCTGGGACAAGAAATTCAAGATACTTTGAAACTGGAAGGCCCCGTCATTCTTTTCGAGGCAACGCCGTCGGCGTCGACATTTGTCGTGGACGGGCAATCGTTTGACTTTTATCATGGAATGAACGGCACCATGGAGGCGCGAATTCGTAGCGAAAGCCTTGTGTTTGCGTTGTTTCCGGCATTGCGGACCATTTTCGGGAGGAACCATGGCTGAAATCACCATGCCGACAGGATTGCTCGATCGGTTTCCCGCGTTGCGACGTCTTGGGCGAGTCGATCGGCATATTCCCGTCATTCAGCAGCTCTCCGCAACGGAATGCGGACCCACGTGTTTGGCCATGGTGCTCGGCTATTACGGGAAAACCATGAGCCGCGAGGAATTGCGTGATGTATTGACCACAGGGCGCGACGGGTCTTCTGCTCGTGACTTGCTCAATGCGGCGCGTTTTCTGGGATTGCGAGGACGCGGAGTGAAAGTCGAACTCTCCAGTTTGAAACATTTGCCCCGCGCGTCCATTTTGCATTGGGAATTTAATCACTTCGTCGTGTTCGATGCATTGACCGTCGATGGCGTCGATATCGTCGATCCGAATCATGGTCGTCGTCATGTGGCGATCGAAGAATTGAATCGTGCATTCACCGGTGTCGCCCTCGTGCTCGAACCTTCAGAGCATTTTCAACCCACGCGAGCTCGTGAAAAAGCCCGTCATGGCAAAATGACCGCGGCATTGCGCGTTTCAGGTTCGTGGGGACGAATCTTTACGATGTCGTTTTTCTTGCAAGCATTGGCCATGGTCTTGCCAATGCTCATGGGACTCGTCGTCGATCGTGTCGTTCCTCGAGCGGATCGCCATATGTTGTTCGTCGTGATGGCGGGTCTTGGCGCAGTTGTCGTATTTCAGCTTCTAGCTTCGCTCATCCGTGCGCATTTGCTACTCGAAATGCGGACGCTGGCCGATGCGCGCATGTCGTTCGATTTTCTCGAGCACCTCATTGGTTTGCCGTACGGTTTTTTCCAGCGTCGGTCCACGGGCGATTTGCTCATGCGCCTCAACAGCAATGTTCTCATTCGCCAAACCTTGACGTCGGGCGTTTTGTCGAGCGTGCTCGATGGGGCATTGATGTTGGTGTATTTCGGGCTCCTTTTCGTGGCGAGCGCGTCCACGGGGTTGCTCGTGCTGTTTTTCGGCATTTTGCAAGTCCTGATTTTTTTGGCTACGAGCCGAATGCGGCGTAACGCCAATGCACTTTCGGTGGCACAACAGGCGCGCGCACAAAGTTACCAAGTCGAAATGTTTGCCGGCATCGAGACGTTGAAGGCGACAGGGGCGGAAGCGCGGGCGCAGGAACATTGGTCCAATTTGTTCGTGGACGTGCTCAATGCGACGATCGACGAAGGGCGCCTCAATGCGGTCGTGGAAGCGCTTGGAGCGACGTTACGGATGGCTGCGCCGCTGGCAATCTTGAGTTTCGGGGCTCATCAGGTGGTGGAAGGCGAATTGAGTTTGGGCACGATGCTCGCGGTCAATACGTTTGCCGTCGGTGTGTTCACGCCGCTTTCGAATTTGGTTTCGACTGCAGTTCAATTGCAGCTTTTGGAAACATATTTCGAGCGAATCGCGGACGTCCGAGAAACTCCGCTCGAACAAGCGCCTGGACAAACGCGTTTGGCCCCGAAATTGACCGGTCGAATCGATATCGATCACGTGAGTTTTCGTTATGGGCCGCTCGAACCATTGGTTGTCGACGATGTATCGCTGGTCATCGAACCAGGTCGACTGGTGGCCATCGTTGGTCGTTCGGGATCGGGCAAGTCGACATTGGCGAGTTTGCTGGTGGGTTTGTATTCGCCGACATCGGGCCGCATTCTTTACGATGGCACGAATTTGAGCGATCTCGAGTTTCGTAGTGTTCGTCGGCAATTGGGTATCGTCACGCAGCGCGCGTATTTGTTTGGTTCGTCGATTCGCGCCAACATTACTTTGTCGGATCCGGACATTCCGTTCGATGATGTCGTCGAAGTTGCAAAACAGGCCCAGATTCACGATGAAATCATTCAAATGCCAATGGGTTATGAAACGTTGCTCATCGATGGTGGCGGATCGATTTCCGGAGGACAACGTCAACGTATTGCCTTGGCGCGGGCACTCGTGCGGCGTCCCGCGATTCTTCTCTTGGATGAAGCAACGAGCGCGCTCGACGCCATTTCGGAACGCCGCGTGCAAGCAGCTTTGGATGGTTTGGAATGCACGCGCATCGTGATTGCGCATCGCTTGAGCACCGTGATTCGAGCGGATGTGATTCTCGTGATGGATCGCGGGCGTTTGGTGGAACGAGGTTCCCACGAGGAGCTTATCGCTCGGGGTGGAATTTATGCGGAGCTCGTGGCGGGCCAATTGGAGCAGGCAGGGGGTCGACAATCATTGCGCCCGCCGGCAGTGGTCTGATCGACACCCTCCGCGGTGGTATTACGCATCAGCGAAGGGGATTGGCATAAACCTCGTCCACGGAGAGCGTGCATTCGACGCTCGTCAAGGTGACGGATTGTCCCGCCATACCTTTTTCGGCAAGATCCCATTGACCAGCCATGTCTCGGCGCCAGACTTCGATG
>DAOMZH010000244.1:0-12105 GCA_035437985.1 Polyangium sp. (in: bacteria) | reverse complement strand
GCGACCGTGAGCACCGCGATGGGAATCGACGTCGAGACCGTGAGCCCGACGCGCAAGCCGAGGTAGGCGTTTGCAGCGCCAAACAGGACGCCGAACAGAATGCCGGCGACGACGGCGCGAACGGTGAATTCGATGATGGGGGGCGAGGAAGAAGGTTCGGTGGTCATGCAGTACGGCGAGTGTACATGAAGAACCGACCCGGTGGCGAGACAATTTTAGGGACAGGCCCCGCCCGTGCGCGTGACCGAGATTGAGTCGGTCCCGACGATTTGGCCGTGTCGATCGACAGCGCCGAGTTGCAACCCATTTGCGCCGCAGTTCAAAGGCAACGTCGCCTTCCAGGTCGTTTGATTCTGCCAAACCAATCCGACGGGCACTCCGGCATTGATTGCGTCGGCCACATCGATCCAACCCGTTCCGTCGAGGGTCACGGATGCGGTCGTCACGGAAAACGCTGCGCCTCCATTCGTCGTAATGGCAAACGCGACTTTGGGGAAAGCCGTCATGACCGCATCGGGCGCCGAATTCAGCACCCAATCGGAGCGTGTCGCGATGAATTGCAAATGCCCGGAGAAGTTTTGCGCCGGGAGCAATTGCCCCAAATGATTCGCCCAATAAGCCATGTAGGTGCCATTGTACGAGGTCGAAATGATATCGTACAAATGCCCATAATACAACCGCCTCCGCACGGGGTCGTTGATGAGTTTCGCCAAGTCGCCGCTCGGTACGACGGGGCTATTCGGCGATCCGCCGTAAAAATCCAAATCATGCGGGAAGTAGAGCACGCGTCCGTCCACAGGCCGCACGTAGAAATTGCCATTGTGTTGCGAACCAGCGGCATAGTTATCCACGGTGCCACTCAAAACGCCGAAAGCGAACGCCCGGAGCCATTCATCGACATCAATGACGTTTTCGATGTTCGTGTCGAAAGCCGCGCCGTTCGAGCCGAAAACACTGGCGAATTGCATGAGCCCCTTGTAATCGTCGCGCCAGCGGTTGTTCTTGATGATGAACGGCATTCGGTAGGCTTCCTTGTCCGGGCCCAAATCCTGAATCGGAATGCCTTCGACCGAATCTGGCTGCGGCAATTTGTTTCCTTCGGGCGTCCCTGTATCCGTGGTCAGCGGATAATAGATCAGCTCGTATTCGAACACCGTACCTTCGCCGCCGCATTCGAATTGGAAGTCGAGCAGCAAATCACCAAAACGCGCCATTTGCAGATGCGCAGGGCCGACATGTTCGGGCAGCGGCGTCAGCACCTTCACGACATCATCGTAATGACTCGTCGCCGTCCCGGCATGATTCATCGCTTGGTTGAACAGCAATTCACGTTGGCCGTACCCTACGCCCTCGGACCGATCCACCATGAAATTATCGAAAACCCCGCGGAATCGTTGATTGGGCTGGAAACGCAAGGCAAACCCGACCCGCGGCACTTCGGGCCGTCCTCGCTCGCTGCTTTTCAGCCGCACCCCAACATCGTAAAATGCCCGTCGTTCATCGTCGATCACCGTCGCCGGGATCGGATCATTACTCATCAGGTTTTTCGCGTCAAACAACCATTGCGTATCCGCCGGAGTCAACACGATTCGCACGTTGTGGAGCCCTTGGGTCTCTGCCAAACCATCATCGACTTTCCAGAGCGCCCGTGACTCCGGACCATTCGCTGGAAACATCGACGGAGTGCCTTGGGCATCTTTGCCCACCACGTAAAACTGATGAATTGTTCCTGCCGCGGCTCCAGGCACGAGCGCCGAATAACGATCCGCGCCGTCCTTCGTCATCGGCAGAGTCGCAAAGGGTCCGCCGTTGACCGAGTAAAACAGATCGAGGTTGCCCACGTCATCCGGATCCGTCGCGACGACGGAAACTCGTACGGGTTCGTAGGGTTTCGGGACCACCGGCGAATGTTGGAGATCTTCGTATGTCGGTCCAATGTTGGATTCTGTGCGAGTATTCGCGGCCAGAGGCGTTCCGGGGCTCGTAGGCATGGTCAGCTCGGTTGTTCGTGCCAAACGATTGAAGTAGAGCCGCGTGTGCAGCTGATTCGATCCGCCCAGCCACTTGGCGCGCAGCGAGATGCGATAATTCGAACCATTTTTGATGGTTTGTCCCTGCGCCAGCGTCGTTTCCAGGTGATTGTGCATGTGCTCCGTGGCTCCAGTGGCCTCGAGACGCAAGACATGGTTTCCCGGACTCGTCGGATCCTGGATGACGCTCGCGTGACGATGATTGCCGAGCAGCCGCCATGCAGTTGCCCCACCCGCCTCGAATTTGCCATTTTGAATCAATTCTCGCTTGAGCCCAGCCGGATCTTCGATGACGCTCACATCGTCGATGAGCACCGTTCCTGCGTCGAGCATCCCAATGAGGAATTCTTGGTAGGTTCCGTCGGGACCAACCGAGCTCGGTTGCGCCACGCCTTCATACGTAATGGTTTGCCAAGAAGAACGTGCCCCTTCGTCGCTCGCAGCCCACGCTTCCCCGCGCGCATTGTCGGCGTGCGCATCGCGAAGTTCCAGGCTCGAACCTCCGCCACTGGCAAGTGCGGGCCAACGCCCGTCATCATAATAATGCACGGAATCGGCAGGATTTCCGCAAGCATCCAGCAAAACTAGGTTTTCCCCGGAATTGCCGAGGCCCCCTTTGAAGTCACCCAAGAGGATTCCATCACCCGTGGGCAACGAAGGATAAGCCGCTTTCATGGCGACCGTGTCGTTTGTCACGACCAAATAACCTCCAGCCGGAACGACGGTACCCACCGGAAAACCATATTCGAGCGCGTCGACGAATTGGTAACCGCTCACGTCAACGGGTTTGTCGCTCCGATTAAAGAGCTCGATCCATTCGAGGCTACCCGGAGTCCGCGTACCATCCGCGGCTTTTTCGGGCGGCGTCTGGTACATGATTTCATGAATGACGATCTCATCGTGCTCGACGAATTGATTCGCCTTGCCAGGTGTGGCCTCGTCCGGATAAAGAAACGCGAGCGACTCCATGGTTCGACCACGCGGAACGTCGAGGATCCGCACCCCGTCAAAAACCGTCGTATGATCGGGCGTTTCGAGGAAAAGTTTGTCTCCGTATTTGACGTCAAACCCGAGCTCTGTTGCATCGATCTGCAAAAGTCCACCAGGTTCGAGCGATTGCGCCGGCAATTGGTATTCGCCGCCATTCGAAGACGTAATGATGTACCCTTGCACGTCGAGGGGCGTGGTTCCGCGATTCGCCAGTTCCACCCAGAAACTTTCGTCACGGGTTCCTGCGACTTCATGAAAGGCCAAATCGATCTTTTGTTCTTGCTGCGCCTTGTTGGCAATGGAGGACGAAAGCGACGCGTCGAAGGTCATGTCATTGTCATTGGCTTTGATTTGATGCACTTCCACAGCCAAGACGTTATTGCCCGCGACAATGCCGGTCGCCGGAATGAGATTTCCTTGTTCGAGCATAGCCTCGGCGACCGTCGTCGTGGCCAATGTGGAGGCATTGGGCGCGCCGCTCGGCATGCGTAGACGCAAGACCTCTTGGCCGTTCAGGTAAAACACCGCGCCGTCATCGACGAATGCATCAATCCAAGGCTGAATGAATTCGATGTCCGTGGCCCCTTGAAACGTCGTGCGGAAATATGTCGTGACGGGCCCCATGGGCAATTGCGTCGTGCCTTTGGGAGGAACGAGCGGGTCTTTGGTGCGGAGCAGGACGTAGGTATTGTTGGTATTCGTAATGGATGGATCGTTGAAGGTATCGGCCCAAATGAATTGCGTACCGGGGGCAAAAGCGCCGCTGACTGCCGGTCCCCAGGGCGCAGATGTTCGATCCGTCGATGCCTTGGGACTCGTCCACGCTTGATTCTGATTTGCCGTCGTAATCACGTTTTGCACGGCCATCAACGCTGGCGGTGGGTCGGTCAAGGCCCCTCCAGGGCTCGCCCCGGTCGGTCCCAACACCCATTCGAATCCCGTCGTGTTCGTCGAGACAACAAGATTGCCCGGTAAAACGAATTGTCCAATCAGAGATTGCGGCCCGCCGGAATTTCCGGGTTCTTCCCAGGCCGCGACATAACCGTAATCATCCGCAGCGACCGAAAACGGAAACGATTCTGGCGATGTCCAGTCCGTGACCGTATCTCGACCAATCAATCGCAATCCCGAACCATCTTTCTTGCCCACATAAAGCGCAAAATAATTGTCCGCCGTAAATGTGGCCGTGACCGATGTAGGCATGGGCGATGTGTTTGCCGAGTAAAACACGGCCGGTGCCGAAGACCAAGCGGAATCGTCGAAGTTCACGCTCGTCCAATTAGCTGGCGGCGTCGTTCCGGACGCATTGTATTTCCAAGTCGATTCGAACGGAACCAGTGTCAATGTCGGAGCCGCACCTTGTTCCTCGGGGAAATTCGCCAGACCCGGTGAACCGCCAACCCGAGCACTTCGTGTCCACTCTTCCGCAACTTCGCTTTGCGTTCCAGCACGGCGTTTTGCAAGCGACGCCCCCGAGCCATCAGGCACCACGGGCCACGGATCGTCGTCGCCATAATGGATGACATCCAAAAGTCGTCCCGCATTGTTCCAGAGCTCGACTTTCCCCTCGTCATTGGGCAAAAGCCCTGTGTACGAGCCGACGGCGACGGGTTTCCCCAATTCTTTCGCGAGCAGATCCGCATTGGCTGCGACGACCAAAAAGCCCCGCGAAGGAATCAATGTCCCCGCGGGAAACGTGAACTGAACATCGCCCTCGAGGTGAAATCCGGAGACATCCACGTCGATTCCGAGCGGATTGTAGAGCTCGAGCCATTCCAGCTCATCGACGCTTTTGGGATGGTACATGAGCTCGTTAAACGAGACGGAACCACCGAGACCCGAGGTTTTTCTGGACCAAGGGCTCAAGATTTTCTCGGCACAAAGTCCCTTCGTTGGTGGCGGAGGAGGAGGCATCATGACCGGAGGTTTGTCCTCGATCATGATCGTCTCATCACCACCACAACCACCCAAACCCAAAGCAAGAAGTGAAACCAACGGAAAGCGTCGAGACTTCATTCCCCGAGTTTACGCGCGTCCGTTACGCGTGGGAAGGCATTTCCGGCACGCAAAGTCTGCGCGCCGAAATGCGTTCACGGGGGAACCCAATGCAGTCGCACGTGACCCGACGTAGGCGTGACGTTGACGAGATCAATCGTGGTGCTCTTGGCACCCGCGGCTTCGCCAGCAACGCGCAAAGCGGTGCCTATGGCGAGTAATCCTTCATCATCGAGCAAGTGACGCGGGTAGCGAAACTCGAAGACGGCGTTCCGGTCGGAGCGTTGGACGATCGTCAAAGAAGTTCCTCGACGAAAAGCCCCCCAGCGTTGCTCGACCCCTCGGAAGACGGTTTCGGGGCTCAAAAACCAGAACAATGCGCGATAGAGTTTGCCCCCGAGCAATTGTTGGTTTTGCGTATACACCCACTCCAAAAATGCCGGCGTTCCACCCCGCCCCTCGAAGTGATAGTCACCGATCATTTTGAAGATCGCCACCATTTGTACTTCCGGAACCCACGCACTCACGAACGGCGGGTTCCGGATGAGTTTTTCGATGGGTGCTGGAACTTGACCGGGCTTGATGGGGACGGGTTTGTCCGCGAACGCTGCGGTGAACGTCGACGCTTTCACGACCACATCGGGATACGAGTCGGCGCCGTCAGGCAAACGGGCGAGATAACGTTCGAGCCGGGAAAACACGACGGCAGCATAAACCGATCTGCTGTCAAACTCCAAGTGTGTTGTGTACGTTCGAACCAGCGAGTAAGTTTTCCACTGCCGCGGGTCGAACCCGCACACAAAGGGTGAACCTCGCGACCTCCCGCCTGTATCGTTGTGACGAACCTCTCCTCCCCAACGTGGCCCGCATTTACATCGCCCAACGATCGTGTTAATCCTGGGCCGAAGTTTCCAGCACGCTGCCGAACCAGCAACAACACGTTCCCCGAACGCTCGCTCACCGGACGAAAAAATATGTCTCTTCACGATTCTTCACCAGTCGCTGGAGTTTCTCCACCGCCCGAGCTGTTCAACTTTGCCAAACACTTGCTCGACGTCAATGCCGCAAGGTCTCATAAAATCGCGTTTGTCGATGACGAAGCCATTCTTTCGTACGGGGACCTCGAAAACCGCGTGCGGCGTGTGGCCAGTGCGCTGGCGGCGCTTGGGGTTCGTCGCGAAGAACGTGTGTTGATGTTGATGCACGACACGACCGATTGGCCCGTCGTGTTTCTCGGGGCAATTTTCGCCGGCATCGTGCCCGTACCCGTCAATACGCTTCTGACCGCGCATGATTACGCATACATGCTCGAGCATTCCCGCGCGCAAGCTGTTTTCGTTTCCGGAACATTGCTTCCGGTGCTCGAAGGCGCGTTGGTCATTGCCGATCACGAAGTGCGAAAAGTCATCGTTTCGCGGCCCGCAAATCCGCTGGGATTTGGGAAAGAATCGTTTGAAGCGTTTGTCGACGACCAGGCCCCCATGGTCCGAGCTGCCACGACGCACGCCGATGACCCGGCATTTTGGCTCTATTCGTCGGGCTCGACAGGGCGACCCAAAGGTGCTGTTCATGTTCACGCCAATCCGTATTGGACTTGCGAATTGTATGGCAAGGGCGTCTTGGGATTGATGGAGGAAGACATTTGTTTTTCCGCTGCGAAATTGTTTTTCGCGTACGGTCTGGGTAATGCCCTGACATTTCCCATGAGCGTCGGGGCCACGGTGCTGTTGATGTCCGAACGGCCCACGCCCGACGCTGTCTTCGCCCGCTGGAAAGGTTCCGTTCGCCAAATGAAACCCACGGTGTTTTACGGAGCACCCACGGGTTTTGCCGGAATGCTCGCATCCCCCGCATTGCCTGCGCGCGATGAAGTCGCCTTGCGCCTCGTATCGTCAGCTGGAGAAGCCTTACCTCCCGAAATCGGGGAACGATTTAGCCGGCACTTTGGCGTCCATATCGTTGATGGCATCGGATCGACGGAAATGCTGCATATTTTCATTTCCAATCGACCTGAGAACGTGCGTTATGGAACCACGGGTTGGCCCGTGGCTGGATACGACATTGAATTGCGCGGCGAAGACGGGCGTCACGTACCCGACGGCGAGCCCGGTGATTTGTACATTCACGGCCGGTCGTCGGCCCTCATGTATTGGGGGAATCGCAAAAAGACGCTCGAAACCTTTCAAGGTGGCTGGACGAAAAGCGGCGACAAATACATTCGCAATGCCGATGGCTCGTACACGTACGCGGGACGCAGCGACGATATGCTCAAAGTCAGCGGAATTTATGTGAGCCCGTTCGAGGTCGAAGCAACGCTCGTCCAGCATCCGGCGGTGCTCGAAGCTGCCGTCATTGGTGTTCCCGACGCCGATGGTCTGACCAAGACAAAAGCGTTTGTCGTTGTGAAACAAGGTGCACACGTGACCGATGCCGAATTGAAAGAGCACGTGAAAAGCAAATTGGCGCCCTACAAATATCCGCGCAGCATCGAATTCATCGATCAATTGCCCAAAACAGCGACAGGCAAAATCCAACGCTTCAAACTGCGCGAGCGAGAGGCGGCAGCGAATACTGCAAACCGAGATTCGGCGTAAAGTGAGAGTTGGCAACACACCGCCAAATCGAGCCTCGCCAAGCACAATGAACGAAGATGCGGACGAATACTAGCCCAAATAAATCGACTTGCCGTTGATGGTCATCTTCTCTTCCGTCAACATCGTCTTGCTTTTCGCTTGTTCGTGCGCGGCTCCGTCGACCACCGTATGCGTCTCCGCCGCGTGAACACTCAGCATCTCCGTCACGCGTTGTTTCATCGACGCAAACGTTTGGTGCACGGCATTGGCCACCATGCGCAATTTGCCCGATTGAATCGTCGTCTCCGGCGCCCGCATCGAAATGTCTTTATCCGCGGACAAACGCAACGAGCCACCCATGGCCCGTACGTCCACATCCCCCTGAAATGCGAGCGTCGACGTCCCTTGTCCCGACAAAACCCCAATCACGTAATACCCTTGATCTAGGCCAATCACAAGGAGCACGTCGTCGATGACGGGTGCATACGGAATAGGCAACGCCATTCGCGCTCGCACTTCGACACCCGAGGACAAACGCACATTGACCGAATCAGGAGCGACGCTCGATACGACACCAGGCCCGAGGTGCAAGCCTTCTCGTTGCGCTTTTTCAATACGATCCGCTGGAAACGGCACCACGTTCGACATCTGCGTTCTCCTTCGTCACTGTCCCGAAAAACCGCAACGCTTCTTCGAGTATCAATTCATCATTGGCCGACGATACCAGGACTCGTGGCACGACCCCCACCGGTCCCTCGCAATGCCCCACAGCCACGTAATGCATTCCCGGCCCATTGGCTGCCCACAACGCCGCTTCCACCGACGTTTTCCCGTATGTCGTTTGTCCCATGAGCGTCGCGCGTTCGTGTACGCCGAGGGCCTGCGCAAAAACCTCCGCCGCCGATGCTGTTCTGCCATCGACGAGCAGAACCAACGGCATCGTATACGGTCCGTCGCGCAAAACCGAATGCACGATTTTATCCCCATCCTGATCCACGACCGTGACGACTTCCTGCCCCGCATGCAAAAATTCTCCGGCCAAACGCACCGCCACGTCCAATTCACCACCCGGACAACCCCGCAAATCCAGAATCAATTGCCGCATGCCTTGCTTTTCCAGCTTCCGCACCGCCCGAAACACGAGCATGGGCAAGTCGGCTGAAAACACAGCAATGGGAATCAAACCCGCAGTTTCGCTTACCATCGTCGGCTCGCGGATTTCCGAACGCAAACGAATGTTTACGTCCTCGACCACGTCATCCGCCAACGCACCTTGCACCTGCCGTGCGGGCGTATCGAAATTGAAAAACACATTGACGATGTTGGGAATGACGTGCGCGCCAATCGGCGCATTAAAACCGTTTCCAGCCGTCGGCAACGTCAGATGCACCCCGGGCATCATGTTGATCGCAATGTTTGGTGCTCCAACGATGAACGATCCGAACTGCTTGTACAGCGGATGCATCGTTCCTGCTTCGTCCCCGAAGGTCATGACCACCCGCGAAAGAATGTTCAGCGCGGGAAGCATGCAAATCATCACATTCGGCGAAAAGGGCATCGCCAACGAATGCGGGGCAAAATTGGGATAAGGTACGGGGATTGCCGCCGGCGGCGTGAGACACGTATCCGGAAAGCAAAAATTCATTCCCGCCCCGCGGTTCGATGCAGGTAACATATCCGTCTCCTATCGATATCGCTCCGGACGAGGTGGAGCCGTCCACCCTTCCGCTTCGAGCCGCTCCATGTCGGTGACTTTGGCCAATTGCGCTTTTGCGCTCGACCACACGACGCCGTTGTCGTGTACCCGATGCAAATTCGCGAAAGAAAAATCTGCAAAAGAAACTTCGGCACCTTCCAAGTTCGCCCGGGACAAATCCGCATAATCGAAACGCGCCCGGGTAAACACTGCACCTTTGGCCGAAAGTTCGACCAAATGGCAATCGCGTAGATCCGCTTCGGTGAAATTCGTGTGTTCGACGCGCGTCCCTGGCAAAGCCGAGCCGCGCATTTTCACGCCCCGCAGATTCGAGCCTTGTAACGAGGTTCCGCCAAGAAAAACCCCTTTGGCGTGCACGCCTTCCCAATTTGTGGCCTGCATATTGGCCTCCCGCACGGTCGCGCGCACGAGCGTTGCATTCGAGAAATTCGCCCCGCTCGCATCGGCTTCTGTAAATTCAGCATTCGTAAAGTCACAACCCGACAAGTCCATGCCCGACAAATTGGACTTCTTGAACGAGCAGGCCACGAGCGACAAACCCGTCAAGGGCAAGTCCCGCAGGTCAATCTCGCTGAAATCCACGCCCCGAAACGTCGTTTGTGCGATGCGAATACCCGTCAATCGCGCGTCCCGGAACGACGCCGCCCGGATGAAAGCCCCCGAGAAGTTTGCTTCTTCGAGGTCGGCCTCGTCCAGGTTCGTCATGAGCAATTTCGCTCCGGAAAAGTCGGCCTGCGCCAAATCGGCCTTGCTGAAGATGGTCATTTCCAGGTCTTGATCGCGTAAATTCGCTTCGCGCAATCGTGCGCCCAGAAAAACCGTCCGCCGCAAATCCGCGTCCGCAAAATCCACACCCGAAAGATCCGAATCTTTCAAATTGGCATTTTCGAGGATCGCGTGCCGAAAGTTTGCCCCACGCAAGTCCATTTCCGACAATGACGCCGACGTCAAGTCACAACCCGAAAAATCAGGACCCTTGGCACTCGCCACATCGGCATTTGGCGCAGCAAATACCGCCTGGTCCAGCATGCAAAACGACAATTTCTTGGGCAAACGGGCTTTCACCAAATTGGCCTGAAGCAAAACAGATTTTTCTAGGTTTGCCCCAGCCAAATCGGCACCTTCGAGGTTCGCCCCAATGAGCGAAGTGCGCGACAGTTTTGCGTCACGAAGCACCGCTCCTTGCATATTCGCCGTCAGAAACACCGCGCCTTCGAGGTTCGCCCCGGACAGGTCCGCGCCCCGTAAATCCGCGCCATCGAAAACGGCTCCTTGCAAATCCGCCCCGCGTAAATTCGCTCCCGAAAGGTCGGTCGCGATGAACTTGGCTCGCGCCAGATTCGCTCGGGTGAGGCGAGCGCCCGTGAAACGCACGCGCAAGCCTGCGGCGCCCGAGAGATTCGCCCCTTCGAGGTCCGCGCGAGCCAGGTCGCATTGAACGATTTTTGCGTCGCTCAGGTCCGCGCCACGCAATCCCGTTTCCACGGCTGCAACACTGCTGAGCGTCGAGCCCTGAAGTTTCGCTGCGCCAATGGTGTGTCGCGACAAATCCACGCCGTACAACGATTCGCCAGCCAGCGAATCTCCGCGCGTCAAACGTTCGACGAACTCCGCGGCACTCATGTTTTCTCCAGCGTCGAGCGACGCAAATTGGCATTCAAAAAGTCTACGCCCGTGCCCTTCGAACCCAAGAGCACCGCCTCGTACAGGCTCGCGTGACGGAAGTTCACCTGGTCGAGAACGGCTTTACCCAAATCCGCGCCTTTGAGATTGGCGAATTGGAAATCGCATCGAATCAGGTTCGCCCGATAAAAGCGACATTCGAGCAGGTTCGCCCCGTAAAACGCCCCGTCCTGCACCGTAGCTTCCGTGAATTGCGCCTTGACGAACACGCCATATCCAAAATCGGCACCATCGAGCTGCGCATGCGAAAAGTTCACGCGTTCGCCCGTGGCATCCACGAAACTCGCTCCCGGAAGCTTCGCGCGCTCGAAGGAACAACGATTCCACGATCCGCCACGAGCATTCAACTTGGTCCCCGAAGCATCGACGAACATGCAGGCCAGAAACTTCGCGCCCGAAAGGTTCGTCTCGTCTAACACCGCTTCCGCAAAATCGCCATAAGCGAGATCCGCACCGCGAAACACGGCGCCGCCTAGATTGGCTGCTTGGAAAACCGCAAACTCGCCCTTCGTTTCCTCGAAATTCGCTCCCGTCAAACAGGCATTTGCAAAATAAGCTTGTTCGAGGTTCGCTTGGCGAAAGTTCGTATGCAACGCCGAAACGCGCGCCGCATTGACTCGCAGAAGCGTGGCTTTTTCCAAAGAGGCGCCATCCAGAATGGTCCGGAAAAGAATGGCATTCGTCAAATCCGCGCCTTGCAGGTTCGCCCCCGATAGGTTGGCGCGGGTCAGAATCGCGCCCCGCAAATTCGCCTTCGACAGATCCATTCCCGACAGATCTCGCCCCGTCAGATCATGATCTTCGAGGTTTCTCCCCGGACCAGGCTCGTCATTGGAAATGGGATCGACTGGAGGAATGTAGGTCGGGTCCATTTCGACCCACCGTGGATGGTGGGCCATGCGTTCCAAATGCGCAACCTTCTCGAGTAATTCGCCCCGTTTGTCCGCGGGGATATCCGCACGTTGGGCTACGCCACGCAGCCGACGCGCTTCCTCGAGCACGAGCCGCATCGTACGCCGAAATCCCGTATTCGGAGCAACGCCAGGTTTGCCCGTAGCTGGAACAGGAGGGTGATTCTGCGCCTGCGCTTCGAGTTGCGCGGTGACCTCTGCGGCTT
>DAOMZH010000243.1:0-12121 GCA_035437985.1 Polyangium sp. (in: bacteria) | reverse complement strand
CCAAACTTTTTCGAACGCCTGCTTCTCGAGGATCTTGTGCGCTTGGAGTTTGCCCCCGAGCCCATGGGTAAACTTCTCGCCCATTGCATACGGGATGATGACCTCGTGCTTCCGTGAGGCCTCGGCCAGGACGTACTGACCGCCGTTTTCCGCAATGAGTTCGTCCGCGAGCTTGCGCGCGGCAGTTTCATCGACGGCTGTGACGATCACGGGTTTACCCAAGCCGAGGGCTTCGCGGACTTGCTTGACGAAATCCTTCGGCTTCAATCCGAGGCCAATCGCGATCCCCACGATCCCCACACCGGCTTGCAAAAGCGGATTGCTGTATCCGCCCTTGTTTTTGCCCTGCGGGACCCCGTGCCGGTCGCCCTCGGAATCCTTCAAATTGCCCGACGTATCCCCCTGGGCCAATGCCCCACCAATCGCCACTTCTCGCGCGGCGGTTTCAAACGGATCCAATGGCGGGCCTTTGCCATCTGGACTCGATGTTGACGTCGTTTTACCGTCGCCTTTGCCGTTCGGATTCGTCGCCGAGGTTTGTCCCTTGCCCTTGCCGTCGCCTGCAGCCGCCTTCTCCGCATCGGCCTTTTCCTTCGCCTCGCGGGCCGTTGTCACCTCGGACAACATCGGCATGTCCGCCGAACCTGCGACCTGCTCGTACGATTTCGTCGGTGGTCCGCCCTTACAACTCAGCTTCTTCGTGTCTTTCGTGAAGTAATACGCAGATTCTAAAGGGGCTGATTCGTCGAATGTGAAAATCACGTCTGCGTATTTGGCGACTTGCTCGGCGTACCGCGCTGGATCTTGCGTCCACTCGACCTTCTTGTCGCCCAAGAGAATCGCCCATTCTGTGACTGCCACTTCCTTGCCCTTGGCATCCTTATGAGGCTTGGGAACCCACGGCGGACGCACGCAGACCTTGACGCGTACGGGCGGCTTTTTGGCCTCTTTCGTTTGTCCAGACGAATCACACGGCGCTTGCCCACCGTACCCACCAAGTTTGGATTGGCTGCACCACCTTTTTGCGCTGCCTCAGACGAACACGGTTCTTCGCGCCGAATCGGCTCCGGCGACGAGGGCGGAACGTTCGGCATGTTCGGACAGGATAAACCGTACGTCGAGGCCATGATGGCCGCATTCTCTTGCGGCGCGGAATCGTTGAATTCAATAAAAACGCCCGCCAAAGGCGCGATATTCAATAATTCGTCTTGGTCTTCGTCGGTCACGATATGCCCCAACTCGGATTGCACAGCCATGACCTTAACGTTTTCCGGGACAATGGCCGGACGACAAGGCACCTCCAGCGTCGCCGCCCCAGGATTTATCGCTTTCAGCTCGCTCAGCGTGATTTGACAACCAAGCAATGAGGTAATGCCAACTGCAGCCAATAGTTGCTCGAGTCGAATGAAGCGCATTCCATCATGGCAACACGCAGTTTGATATGCGTCAACGTGTTCGCACTCGGTTTTGCGCTCCCGCCAATGCTTGCCTTAACGGGTGTCCATCAGGATTTTGCCGATGGAAACGATAGCTCAGAGAGTGGTTTGATTTTGCGGCGTTTGCGGCAGGGACCCCGCTGTTTGAGCCCACGGAGCGGGCGAGTTCTGGGGGGCCCAGGGGAAACCTCCCGGGGCGGACAAACCCAGATTGGGCCGGATATCCTGTTAGACACCCGTTTAGGCGCGGACCACGCGGTGCCAAATGCAAATCGAGCGTAGATCCGAAACTGCAAGCATTCTCCTCTTGGAACGCATTCGGCCGTGATAACTTCCCGCCTTGATATATATACCCAACGAGTTTAGCGGGCGTGCTGACGGCAGCGTCAATGAACCCTGTAAACTTCTTGAAAGGACTTTCTGATGCGATGGTCGGCCTTATGGGCACTTCAAGTTCTCTTGCTCGGCGTTTTTACCAGTTCGCTCGGCTGTGACGACGGTGGCACCGGTGGTTCCGGCGGAGCCGTCGGATGCAATAACGCCGACGAATGCCCTGGCATCGACGACGAGTGCCGCATGCGCGCCTGTGTTGCGGGCGCGTGCGACGTTATCTTCACGCCAACCAATACGCCACTCGCCGCACAAACGCCGAACGACTGCCGGAAGGCCGTTTGCGACGGCAGCGGCAACGCCGTCAGCACCCCCGACGATGCAGATATACCTCTCGACGACGCCTCCGTCTGCACCACCGAGACCTGTACCATGGGTTTTCCGAGTCACTCAGTCGTAGAAAACGGGACCACTTGCGGTGTGAACCAGACGTGTTCTTCAGGCGTCTGCGTGGTCCCGTGCGCAGGAGCCTTGGGCCTGCCTGGAGTGCCAGCGCCGCAAGTGGGCAAAGGGCCAACGTCCGTCGTGGCGGCCGATCTGAACGGCGATGGCAAGCTTGATCTTGCCACGACCACAACCGGTGGCAGCAACGCCTTGAGCGTCCTGCTCGGCAACGGCAATGGCACCTTCGCCCTCCCCATCGATTATCCTACCGGCACGTTCCCCATTTCGATCGCTGTCGCCGACCTGAACAGCGATGGCAAGCTCGACCTGGTGACCGCAAATAACGGCGATCATACGTTGAGCGTCCTGCTCGGCAACGGAGATGGCACCTTCGCGGTCGCGGTCAACTATCCCACCGGCACCGAGCCACTTTCGGTAGCGGCGGCCGATCTTGACGGCGACAATAAGCCCGATCTCGCCGTCACGAATATGCTCGATGACACCGTGGGCGTATTACTCAATATCGGCAATGGTACTTTCGCAACCAGGAGCGACTACCCCACGGGTTCACGTCCAGACGTGGTGGAGGCAGTGGATCTCAATGGTGACGCCAAAGTCGATCTCGTCACTGCAAACTATTTCGGCGACTCGGTGAGCGTGCTCATTGGCAACGGTAACGGTACATTTGCCGCCAAAGTCGATTACTCCACCGATTCGGGCGCAAGTAAACTCGCAACGGCCGATTTGAACGGGGACGGGAAAGTGGATCTCGTCTCCGCAAGCATTACAAACAACACGCTGAGCGTATTGCTTGGCAATGGCGACGGCACCTTTGCTGCCAAAGTCGACTACCCAGCTGGCAAACAGCCAGGTTGGGTCGTGGCAGAGGATCTCGACGGAGACGGTAAGCCCGAGCTGGTTGTCGTCAACATCGACGACAATAGTATGAGCGTGTTTCGTAATATGGGTAATGGCGCATTCGCTGCCAAAGTCGACTACTCAGTCGGCTGGGAGCCAAAGTCGATCTCCGCAGCGGATTTGAACGGTGACGGCAAGCTCGACCTCGTAACGGCAAACTATCGCAGCGACAACTTGACCGTACTGTTCGGGAATGGAAATGGCACGGTCGGCGCACAGGCAAACTATGACGCCGGAATGGGATCCGTGGATATCGTTGCCGCAGACCTGAACGGCGATAGCAAGTCGGATCTCGCCATTGCGAACTCCAGCAGCAATAACGTGAGCGTGCTGCTCAACATCGGCAATGGCGACTTGGCCACCAAGGTCGATTATCCCACGAATATGGGGCCCGATTCTGTCGTTGCTGCGGATTTGAATGGCGATGGTCGTCTTGATCTCGCTGTATCAAACTATTCCCCAGACAACCTCAGTGTGCTTCTCGGTAACGGAGATGGCACGTTCGCCGATAAGATCGACTACGCCGTCGACGTCGACAGTAGTGGTGGGTTGGCCGTGGCGGACCTGAATGGGGATGGCCTGCCGGACCTCATCACTACGAACAGCAACCCCATTAACGTGCTGCTCAACAGCGGTGACGGCACCTTCGCCAGTGGGGCCAAGTACCCTAGTGAAGGGGACCTCCGCGCGGTTGCGGTTGCGGATGTGAATGGCGACGGCAGTCCGGACATTGTTACGGCGAATGGTTTCGGAAATACGGTGAGCGTGCTATTGAACAATGGCAATGGGACTTTTGCCGCCAAGGTCGACTACCCCGTCGGACCGAGTCCGGTATCGATCGCTGTGGATGATCTGAATGGCGACGGCAGTGCGGACATCGTTACGGCGAACCAAGAAGGCAATGCGGTGAGCGTAGTGCTCAACAACGGCAATGGCGCGTTTGCCGCGAAAGTCGATTACACTACGGGCGAATCGACCACTTCGGTTGTTACGGTGGACATGAACGGCGACGGAAAGCTGGACATTGTCACGACGAACGGCAACGCCAATTCGGTAAGCGTGTTTCGCGGCAATGGAGATGGGACGTTTGCTCCCAGGGCCGATTACCCGGCCATTGCAAATCCGTACTCGATTGCAGCGGCCGATCTCAATGCCGACGGCCGATTTGACGTTGCGGTCCTTGGCGGCGACGGCGTGAGTATCTTGTTCAATACCTGCACTCCCTAACGCCTGCCCTCTTCTGCGCGAAGACGCGCACCACCAGGAAAAGAGCAATTCCACTCGTTTTCCTTGAAGGATGTTGACCTGCGTTTCGCTGGGCTTTCAGCCCAGACCCGACCCGGGACTGTCCGTCCCTGGACCAGTTGCGGTTCGTCCGCTTTGCGGTCAAACCGACCAAGAAACGAGAATTCGCAGTTCAACACGCTCTTGGACCTACCCCTCTCAAAACGCTTGCCTTTTGCAACCAGCTGGACTAATCGCTCTTTCATGGGAGAAATCATCAGCTCAACAGCAAAAGTCGACAACATTGCCGAAGATGTCGTCGAATCCTATCGAAATGGAATGGCGCGCGGGGGCGAGATTGCCGATGCTTGCAAAAGTCGCTTGGAGGCGCCCGTACAAGCGATCGAAAACAATGCGGCCTTGCGCCAGTCCACCGAAAGTGCCGAATCTGCGGCCTGGGTCATCGTTCTCGCAATGGATAACGATGCGGATAACGCCATTGGATCCGTGCGCGACGAGATGTGGAATGCGCTCGCTCGACCCCGCGAAAGCCCGCATATGGACGAAGTTTTTCCTGGCGGCGTAACCACATACACCAGCGGCGATCCACGTACGCAACCACTGCGCATGCAAGTCCTCCAATCTCGAATTCTTGCAGCTTCCGCGCCGCAATGGTCTGAACCAAAACGCACCGCGTGGGCAGCCACCATTGCAGCGAGCCGCACTCCTTACCAATCTGCGATCGATGCACACCGCCCTACAGAAGCTGCGGCCACTGTCGCCGAAGCCGGTTACAAAGCGTCCGTCCGTACAGCTCACGCTCGCCTCAAGAGTTTCAAACGCGACCTGAAGAGCCTCGGCCTTACCGAAGCGCAAATCCACGAAATCATTCCAGATGCCAGCGCCCGTTCCCCCAAGAAACCGTGACGGGAACCCAATCGGAACCCCCAAGTCCGATTACATCCTTCAAACCTGCAACGAGGCAACCCGCAACCGCTTCGCAACCCTTCGTTTGGCAATTGTCCCTTTCCCCAATCATCCAAACAAGGGTCGAAATTCTTTTTGGCACTCCTGAAACCAACGTCCCGACATTCGTTCGCAATCCCCTGAAGTGCCAATCACCCAATCGAAGCTTCCGACGTAAACCGAGACAACCACCAATCTCGAATCGCGGCCTCTTGGTCAAAACGACCGAACCTCGAAAACCCCCAGAAGGGATCGTTTCTCGATTCGACAAGCGCTCGCTTTGCAGAATCGTCGTTGGCGCAAAACGGTTGTTGACGCGTGTCTCGACGGAGTTGGGCACGGAGCAATCGGCATCCCCGAACGCCAATGGGCTCCCTGGATGGACGTCTGTTGCATTCCGCGGGCCAAACAAGGGTTGCCCCGAAAAGAATCATTTGCACCGCGCGTAGGCGTCGCCCGGATTGTCCGGGCTTGCCTTTTCGTGCCAAACGTGTTTTCCTCGAGGCGGAGCAACCACGGAGTTTCATCATGGCCTACGACCACGAACTCGCCGCCCGCATTCGGGCACGCATGGATGATCCACTCGGCGTGACCGAACGCGCCATGTTTGGAGGACTCGCGTTTCTCGTTTATGGGAATATGTGTATGGGTATCGTTGGACGGGACTTGATGGTGCGTGTTGGTCCCGAAGCGTATCAGAAAACGCTTACCGAACCATTTGTTCGTCCCATGGATTTCACGGGCAAACCATTACAAGGATTTATTTACGTCGATGCCGACGGGGTGGAAAGCGATGCGCAACTCGATGCTTGGCTCGATCGGGCTCGCGCTTTCGTCTCCACGCTGCCGCCGAAAGACAGCACGAAGAAAAGCACGCCCAAAAAATCGTCGGGAAAAACGAAGACCCCGCGAAAGTCATCTCGACGCAGGTAATGCGAAATCGGGAAACAGGTTTGTCACGTACGCGTCGCGAGCAAGGCTTCGAGCTGAGCAATGCGCGCTAGGGCTTGTTCTTTGGCGAGACGCTCTTGTTCTTTGGCGAGACGCTCTTGTTCCAATGCAGTGCGCTCCGCTGCCAGTTGCTTTAATGCTGCTTCTTTGGCCGCGCGCTCCTGGAGCTTCGCTTCTCGCTCGCGCTCCGCCGGGGTCATCCACCAGATGGTGCCTTCCGCATCATCGGCAATATTCAGGTTATGGCCCTCGTTCGTCACGAAGATCCACGCATGCAACGCTTCCGAATATGCTGGCCCTTCACCCTCGTAAATGCGGTTGAAGTCGCCCTCATCATCACGGCGCCAAACCTGGAGCCGGGCAGGCTCGCCATGTTTTGACCTTCGAGATAACTTGGGATCGAAGATCCACAACTCGTGCGTCCCATTCATCGCATACTTCAAGGGCGATTCGGAATAATCCTTCTCGGCCCGCGACTCACTCACGATCTCCACCGCCAAGAGCGGCGGGTGATGCCCCGGCTCCCACACACGGAGACTCGGCTGGTGGTCAAAATCGCTCGGTGGATCCTCCAAAATGTAGACGTCTGGGTCGACACCAACACCGCGATGTTGTTCGTCCCAACGAACAGCAATGTTTCGACCGATGGCGGCATTGCGCTTGAGTTGATCCTTCCACCCCAGGAAGATTTGGCGCAGATGCTCGCCTTCGAGATCATGGGGGCGAGACTCGGGCACTTGTTCCTCGTCTTGGATGTACCAATCCGCTGGATACGGCGGGTACGACGAGGCGCCTTCTGCGCGCGTGATTCTGCCTCGGCGTAACGATGCTTCGGACATGTTTCGAGCTTACGAAGGTTTGACCAGGTGTCAAGAAGTTATTTGGACAAACCGTGTGGGCCTGTTCTCGAGCCTTCGGCTCCAGGTCGTCACCCCGAAGCACCACAATATGCGTTAATGACGCATCAGTGCTTCATCAAAAAGGCCCGGGTCGTCTCGAAACGCGGATCGTCTGGACTTTCCCGCGCAACGCGCTCGAGAAGTTCCTTGACCCCTTGTCGATCTCCATCATCGGCGCGCGCGACAGCGAGCAACAACATCAAGCGCACCGTCACTGGGCCTTGTTGCAATAATGTTTCCAGCCCTCTCCGCGACAATTTGGGGCGCGCGACGAACGATCCGCGGTCCGGATCCACCATACTCGGCAAATTATCCAGCGCCCCCGCGTTTTTACCATTTCGACGAACCCAAAGCGCCCCAAATTCGTCGAATGCCAAAAGCGCCCATCCCGGATTCGCCGCCAGATGTTGCCGCAAATTGGGTTTGCCTAACTGAAACTCCCGCTCCCGCTCCGACGTGTGTTTCATCAAAACAACCTGAATATCATATTTGTCGAACGTTTCCTCCCAGCCTTTTTCGCCATAACGTACGCTCTGATAAAGCTCGATATGCTCCTTCGAATACGCCTCGAACACCGGATGAAAAAACACGCGCTCTTTGGGCCAAAACCGGGCCAAGAAAGGTCCGGCCCAACCGTCTTGCACGAATGAGGGGCCATCGAGGTGCTTGCTTTGCACCACGTCGAATAGAGGCATCGGCCAAACAGCCGCTGATGGGCCTATTTTCATGGGCGCCACCGCGGTCCGATCGAGCAAGGCCGCGACCAAGATGCCCGAGGCAAATAGGTTTTCCCTCCGCAATGGAGACAAACTCTCCGACGCCAATGTTGCGAGCGCTGGTGCAGCGGTGATCCAGGCGAGGTCCACGAATCGACCATGACGGATAGCCAAGGCAAACCCCGCGACAACCGGCACGAGCAGCGGTAAGGGCGCCCGTTTGATATTCGCCCCGACGACCGCGACTGCCAAAACAAAGAACAACCAAAATGGCGCGAGCACTCGAAATGGAAGCTCGTACGCCGCTCGAAATTCCACAATGTGTTCGAGCAAGTAGGCATCGAATCCAATTCGAAAAGGTACGCTCAATACCGCCACGCCAAATGGATGATACATGGCGAGCATCGCCGCGGCCACGACCAACGCGGCGGCCGTCGCTAGAAACAAACCCAGCGCGGCTCGTCGCGCCACGTACGCGTCGACAAACGGTTTTTTGTAACGCGCTGTCCATGGTTCGATCGCTAGACCAAGGGCCATTGCAGTCAGAATCGCCACCGCAAAAATCGCTCCGGCGTGCAATTGCGCGCCAAGGGCCATCGCCAGACCTGCCCCTACGCAAGGCAGCTTCAGCCGATCGTTTTGCGCTTGCGAAATGCGCTCATGAAGGACTGCATAAGTCCATAACGCCGCTGCTAGCGCAAGATTCGAAAAAATGAGCGGACGCTCGACGAAACGGAACGCCGCAGCCCAGGCTCCGAGGGCACAAAAGAAAAATGCAATGCCTGGACGGGCGCCCAATCTTCGCGCTGCGCCCATGACGAAGAGAGCAATCAGCGCGGTAATTGACGCTTGCAAAAGACGTGTTCCGACAAACCCGCCAGCGCGATACGCGAGTTCCAGGGCCACTGACGAAAGAGCGGAATGGTCGAGCCACGGATGGTTTGGCTCGGCAAAAGATAGAACGTTTTGTGCGGGAATCGAACGATTCGCGAGCACCGCCCGGCCGGTCGCCAAATGAAAACCGAGATCCGGGTCGGCAGATTCGGTGCACGATAACGCAAGGGCCAGAGCCACGGCCCCGAATTTCGCCAATGGCCACGCCAGTCGCCCACGAGCATGGTCGGAGTTTGTTTCGTTTTTCGCCATCATCGGGAGTTCAAGCAATCATTGACCGTGAAAACCAAGCGCGGGGCTCGAATCTCCATGGCCACTCGTTGGAATTCTCGTTGATAAGCTTCTTGTTGGCTTGGTCGCGCCGGATTGCCGATTCCCGTGACATGCGTCGTTCCTGCCGCAACGAGATCCGTATGTTTGCCGATAATGAATGCCGCAGTCTTGGAAGTCACGAGTTTCCCAAATTCTTCAGCGGAGGTTTTGGCTCGCAAATACGACAATCCATTTTGAAACGAATCTTCGCCGAGGCCGACGATACCTCGTTGGGCCATTTCCTTCGCTCCATCTCTCCCGGCATTTTCACACGCGTTTACCCCAAGCACGCTTGCATGACCAATGAATCGATAGGGGGCACGCGAGTTCGAAGCGCCGAGTTGAAAATCTTCGGCCGACAATTCGTCCGCGATACGTTGAATTGCGTCGCAAAGCCCCCGGTAATGCGGATCCTGGCACCGTACTTCGCTATCGCATTTCTTGTCTTTACCCACGGCGATTTGTGTGTCGAAACGAAAAGTGAAATCGATCGTTATGGGCAAATCTGCGCGACAAAAGTCTGCTGGTCGAATTTGCATTCCATTCGCCGTGAGTGGCTGCAAAGAATCCGGCGTGCTGCAGACATTCGGGGGAAACCCCCACTTTTGGGCGACGTGCAAACGCGTCGCGAGTGTGTCGTCGTGCTTCTTTCTGCACTTTTCTCGATAAGCAACCAGAGCCAGGTCCGCCATTTGTCCGGACAACTGCCGCAATGCCGCGTCTTGTGCCACGACCGTGTCGACGAGGCGCTGGTGCTGGGCGAGGTCCAGCTCCAGTCGATTCAAGCGCTTTTCCTGGGCCTCGAGAAGATCTCGTAACTTTTCTTGATCGGATTCATGTTTTTGCATGCGTTGTTCATCCGTGACCAAACGCTCCGTCGTCCGCACGAGTTCATTTTCAATGGCCGCAAGCCGTTGTTCCATATCGTCGAAGTGCAATTGCTCCATCGAGACGCTCGCTTGATTCGCAATTGCGCGAGCATACGCGTCACTCGCGACGGGCAGGACCCGATCGAGCGTACATGCACCCTCGCGATCGTTCGGATACGCTTGCGCGCATGCGTCTGCGCTCTTGCGTAATGCGTCTGCCTCCATTGTGAGAAATGCTTCGATGTCGGGTGAATCAGGCGCTGGGGGAACGGGTTTCACGAGCTTTTGCAAAGCTTGTTCCGACGTTGCCGGTGAATTGTCCGCCGATTTGACGTTTACCGTTGCTTTCGTTTCGACAGCCAAACGAATTCTTTCACATACGGATTCATCGAGGGGGGCGGAAGGAATCCATTGATTCAGATTGGCACAGTCGACGGTGATTCCTTGGTTGATCAGAACGTCGAGTTTGTCTTTGGGCGCGTAACGAAGAATGGCTCGTTCGAGGACGAACGCGGCGACATTGGCTCGAGGTTCACTGCGCTTGTAAATGGCACAGGCTTCTTCCGTGAAGTTTGCCCGAGGAACGTGAAATCCACTTTCCACAAGGGAGAATGTTTGGTCCATGGTGGCGGCGACGATTTCGCTCGTTACAGCTTCCAAAACGGGACGAGCAAAACCTCCCAAGGCGCCGAACGAATCGGCGAGTTTGTCGGCGAGATTCTGGGTCGTGTCTCCGAGTTTCAGGGCTACGAAGACGCTCGCGCGGGCTACGTTCATTTTGAATAGAATTTGGGCCATCATTTGCGCATCGGTCGAAATGCGCGCAGTTGCGTGGGCCAGATCTTCTGGAGACTTGGCTTGTTTGTCGACTTCGCGCAAGACAGCACGCATGAGCGCATTGGACCGCGCCGACGCTTGCAGTTGAATCGTCAGAGTGGCATCGTCGACGGGGCAGGCCGTATTGTCACATATCGCTCGGGCCAGAACATTCAAATCGTGCCGTTTGGCCTGCTGGATGTCTCGCAGTAACGCAGCTGTTTTGGAAGAGCCGTCCTCGGTCGTGAACGCCGCGCACGTTTCCCCAATGAGTCGTTCCTTTTCGACCTTGGCGCGAATGAATCCTTCTGCAAATTTCGCCGCAGAGAGCTGAGTATTTTGGCACCCGACCGTCGGAGCCAACATGCCGCACACGAATACGCCCAAAATCGCACGGCGACGAAGCGACTTGACCATGTACGCAGGTTATCACGTTCCGCGAGCTGCAGGAAAGATCCCTGACGAAGAAATATTTGCGAACTTGTCGTCTTCGAATTTGCGGTTGGTTTCGAGCCACGACCATGATAACTTCATATCAATCGAGGTTTACCATGGCCACTCCTTCCTTCGGCTCCAATCCCATTTCGTCGCACTTGCTCCTTGGTTGTCTGGCATTGGCAATCCCTCTTGTGGGTTTTGCGGGGTGCTCACCTGATGAACGCGTTTATTCGGAAACGGGAGGCAGCGGAGTCTCGTCGTCGTCGAGTTCCTCGTCCTCGGGCGGCGGCGAAGGAGGAGCTTCGTCGAGCAGTTCGTCGAGCAGTTCGTCGAGCAGTTCGTCGAGCAGTGGCAATCCAGCAATCCCCGGTGAATTGCTCAATTCTCAAAGCTTTCCAAGTGGGAACACACTTCTCTTCGACCTCGCCGTCGATGAGAGTGGGAATAGCTTGCTTGCGGGTCGTTTTAACAACGTCATTGATTTTGGCGATGGTCCGCTCGTCGACGCTGGCGGAGGGGACATTTTCTTGGCGCGCCACGGTCGCGATGACAAACTAATATTTTCGAAATCTTATGGAGGCGCAGGCATCGCTGGAATCGTCAGGGCGAATGTCAGTCGCCAGGGTTCGATGTTTGTCACGGGCGATATCTCGGATATGACGTCCATGAGTTTTGGCGGCAACGTGCTCACGGGTCCAGGTGTTTATCAAGTCGCCCTTGGCGCCTCGGGAAGTCCGGTCCTTTTCGATTTGATGATTCCGAATGGTATGTCGTATGCGACACCCTACGCAGTCGCTGCAAACTCGAATGATGGCTCGGTCTTCGTTGGGTTTTACGACGGAGTCATGAATATTGCCGGGCAAAACCTGATGAGTATGGGCAACACTGACGGGTACATGATCAAATTC
>DAOMZH010000242.1:0-12151 GCA_035437985.1 Polyangium sp. (in: bacteria) | reverse complement strand
CGCGAGGCTTTTGTTTGTGATTGGGGGTTGGGGGGCTCTCACAATCTCTTTGGCTTCGCCAAAGAGACTGACCCAACGGCTCTGCCCCCAAACCCCCGGGGGACAAACCGAGGCCCGGTCAGTTCTGCCCCATACCTCCGGGGGGACAAACCGAGGCCCGGTCTGTTCTGGGTACTAAGACAACTCCGCCAATTCTTATGACCCGCCGCTTGGGGAGTGCTTGATTTCGCGGCGCCGCGGTGGGGCCCCGCTGTTTGAGCCCGCGAAGCGGGCGAGTTCGGGGTGCCGCGGTTGCCGAGAAATCGAGCCTCGCCAAGCCCCCTGCACGAAGTGGCGCAGCAGGGCTAAGACCGGCCGCACACTTTCCCTTTCCCTTTGACGATTCTCGGCTAAGCTCCGCGCCCCCAACTCGCCTGGCGGTTTTCCGCCCCGGTTTCTGCGCTTCGAACCGGCCACGCCCTGGACAAACTCCAGCTCCGCGGATGCGATGAGGGATCGCGCGTCTTACCACGCGCTCAAAACTTCGTCCGTTCGAACCAAGAAGCGCACCAAACGAGGCAGTTTCCATGAACAAGAACCCCGGCATCGTTGGCACCAAGATCGGGATGACCCAGATCTTCAACGAAAAAGGTGAAGTCCTCCGCTGCACTGTCGTGCAATCGGGTGGTGTCGTCATTGGCAAGCGCACGCCAGAAAAAGACGGCTACAGCGCCCTCATCATCGGCCTTGGCGAGCGCAAAGAAAAACACACCAACAAGCCCCTCGCTGGCACGTTCCGCAAAGCCGAACAGACCCCGAAGCGCATCATCCGCGAGCTCCGTTTGTCCGCTGAAGAAGTGGCGACGTACGAAGTTGGTCAAAAGCTCGCCGTCGACAAGATCTTCCAAGAAGGCCAACACGTCGACGCTCAAGGCATCACCCGTGGTCGTGGTTTTACCGGCGTCATGCGTCGTTGGAACTTCGCCGGCGCCGTCAGCTCACACGGCACGCACGAGTACTTCCGCCACGGTGGTTCGATCGGTACGAACATGACCCCCGGTCGCACGTTGCCCGGCCTCAAAATGCCCGGTCATTACGGCGCGGAAACGTGGAGCACCTTGAACCTCCGCATCGCCAAGATCCTCCCCGAACAGGATCTCATCCTCATCGAAGGTGGCGTTCCCGGCGCGAAGAACGGCACGGTCGTCATTCGCGGAGCCGTCAAGAAGAAGAACGCCGGCAAGAAGGCTTGAGCTTCGCCCCTCCAATCTCCTCGTCATGAAAAACCCCTACAAGAAGCCCGATGCCTTCACCAAGGCGGCCAAGGCTCAGGGGTTCCCCGCCCGCAGCGTTTTCAAACTCGAAGAGATCGATCGTCGCGTACGCCTGTTTCGTCAAGGTCAACGCGTCCTCGATCTCGGAGCAGCACCTGGCTCGTGGTCGATGTACGCCGCGCAAAAGGTCGGCTCCAAAGGTCGAGTGTTCGCGGTCGACATCTCGGAAATCCGTCAGTCGCTCGGGACAAACGTCACGGTTCTGCGTGGTGATGCTCTTTCGCTCTCCAACGAACAGCTCTCCGAAGCAGCTCCGTACGACGTCGTCTTGAGCGACATGGCTCCATCGACCACCGGCAGCAAAATCGCCGATCAAGCACGCAGTTTCGAACTCTTCGATCGCGCCGTCACCGTTGCTGCAGCGTTGTCGGTTCCTGGAGGTGCGTTCGTGGGCAAACTCTTCATGAGTGAAGAGTTTGTCAAGGCTCGCGATCGTTTACGTTCGCTCTACACCGACGTGCGCAACATTCGCCCCGAAGGCACCCGCGCCCAAAGCTCGGAAGTTTTTCTCGTGGGCCTCGGCCGCAAAAAAGAGCCGACGTAGTCACTCCACCGTCAAGTATCCCGCATCGAGCAGCTTCACGACCACGCGCGCCGTCTCGAGATCACTCAGCGGACTCGCATCGAGCACATGTTGCAGATCGCGGTGATTCCAAACCGCTTGCCACACGTCGACTTCGGCTGGCGTAAGCTCCCGCAACGCGGCCTTCATCGGCGACGGAATCGTCAAGCGTCCCGCTCGATCCGGCAGTTTGTCCTGCATCGCTTGCAGCTCGTCTTGCTGCCGCAAACCCTCCATCAGGATCTCTTGCACCGAAGCTTGAATCGGAGATTGCACCGGATGGTCATCCCCCGAAGTCAACTCGAACGTGCCCTTCGTCCACGCGAGCATTCGGTACGCACTCTTCAGTGCATCGAGCTTCGACTCGTCGATCTCCGCGTGAATCACCGTCCCCTTGTCGAGGTGGATCCTGCCGAGATGCATGTCGGTTTCGAGCACGAGCACGCCAGTTTTTTTGGACGAACCCAAGAGTTGCAGCAGATCTGGCAGCGGAATTTCTTCGAGCGATCCCGCCATCCCGCGCACTTGATTGCGGCTCATCGCCGGTTTCGTCACCCGCGGGCGACTCGACGGCACCAGCGCGAGCGAATCCACGAGCACCACTTTGATGATGCTCGTGCCAATCAGCACACGATCGCCTTCTTTCAGCGTCGACCGCTTGATCCGCTCGCCATTGACGAACGTCCCATTGGTCGAGCCGAGGTCCTCGATCGAGATCTCCTCGAGACATTCGAGCCGCGCGTGACGACGCGACACCATGTCCTCGATGAGAACCATGTCGACGTCACTCGAACGGCCCACGATGATCTCGGGGGAATCCGCGAGGGGAAACTCTGCACCTTGGTATTTGCCCGAGATGAAGCGCAGCACGAGCTTTTGCGGCGACGACACCTTGAGCCGTTGGCTGTCCATGCTCGAGCCGAAAAAACGCTAAAAGGGCCTCGAATTCGGGAGAAAAGCGGAATGCGAATCTAGAAGCGAATGCCTCGAAACGTCAAGCGTTCCGCGCGCACCTCGCGATCCAAAGCAAAAGTGCGCCGCCGCAAAAACCCGTGCTAAGGGGTGAATTGTGAAAATTCCCGCTGGCGATCCCCTAGGAACACACCGCGTCCTCGAACCCAAGGGCGCCCTTCCCCAACCCGCCGAACGGCTCGATAACGACTTTTCGAAGGTGTACTCGACGGAAATCGTCATCGACGTACACACCTTGAACATCGACGCCGCCAGCTTTCGACAAATGGAAGAGCAGTCGAAAGGCGATCTGGATGGAGTTGCATTTCTCGTGCGACAAACCGTCGCTCGTCGGGGCAAACAGCACAATCCCGTGACCGGCTCCGGCGGAATGCTTCTCGGCAGCGTCGCCTACGTCGGTGATCTCGCCTCTGAACGCGGGTTTCTCCCTGGCGATCGCATCGCGACCCTCGTGAGTTTGTCCCTCACTCCCTTGTGGCTCGATCGAGTCACCGCCGTTCGTCAAGCATCCGCGCAGCTCGATGTCGTCGGCAAAGCCGCAGTTTTTCTTACCGCACCCGTCGCGCGCATTCCCATCGACATGCCCGAACGACTCGTCTTGGCCTTGCTCGATGTCGCCGGCGCAGCACCTCAAGTGGCCCGGTTGTGCGAAGCCGGCGATACCGTCGTGGTCCTTGGAGCAGGTGGGAAATCCGGACTTTTGTGCGTTGCCGAAGCTCGCCGACGTGTGGGCCCATCGGGCAAAGTCATTGGAATCGAGTCGTTCCCGACTTATGCCGAAGAACTCGAGTCTCTGGGACTTTGTGATTCGGTGTCCACGATTGATGCTCGCGATCCCTTGCGAGTGCGCGATGCCGTTTGGCCTCTTACAGAAAATCGCGGGGCGGACTTGGTTCTCTCTTGTGTCAATGTGCCAGGTGTTGAACTTGGCGCCATTCTCGCGTGCCGACAACGCGGCAAAGTTTATTACTTTGCGATGAGCACGAGCTTTACGGCTGCGGCATTGGGTGCGGAGGGGATTGGTCGGGACGTTGATCTCTACATTGGCAATGGTTATGCGATGGATCACGCCGAATTGACGTTATCGTTGGTCCGGGCAAACCCCAAGCTCATGGAAATCATGCAACGGCGTTACGGCTGAGGTTTGTCTGGTTGGATCAAGTCTCGTTCGAGCAAGCCTCGATTCATTTGCGGCACGGTTGGCCCCTACTTCCACACATTCGACAAGGAAGGCATACGATGAATTCAGCATCTGGTTCGCGACGCGATGGGCTTACGGCAATCACGGATTTGGCTCGTGAGCTCGGCCTATCGGCCGATTACCTGGAACCGTACGGGCGAAACAAAGCCAAAATCAGTTTGGAGGCTTTGCAGCATCCGCCATGCGGTAAGGGACGATTGATTCTCGTATCCGCCATCAATCCGACGCCGGCAGGTGAAGGTAAAACGACGATGTCGATTTCGTTGGCGATGGGTCTACGCCGCTTGAACAAAAATGTCCTCGTTTGTCTACGCGAACCGTCCCTCGGTCCGGTGTTTGGGGTCAAAGGAGGGGGCACTGGGGGAGGCAAAGCAACGCTCGAGCCGGCGAGCGACATCAATTTGCATTTCACGGGGGACATTCACGCGATCACGACGGCGCATAACCTACTTTCCGCGATGGTCGACAACGCGTGCCATTTTCATTTGACGTTTGGCGAAAAAGGCGCGCTCGATCCACGAACCGTGACGTGGGGGCGGGCCATGGACATGAACGATCGGGCATTGCGCAATATCGTGGTGGGCCTCGGACGAAAAGCCGACGGAGTTCCGCGACAAGATCGATTCGACATTACAGCGGCAAGCGAAGTCATGGCCATTGTGGCGTTGGCTGATAGTCATGCGGACTTGGAAGAGCGACTCGGGCGAATCGTCGTCGGTTCGTCGACGACGGGTGCGGCGATTACTGCGGCCGATTTGGGGGCATCTTCAGCAATGGCGGCACTTTTGCGCGATGCATTGGCCCCGAACTTGGTACAAACGGCCGAAGGTGGCCCGGCGCTCGTGCACGCGGGACCTTTTGCCAACATTGCGCATGGTTGTAGTTCCAAACTTTCCACGCGCCTGGGTTTGAACCTTGCCGATTACGTCGTTACCGAAGCAGGATTTGGATTTGATCTGGGAGGCGAAAAGTTCTTGGACATCAAATGCCGAAGCCTCGGAGTTTTTCCGCGACTGCTCGTTCTGGTCGCGACGCTCCGCGCTTTGAAAATGCATGGAGGCGTCCCGGCCAAACAGGCCGGAGAGCCCAATGGAAAAGCGCTCGAATCGGGCCTCGATCATTTGGACAAACACTTGGAATCGGCCAAGTTTTATGGTTTGCCCGTTTTGGTGTGCGTGAACGTCTTTCCCACGGATACCGCCGACGAACTCGCGTGGGTGGAGAAGACGCTCACGGATCGGGGCGTACGAATTGTGCGTTGCGAGGGTTTCTTGCGCGGCGGAGAAGGTGCGGAAGCGTTTGCCCAAGCAGCGGCAGAAATAGCCGAAGCGACCGACGCTGCACCTCCGGCGCCCAAATTCGTCTATGACCTCGACGAACCTTGTGTTACGAAAATCGAAAAGATCGCCCGAACCATTTATGGTGCGTCGGGGGTATCTTTCGCCCCGGCGGCAGAAAAAGAAATCCAACGAATCGAGAAATTAGGATATCGCAATTTGCCGGTGTGCATGGCGAAAACGCAATATTCCTTGAGCGACGAGCCGTCGGTGACGGGACGCCCCAGAGATTTCGTGATTACGGTGCGCGAGGTTCGTCTCAGTGCTGGTGCAGGGTTCATCGTTGCCCTGACCGGAGACATGATGACGATGCCGGGATTGCCGAAAGAGCCGTCGGCGCTCAAGGTAAAGCTGCTTCCGGATGGGCGCATTCGAGGCTTGATGCAGAAGGATTAACCACCCGCGAGGGCTCCTCCCGACGACGACCCCGGAATCGGCGTCGATGTGGATGAAGGCACCCGCCCGAGCGCTTCTTTCGAGGCTGCCGGCAAGATCACCGCAAACGTCGTCCCCTTCCCTTCATACGATTGCACGTCGATGCGCCCCCCAGCGGCTTGCGCAATGCCTTGACTAATCGCCAAACCCAACCCCGTGCCTTTTTCTTTTGTCGTAAAAAACGGCAAAAAGAGGTTCTTCAAGACTTTTTGCGAAATACCCGGCCCCGTGTCGGCCACGATGATCTCCACGAACGGCTCATTTTGCGCTCCCATTCCGGGTAATGCCGAGCCCGAACCAGGACGAACCCGCGTCTTGATCGTAATCTTTCCGCGCCCCAACATCGCTTGCGCTGCATTGCGGTATAAATTCATCACAACCTGCCGCAATTGCTCCGGATCCATCACCACCCGGGGCAATGTCGGTTCGAGCTCCACATCGACCGTCAAATCCCGACTCGATCGCTCCGCCGAAAGCACCTGCAATGTCCGCCGTAAAACCGCATTCACGTCCGTCGCCACCACCGAACCTTGGTTTGTCCGGGCTAAATCCAAGACCGAACCAACGACCCGATCGAGACGCTCGACCTCTTCCAAAATAATGCCAATGAATTCATGCGCCCCGGGGTCCATTTCTTTGCCTTCTGGGCTTGGTTCCGCAAGCAATTGCGCCGCTCCTTTGATGGCGCCGAGCGGATTGCGAATCTCGTGGGCCAAACCTGCGGCCATTTGTCCCAATACGGCCAGCCGATCCCGCTCTTTCATGTGTTGATACAATCGCGAATTCTGAATGACCACGCCCACTTGCGTCGCCAAGGTCGCGAGCATGGTAATCTCTTCCGGAGAAAACGCGTCCCGAACTCGATCATCTGCCACCACGAGCAATCCAATGAGTTCATTGTTTTCTGCATAAATCGGCAGAACGACCCCGCCTTCCGCCAAACTGCCCAGTACCGTCGCGGCACTCAAAATGGCATCCGCTGAATCCGTTCTTTCCCCACGACTTTTTCGCTCGCGCGCATCCAGCTGCACTTGCTCGAGGGACACGGGACCCTTCGCGAGCTTTTCGAGCAACGCGCGAGCCGTCGCCATTTCCACATGCGTCGAGGTGCTGGTCCCGAGCGACGTGAGCCGATTGAATCCCGTGCGGTCCTGATCCCGCAAATAAAGCGCAGCTTTCGTGACGCGGCGTGATTGTTCGAGCGCTGAAATGACGATAGGACCGAGTTCGTCCAGTTCGAGGACGTGGACCAGACGCCGGCGTGCTTCCGCGACAGACCTTTCGAGGTCAAAACGATCGCGAAAGATGAGGCGCTGAGTTTGTTCGGCGACGCGTTCTCGCAAAGGATCGAAGAGCACGAGGATCACGATCGCGGCAAGAACGGCGTTGAGGTACATCGTGCCAAACCCGGCGAGCACGTAAAAAATGGCCGCAATCACGATGGCGACGAACGTTGCTACGGTCAGGCGCGCAAGCATCTCGTAAACATCGAGCAATCGTTCATGGCGCAAAGCTTGGGCCAAGACAAACAGAAAGACGACGCTCAAAGCGGCGCCAATAGGAGGCGGAGTGACGACGAGGAACCGCGCAAGTTCGGCGACGCTGACCAAGGCCGCCAAACCTCCGAGCACCACGAGTAATCGCACGCGCCGCTGCGTCGCGCGTGAACCACTTTGGGCGCCACGATTCCAGAGCTCGACGAGCCCCGCCGTAAGAAATGAAAATACATGAAGAAACACCGCGCTCCCGACAAGCGGATGCTTCTGCCACGGACTCAAAAGCAAAAGCATGAGCGGCACGGCGAATGACATCGCGAGCCGAGGCAAACGACTCGGACGCTCCCCTTCATGAGGAATCATCGCGGCAAAAAGATGCAGCGCCAATTGCGGCAAGAGGAGAATGAGCACGCCTGTAAAGCGCGCGAAGATGGGCAGAGCGAAAAGATTGGCGAGAGATTGGGACAGGTACCAAAGCCCAATATCGCCGGCAAATGCAGCGAAAAGAAGGTGCACCGTGCGCACTCGCCCACGCAAGAGGATCGACACGGCGATCACGAGCGACAAGGCGCCACAAACCAGAGTCGTTTTGGTGCGAAGAAGGTCGGTCCCGATTTCCACAGACCGAGCGTAGCTGGTCACGTACGTCGAGGCGAGTTTCGAACGCTGATTGACGTAACGTATAGGAACAATTCTCGAGTCGGAAACTGGGCATGATTGTGCTTGCGATTTTAACGAGATTCGTCGAGGATGGCGGCGACCCTCCAGAATCGCATGGCGCTCGCTTTGATTGAGTATGGCGACAAGCAGATATCGGCACGACCGCCGCCTTGAAAAGCGGAGCTGGCGGTGAACTCAAATACAATCTAGGGCGCGTGTTAAGGTGAGGGGCGGACGAGTGTTCGAGTTGGACCTAGCAAAGCTCGGCGTGGTCGCACGCGAGACGTCTGATAGCGTGATCATCACCGATGCGAATTTCGTAGTCGAATGGTCCAATCCCGCCACGTCTCGGATGACCGGGTATTCCGCCGACGAATTAATTGGCCGCAATATTCTCGAAATGGCCGAAGCGCGAACGTTGGCGCCGGATGTGGTGGCCGAGATGATTGCGACTTTGCACGCAGGTCGAGTATTTGCGTCTCGGGTTTGGAGCAAACGCAAAGGCGGTGAACGATTCTTGATCGATTTCGAGGTCATTCCGCATCGAAATTCACGCGGCGAATCGACGGCATTCATTGGGATCACGCGGGACGTGACCGCACAAACACTCGCGGAACGAGCCCTGCGGGAAAGCGAGGAGCATTTGCGCGATGCGCAAACCTTGGCCGGGTTTGGCAGTTGGCGGTTGTTCGTCGACACGGGCGAATTACGTTGGTCCGATCAGCTCTTTGCCGCGTTTGGCCGGGACAAGTCCAAAGGACCCCCGGACCTCGAGCAATTGCTCGAATATCTGCATCCCGATGATCGTAATAAGCTTCGTGACCACATTCACAATGCGACGTCGAGGGGCGAGCCTCATGAAGTTTCATTTCAAATCACGCGCGACGACGGCGGTATTGCGTTCATGCATGCACGGGGCAACGTTCGTCGCGACGCAAAAGGTCGAATCGTCGAGCATTATGGAACGACACAGGACGTCACGGCGCGGGTGGCTGCGGAAAAAGAGCGACTCGAATTGCACAGCCAATTGGCGGCAGCGCAGCGCCTCGAGAGCCTGGGACAATTGGCCGGGGGGTTGGCCCATGATTTCAACAATTTGCTCATGGGTGTTCGTATGAATACGAGCATATTGGAACGGGTGACTTCGCCCCACCCGGAATTGATTGAAGCAGTCGACAACATTCAAGATGCCGTCACGCGCATGGCTGAACTGACGAATCAGCTCCTCGCTTATGCAGGTCAAGGTCGTCTGGCCACCGAGCGAATCGATCCGAATGGCTTGATGACTCGTGAAATGGAGTCGTTGCGTGCCCTCGCGCCGGCAAACGCCAGGCTCGAAGTGGACATCCAGCAAGACCCGGTACGCGTCGAAATCGGTTCTGATCAATTGCGACAAGTCCTGGGAAACATATTTACGAATGCGGTTGATGCATTGCAGAATCAGCCGGGTACGATTACGATCCGGACGCGTAATGAAATGAAGGAATCAGGGCCAATGTTCTGGGTTCTGGAGATCACGGATTCAGGCGTAGGTATGGCAGAAGCGGTTCAACGACGGGTGTTCGAGCCATTTTTCACAACGAAAAAACTGGGGCGTGGACTAGGCTTGTCGACCGTGCACGGAATCATTCAGCATAGCCGGGGAAAAATCGGCATTCGCTCGGCCGTGGCCGAAGGAACGACATTGACCATTCGCTTGCCATTGGTCGCCGATGCGCCAGTGGCGCCTGCTGGAGATTCCGTGCAATCCCGCGAATTGCAACCTTTACGAATTCTTTTGGCCGATGACGAGGCCATGGTGCGTCGGAGTCTGCGACGCATGCTGGAATTGAATCGGGCCACCGTCACGCACGTAGCCGACGGGGCCGAGGCCATTGCGGCTTTGAATGAGGCGGACGAACCATTCGATGTGGCTTTGCTCGACATTTTGATGCCCCACCTATCCGGTTACGAGGTCCTGGGTGAAATGCGCCGGCGAAGCCTGCCGACGAAAATCATCCTCATGAGTGGTTTTGACAACTCGAGCAACGTTACCGACCCGAAATCCGCGCCGAAAGGTGCTGATGCGATGCTGCAAAAGCCATTTGCCTGGGAGGAACTCAAACGTGTTCTGCAAGTTCTTCTCGAGCCTCCAAGCATGCCGGAAACGCGTCAATAACCGCGACGATTTCCGACCTCCTGCAACGAACTAGCCTCGACGCGACGATTGTGGTTTGATGCTCGACCATGACGCGCTCTCTTCTCCTCGTCCTCGGACTTTTGCTGCCAGCCTGCGGTGGCGGAAACTCGGCCGTAACGCAGCCTGCAACGCAGACGGGGCTCAATGATCGCGACGCTCTGGCGAAGCTCGAGGTCGAAGTAGCCAAGCCTCTTCCGGAGATTTGGAAGGATTCGACGGTGGCATTCATTGCGGATCCGGTGACGATGTGCAATGGGACCGATATTGAAGAGCACGTAAAAAACGAAGACACGGTCCAACTGGAAAAAGCCAAAGCAGCATTGCAGGATGCGGGCATTACGGTGCAGGAATCGACGGATCAAGCGACGGTCGTATTTTCGATTCGCATACTTGCAAATTGTTCGGGAGGGGGGCGGCCGCTGGTGACGGGAGACGTATCGGCAATGCCTGGAAACGGGGCGGTGGCGGCGAAATCGGATTTATTCGAGGTGACAAGATTCGATGCCGGAAAAGTCACGCTCGCGTTGTTGCGCAATGAAATACTGGTTGGGCGAATGCAGAGTAAGTGATTCTGCGTCGAATTTCATGGGGTTCTCGAGTGTAGACCCGTTGCAGCGGATCGCCATCTCGTGCCATGATGCATTGATGAGGACACATCGAGCATCTTTCACGCTGGCGGCATTGTTATCAACGGCTATCTGCAGCACTCTCGTCGGTTGTGGCGACCCCATTGGCAACGGAACTAGCAACGCCGGGGGCTCCAGCGGCGGTGGCGGAAACGGCGGCGGAAACGGCGGCGGATCCAATGCATATCCAGAATGCGCAGCGCCAGGTAGCGAAGAAGCTTTGCTCGCCAAAAGCAAACAGATCCTTGGCGAAATAGATACAAGACGAAAAGATGTTTGGAAGTCGATTTTTGGACTGGCCAACGATGGAACGATCGACCCCAATGGGCTCGACGGAATCGATTGGGATCCATCCCATGACTCGGTTTATTTCACGTCGCTCGACGTCGAACGAGTAATTCCGCTGTTCATTTCCAATGATGCGGCCAAGGCGACATCGTCCAGCAATGTGACGTTGGGCATAGCTGCGGACACGGGCACCTCGAAATACGTTTTGCTCGGTGCCAATCCGTTCAGCGATCTGGTGAAATCACCTCCGATGCCCGGAAGCAATGCGGCCAAAATGGAAACGGTCGTCATGCGCCTCATGCAATGGCTCACGGGCAAAGATCCTGGCGATGGTACAGGCATGAAAATCGTGCTCGCGCAGCTCGCCGATACGTATTGGTTCGACCATGACAAATTCACGGCGAATTTTTTCGCGGACAAACTACCGAAGGCCAACGTCAGCCCACCAGATATGTGTGACGGCGTTGCTCTTGCCGGTTGCCTCGATAATGCGACGCTCTTGGTGATTTCGGATGAAGATGGCGCGGATGACGAGCACGATCCGCATCCGAGCGACCGAGATACCGTGATGGCGGCCATTGACGGGGCGATGAGCAAAGGGATCCCCATACTTTATGTGCAATACGACGGCCAATTGACGCCGCTCGGCGAGCGGATGATGCAGCGCTTTCGCGTGAAAACATCCGACAACTACTGGGATCAGGAAAGATTGACCAATTTTTCCCCCAAAAACCTGCTGACCATTTCAGACGAACTCGGTTCGTTTGGAAAAATGGTTGATACCCTGACGAACAAATCATTGACGATAGCCGACTATCAAAGCTGCATTGGGCAAGCTTCGCAATACGATGATTGTGATGCTTCAGGGTTCGTCGAAAAAATCGGTCAAGGAACCCAAGCCTTGCGCGCAACGATGAATGCTCTCGACGAATCTGCGACGAACCCCTACGAAATGGACGGATTTCGGTTGATTCGGACCTTCGAGCAGCTGGGACAAACGTATCGCACGGCTGGGCAGCTCGAGTATCCCATCGACTTCGAAAATGACCCCATAGCGTTTGCCCGAGGCATCTTTGCCGACA
>DAOMZH010000241.1:0-12215 GCA_035437985.1 Polyangium sp. (in: bacteria) | reverse complement strand
GCGAGTTCGGGGTGCCGCGACGCCGCAAATCGAACCCTCTCTGGGCGGACAAACCAAGATTTACGCGCAAACCCCGATGGAAACCCCCTCAGCGGCAAGCAATTTCCACCGAAAATACCTCATGGCGTCATGCCGCGCGCAACCCGCTCCAACCGCCCCTACTTCCCCTTCGCCAACTCGATCTCCGTCACCACCCACGATTCCAAATCCGGCTCCGTTTGGAACAACCGCATATTAAACGCGCGCCCGTTGATGATGACAAACGGCGTTCCATCGAGACCCAGCTTGTCAGCCTCCGCCTTGTCCCGCTCGATGGCCTGCGTCGCCCCGTCGCTGTCCATGTCCGTCTTCAGCCGATCCATCTTCAGCCCAAGGCTCTCCGCAAACTCCAGAATCGTTTGTTCTCCAAGCTTGTTCTGGTTCTCGAAGATGATCCGCTCCATCTCCCAGTACTTGCCCTGTTGCTGCGCTGCCCATGCCGCACGCGCCGCAAGCTTCGCGTTCGTGTGCCGCGGCAAAGGGTAAAACTTGTGCACCAGGCGCACGTCGCGCGCATGCGCCTCTTGAATGCGCTCCACGATCGGCACCACGTGTTTGCAATGCGGACACTCGAAGTCCGACCAAACGACGATCGTCACTGGCGCATTTGCTGGTCCAAGCGCAGGGGAATTACCAATGTCGACGGGTTTGGGCTCGCCAAGGAAACGTTCTTCGTAGGATTTTCGAATCGCCGACTTGTCGAGTCCCGCCTTCACCCGCTCCACCAAAAACTGCGCCGCCCATGTGCATGCTTTACAGGCTCGTTTTTCATTGAGGCACACATCGAGCGTCACGGCCTCGGAAGGACATGGGGCGAGAGCTTCGTCCACCATGCGCTCGTAGGTCGCTCGCTCGCGTGTCGACAGATCACTCACGTCGACAGCAGAGCGCGTAGGTGCAGTGGTCGAGTCCGCGACACACGCGCTGATGGCGAGTGCCGAGAGAGTCAGGGCCGCGATTGTCCGGAACGTCACGGTGCACATCCTACACGCGACGCCCGGAATGTGCATGGCCCCTCGACGTCGGACCCCCTCTGATGGTATTCAGGCTCCGACCGTGCTCGACCAACCGTCTACATCGACCCCGACCCAACCGCCCCCGGCGGCTCGTCCCAAGAGCCCGCCCGCAGTGGATCCGGGCAAGAAACGCGTACGATGTCACACGTGTTTCGAGGTGGTGACGCCGGACGGCGAGTTATGCCCAGCATGCGCAGAACCGGTTATCGCCACGCGGAGTTTTTTCTTCCGACCCGGGGTTTCTGGGGGCAAACCGCCCACATGGCTCGCCTTGCATTGGCGTCCCCTCGTCATCATCACCTTGATGTCGATCGTTTTTGGGACCGGGGTTGCCTTGCGAAACCTGGCGCCATCGCCGTTTTCCATGCCGAAAGCTGCAGCTCGAGCGACCCTGCCTGCAGGTCCTTCACCCGCATGCGTGTCGCCCTGTTGGAACGGTGAAGCTTGTCAGCTCGGCCAGTGTGTGTGGCAAAAGCCGAACGACGTTGGTCATCTTGGAACCCAGCCGCTCATGGCTGGACCTTTCAGTCTGCCCAAAGACGTCTCCGATGCCATGCCCCTCGATGGGGATCGTTTTGCATTGGCCCTGCTGACGGGCATGCAAGTCCACGACGCCCGCACCGGAGCTGCCCTCACGCTCGTCAGCGATGCCCCGCAACTTCGCTCGCTCTATCGCGTCGGCGAACACCTCTACGGCACCTCGCCGCAACGCATTTACGTCATCGATCCCGTCACGACCGGGTTGCTCAAGACAATCGACCTCGGAGCGTTGGTGGGCCAAGTGTCTGTCGGGGCAAACGGTCGTCGAGCGCTCGTATCGCTGCCCAGTCAACATGCCGTGGCGATCGTGGCGACCGAATATGACTCGGAGATCGATCGCATTCACTTCGGCGACGACGCGGTCGGTCCCATGGGCGTCGATGACACGGGCACACGCGCCTTGACCACCACCGGCCAAGTTCCTCTACCTGGCCTCCGCGACCCCGCAGGAGGCGTCGTCTACGCGTTCGACCCGAGCCGTCTTGCTTCGCAACAAGATCGCGTTCGTACCTCGATGCTCGGCAATCCCGTCAGCGTGCTGATGACCCCTGATGGAACCTGGAGCTACGTCGCGCTTCGGGCCGAAAATGCCCTCGTTCCCCTGGAATGGCTGCCTTCAGGGGCGGTTCGTCGAAGCGAACGGATGCCGACATGTCGCGAGCCCGAGCAAATCGAGTTGGTTCGTCAGGGCCGAAGAGCGCTGGTGCGGTGCCATGAAGGCCGCGCGCTCGAAGTCTTTGATTTGAGCAAAAATCAGCTCATGCGGCGCATCGCATTTAACGGTCGAGCCACGGATTTGGTCGTCTCACCCGATGGCGAACAGGCTTTGGTGACGTTGACGAACGATGGCACCGGAGGTTTGGCGCTCGTGGATTTGCAGTCGTACGCGGTCAACGTTTTGCCCCTTTCCGCGGAGCCGACGCGGGTGCGTTTGACCCCGGATGGTCGCGTGGCGCTCGTCCTTTCCGATCGAGCCAAGGTGGCGTGGGTGGTTCGATGACGCAGCGTCGTTTGCCCTGTCCGCTCTGCGGCAAGCCGCTCATCGAAGGTGCCCGCAAGTGCCCCCATTGCCGTTCGTGGCTCGTCGACCAAGAAGAATCGCAAGCGCCGAAAGTCGTCTTGGCAGGCATGACGATTGTCGGGACAATCTTCGTGGTGGCCGTTGGAGGTCGCACCTCGCCGGTGAAAGAAGCTCCGCCGCTCACGACGATGACCGTCGAAAGCACGAAGTCCTCCGCGGCAGCAGCAGCGCTGGAGGCTCCCCGTCCTGCTTCGATTGGCCCGGAAATCGAGCCGGAACCCGAACCTCCGCCCCCGGCAGATCCGAAGAAACTTTGGCGCGCCCGCGAGATTGTCCTCGGTGATGCCCATCCGCTCGACGTCGTGTTTCATCCGAAAGGCACGAGCGTGTACGTCAGTGCGGACGATGCGACGTTGCGTGAATATCGGCTGAAAACGGGCGAAATGATTCACAAGGCGTCCGTGCCTGCGCAAGGTGACGACATTCGTCTCATCTTCGATCGGTACGTGGCTGTGTTGCGACATCAAGATGCGGGGCGCATTCCGGTGATGGACACAGCGGCGTGGGATCGCGATCCGGTCCTTCTCGACATCGGGCGATCTCCCGGAGAAGTCATCGCCTTGCCCGATGGTCGCACCGTGCTTGCGGCAACGACGGACGGCAAACGGTTGGTTCGTTTCGACCTACCCACGGGCACACGTTTGGCCGATATGACCTTGCCCCATGCAACTGGTCAGCTCTTCCTCGTGCGCGCCGAAGATCGTCCGTACGTCGCGGCAATGGGTGCCCTGTCGCATGGAGGACGTCAGGCCGGGGCGTGGGTGGACTTGTTCGATCCGACGGAAGAGCCTTTTGGCGCCACGCGCCGAAGCATTTTCGTGGGTCGTGAACCGCGTCTCGGAGCCATCTCGCGCAAGGGCGAGACGCTGTTTTTCCCGGACCGAGTGTCCAATCGGGCCGTGCAGCTCATCGTTGCAGGCACGACGACCGTGCGTTCTACGGCGGTTGGAGCAAGCCCGGAACAAGGGTTTTTCATGAACGACGACCGTCATGGAGTGACTCTGGACAGCAAGGCGCGAACGGTGTCGGTGGTCGACTTGGCGACGATGAAAATCGAGACGACGTTGATGCTCGATGGAGTGCCCTCGACGGGAGCGGTTTCTTCCGATGGTCGCTCGTTGTTCGTTTCGCTTGGTGGTACCGAATGGCCTCCCAAAGGGCGCGGCGTTGCCGTCATCACCGGCGATCCACCGCGGGTCGTGTCGACACTCGATACCGACGAAGGCGTCAGTGCCGTCGATGTTTCGCGCGATGGTGCTCGTGCCGTCGTTGCTTCGTATTACGGCAAGTCCATTTTCGTCATCGAACAGTGAATGGGTTTTTCCCGTTCTCGGGTTTGTCACGTTCGTTTTTCCCGTTCGACTGCGGCACTTTAATTGCTGTGACTGAGTGTCGGAGGTCGTCGTGTCATTCCTACGCACCAGCCTTGTTACATTTGTGCTTGCCTCAATTTCATTGTTCGGATGTGCAAACCCCGAATCGAATGAAACGAGCGAAACTGGCGATAACTTGCGGAGCCTGCGCAACGTTCGGGTGGCGCATTTGCCGACGTATTATGTGGCGCGCCTCGATCCGCGCGGCTGCACGGACCCCGTATGCAGTGGAATTTCGATATCGGCCGCGAATCAGAAGGTCACTCAGTGCGCACGCGGTACCTACGCGAAAGAATGCGCCATTTCCGATCTCGATTTATCGGGTTTCGGTGATCCCAGCGATGTCGAAAACACCGTGCTCGGAGCGCTCGGAAGCGATCTCGAGACGACTCGGGTGGTTTTCCTCGGTACAATCGTCCCGACTGGCTCGGGCATAAGTCGGCTCCAAGTGCAAATGGCTTGGGTTGCTCTCGACGAACGAGTCATCGTCGGCGACTTTTTTGATACCCGCTTCAATGGTGTCGTGTGCGTTGCGGCGCCTTGTCCAAGTTATGACCAAGAAGTGCTCAATCGCGGCGAGGGGCGCATGTTTCACGGATTCGACTTCAGCGCTTTGCCCATGCATGCCAACGACAGCACTTACACGACCCCAGGTCTGTATTCCGATTATGGCCTGATCGTCTCGGGCGAAAACGTGGTCAAAGATTCCGTGGGACCTGCAGGACCAGGAACGTTCCTCAAAGCCTCGCAAGTTTTCGTCCCGATGACCATTTCCGACCGAACGACACGTCCGCGTCGCGAACCACCCACGCCTTCGCCATTGCTCACTGAATGACGCGAAAATCCGCCGTTTTCGCCGCATCGCGTCGGTCGAGATTGCTTGCGAAATGCATTTTTTTCTGAAAGATTGCATTTCGTGCCCTGCGCGCCGATCACCACCAACCGACTCAAGATGGTCCCCATTACGGTGGACATCGTCGAAGCCGTGCTCCATGGGCGTCGTTCGGAAACCGAAGCGCTCATTGGCGCGAAAATGCCGATGACGTGGCCCGGACGTGCTCTCGTCGAACGAGCTTTTCTCGCCCGCATCGACGAAATTCGCGCCAACCCCGATCATCGCCTCTGGGGCGACCGCGTCGCCGTGACTCGAGATTCCGAGCCTCGCGTGATTGGAAGCGTTATTTTTCATGGCGGCCCGGACGATCGCGGCACCGTCGAAGTGGCCTATGGCATCGAAGAAGAATCACAACGCCAAGGTTTTGGCCACGAAGCTGTGCATGCCGCTGTCTCCTGGGCGTTCGCTGAACCTCGCGTGCAAATCGTCCGTGCTTCCACGTTTACGTGGCACATCGCCTCCCGGCGCATCCTCGAGAAAATAGGGTTTCGCGTCGTGGATACTTGCTGCGATATCCTTGGCGAAATGCTCGAATACGAAGTCCAGCGCCACGAGTTTGTATCCTAGCAGTCCGTTGATTTATCTGCTCGCACCCGAAATCGTCGGTCGACATCGCTCGAAATACTGAAGTATTCCTCGCTCCGTCGCCCTAGCTTTCGGGCGCTCGCGACGATAATGCAACGGACTGCTCAGAGCGTGTTCAACAGGCTGCTGCGCGAACCGACGTGCCCACTATTTCACGCGCGTGTGTCTTTCTCGGCTAGTTTTTCCCAATCGGATCGCGGTAAGCTTGGACGAAACGGAACGAGCATGCCGAGCGATCATCAATGCGGGATAGGGGGCGAAGGTTCGTCGAAGACGTTCGTGGCGGCTATTCTGGCTGCCGCAACGTCGTTGACCACGGTCGACACTGCGTGGGCCCAAGCGGACGAGCCTCCGCCGCCGCCTGAAGGGATCATCCCGAGCGAGGTCGCCGTTGATCCAACCCCACTGGACCCTCCACAGCCGCCTCCGCCGCCAGTTTATTATCCACCCCCACCGCCGCCCCCACCCTACATTCCGCCTCCGATACCGCAAAAGCCCAATCATCGTCACTTCCTACAAATCGGCATTTTCCCCGAAGCTGACCGTTTTGCGGGATTATTGCAGTTTGGCCTGGCAGAACCAAGCGCTCGGAGGGCCTTTGCGGTTTTGCAATACGGGTTTTTGGGGAGTACGGCGGAAGAGTTTAATGGTTTGGCGCAGGTCGGTATCCTTCGTACGGAAACGAAAGAAGTTTTTCGGGGTGGAATGCAAGTGACGCTGGGCCGGAATTTGGCGGACGAGTTTTACGGCGGGGCGCAGGTGGCGATTTATCGGAATGCGGTTTCGAGTGTCTTCGCGGGAGCGGCGCAGATCGCTCTGATTCGTAATGATACGCAACGATTCGCGGGGCTCTTGCAAATGGGCGCGCGCAACAGCGCAGACGCCTTCATTGGAGCTGTACAAATCGGAGCGTACAACGTCATTGGTAATGGATTCGAATACAATGATGACGACTACGGCTCTGGACGTGGCCGCGGTGGGTTCGTCGGTGGATTGCAGATCGGCGCCTACAACAAAGTCGAGCAGGGCAATTTTAATGGCCTCATGCAAATCGGCGGCGGCAATAACCTGGCCCACGGCGCATTTCGTGGCGTTGCCCAAGTCGGCTTGCTCAATGGCGTAGACCGTGGGTTTTATGGACTCGCGCAGATTGGTTTGGCCAGTTATGCCGGCAACGGTTTTCACGGATTGGGGCAATTCGGAGTGCTCAACATGTCCGAAGATGATTTCTTCGGCGTGGCCCAAGCCGGCGTGGTCAATATTCTCATGGATGATAACTTCAAAGGATTTGGCCAGTTTGGCGCGTTCAACTACGTCGACGAAGAATTCTTTGGCGTCCTGCAAATCGCCGGAGTCGGCAATCTGGCACGTGATGGGTTCCACGGCGTCATGCAAGTCGGGGGCCTCTTTAATTATACCCGCGAAGATTTCGACGGATTGTTCCAGATCGGCACATTTAATGGAGTTCGCGAGGACTTTTCCGGGCTAGCTCAACTCGGCGTCGTCAATTTCACCGGCGACGAACATGTCGGCGCGCAAATCGGCCTCGTCAATCTCGGCGATGATCAAGTGTACGGACTTCAGGCCGGCGCTTTCTCCATGGTCGAAGAAATCGAAGGCGGCCAAATCGGCGCCGCCAATATCACCGAACGCTTGAAAGGCCTCCAGCTCGGCGTTTACAACGGCAATCGACAAATGAAAGGAGTCCAAATTGGCCTCATCAATCGGACGGAACGTTTACGAGGCGTGCAGATTGGCCTCGTGAACCTGTCAAAACACGGGGGACTTCCGTTTTTCCCGGTACTCAATGTCGGTTTGTAAGGTCAAATCAAGCCGCGTTCGTCACCGAACGTACCACTGGCGTAGATGGGGTGACGCTGTTGCTCAGGGCGGCCAAAATATCCATCGGCAAACAAAAAGGTATCGTTGGTTTCAAACTTCGCGTAACATCCGTGAGTTAACCAAATTTCTCACGACGTAAAATGACTTCTAATGGCTACCACCCGGATTCGTTCATCCAGGGATCGCCGTGTCGAGGCTGGAACATGAAGCGGAAAACGAGCACGTTCATGCGGATGCAGCGAGTCACCGCGACGCCTTCACCAACACCGACAACGAATACCTCGGACCCCGTCGCGGAAATCGGAGTCATCGTGGCGGAGTTGTCGCCCCACGGTGTTGCCGCACTTCTTTCCCACGCTCGTACCATTCGCGATGAAGAACGTCGTCGTGGCGCTCGACCTCCGCTCATGTCGCTGTCGCTTCGAGACTTTGTTGCCCGAGTTCAAGAAACGGCCGACCGTGCAATCGTGGGTACGTTTGGGAACAAAGTGTTCGTCGCGGCGCTCTACCGATTGTTCGAAGAACGCGGGGAAACGTCGGGGTGCAGTTTGGCCGAGTTCAAGGATCGCTTGATGACCGCCCATCGCGCCAGCCTGCTCATCCTCGAGCGGGGCGAAGGGGTTGATTTTCCCGACGCGATGATGTTGAAGTCCGAGATCAAATACGTTGGCGGCGCATATCATTTCGTCGCGCGCAAGGGGCGATGAGGCCCACCGTATTGCGCCTGTCTTCGGAAACGAGACGCGCACGCCACAGTTGCGTGTCTTCATGAATCAAAGCGTTCGTAGAGTGTTGCGTACCACAAAAAGGCGATGCACACTGGTCTGGTGGGCGATGCGCAATGGGTATCCCACGCGCACGCACTGATTGTTGGGCCATGCGCACTGCATGGATCGAGCACGCGCAGTGTATGCCGACTGACGAGCATCGGGTGATCCGCGTTGTGTCAATGAATGGGACAAGGGTGCGCATTGGGTACCCCGGCATTGCGTGGCCGTCGTTGTGGGTGACGAAGTGCAAAAGACGACGTCTCAGCCTGTTTTTTCGGGCGTTTCGGGGGCAGCGGGTGCCGGTTCGGGGGCAGCTTTTCGGCCCATGGAGAACATGCGGCGGGTGGCGATGGGCAAAAGGCGGGGAATGGATGCATCACGTTCGTGGGCGCGATTGAAAATCCGCATGATGCGTTCCATGTAGGCCAAACACGTGCCGTCTTGCAAATCGAGGTCCGATTGCGAAACGGTACCTCGTATTCGGGCGCCGGAAGCATGTTCGCCGGCTGATTTCACGGTTTGGCCGAGCGATTCCATACTAACCAATTCGTCGTTCGTCACGCCGCCGTCAATGAGTTGCATGGCGGCGCGTGATCGCGGATTCGACAATAAGTCTTGCGCGAGTCTGATCAAGGCGAGCAAGGAATTGGCGAGGGAATCGTGGTCGGTGACAATGGCGCGTGCGGCGAGAATACGCGCTTCGAGCCCGGGAATCAAAGATTCGACCCCTTCGAGAGCAACGAGGAGGCGATCTCGTTCATCCATGCCTTGGGCATAGGTTTGATCGGCAATGGCTATGGCTGCGGCACGATTGGCTTCGCGTTCGTCGGTATTGGCGTCCCGTGACGCGACCATATCGGCGAGGTTTTTCCCGGAATGGACGACGACTTTTAATAACGGGAAAGAAAAACCCAACAAATGCCGTTTTTGGGCTGTTGAGGCATTACGCCAGAATTCTGCTGCTTGACCGCTGATGCGGACGAGATCGGTCAGAATTTTTTCGCTACGAATCTTTGTCCCGCGCTCGACGAGGTCACTCGGGGGCAGGTCGAGGGCGTACAAGTCGATTTCTGCCTGGGTAGGTGCGGGAACCGCAGCGAGAACGGAGGTCCACGTATGGGTCGGTGTTTGTTCTGACATGCGACGAACGTACCGAAGCTTGCAAAGCAAGGCAAGGGGAAAATGTGGGTTCGGTGGCGTATGCGGCGGATGGATGCCAAACGGGTCGTCCGTTCGAGGACCTGGCATGGTTAACGTCACAGCCACCGCATTCTCGCCGACCGTATACCAATCGCCCTCTTCAATGCCCACCACTACGTTGGCCAATGGCATCGCCGGGTTGATGACGTTGATCGCATCTGGTACTGAGTCCACTGTTGGCAAGCACCAGCTTGCGCGCACTACATCGGGCTTTCAATCTCTAGTTCTGTGGTTGCGTCCCAGGGGAGTTGTTACGCGGGGTGCGCGTTCATCACGAATTCAGGTGCAGGAGCCAGCGCAGAATCCGCACGCAAGATTTTGGGGTTCGTTTGCGATTCAACTGGTCGAAAATGAAATGTTGCGGTCATTGTACCGTCGATTCGTCGACCATGCACAAACGAGAGTTCGTATTCGCCTGCAACGAATTCGATCGCGAATGATCGTGCGATAGTGGCAATCTCGATCGCGCCGTGAATTGGCACCGAAAACGGAACCGAAATTGCCCTTTCCGCATTCGTAACATCGGGGCTCGCCGCCGAACGCTCAACGCGGACAACGAGTTCTCCGGCGGGTTCGAGTGTTGAAAACGAAACACTTCCGGGTCGCCAGGCAAACCCCTGAGCGACATGCTCGTCCGACCAATCGTTGAAAGGATGCTTCAAGCAGGTGTCGAAGACAGCCACTTGCGCATAGGTGACCTCGAGCGAGAATGTACTCATTTCTACTCCACAACAATTCGTACACGTGTCCCATTTGGCATACCACGGCATTGATTTCCGATACATGCTCCCGCGCCCATGTTATCGCGTGGCGAAACAGGACGCACACTGGCACCGGATCCAGTCGTAGCGCCAGTTTCCGGCAATTGCATATTGTCTAAACACGTATGTCTCCAAGAGACGGGAATCGTTGTAACGCTACGCAGGCCATAGCGAGATTCGATACGTATCCGGTCCTTCGGTGCTCATCTCATCATCCACGTGGCTTGTGCCAGATGAATAGGCAATTCCATTGTATCTCCCCGGGTCGAGTTTAATGCGCGGCACCGTTTCAAGATCAGTTGCTTCAGGACCCCACAAAATCAATTCCCCGGATTCAATCTCGAGCACGAATGTGCCGATTTTCTGCCAATCGCTATCGGGATCGCCAAGCGGAGGCATGGGGAGGACTTCTATTCGAAAGTTGGTCCATCCCCCATAACGCACGGTTGGAATACCGATAAGTTGCGGTTCATCCGGTAGCGAAGCAACCCCAGCTGATGCGTCCCATAAATGGGTTGTGTCAATCTCGGGGCCACCTTTCGCATCTGCTACCAGGACTTGGAAGTGATCACTTGCAACAACGAGAGAGTAAAGCATGGCTATTCTTTCTGATACCAATATATGCACTTTTCGATGCCATCGGCGCCCCTTGTCCGTTCGGCCGCAATGTCTGTTCATGATTCTGTCATTGATGTTGGAGTGGTCGAGCAAGGGGGCCCTCGCGCATTGCCCAGAGCGACCACGCGGGTTTGGCCCCACTTTCGAGGTGAGCCCATGGGATACCATCGACAACAACCTCAACGGCATCTGAACGCCACTTGCATTGAATAACCGACTGCTTAGTCAACCGAGGCATGGTGCCCGGTTTACAATAGCCGACTGGATTCAAGAATGGTGTCTGTTGCATATTATGCCAGGGCGGGATATCCGGTGCAGGTGCGACATTGTAAAGCCAGACATCACTCACGATCCGTTCATTTTTCAACAGATATGCGTATGCAACGCGCCCATCGTCTTCCACAATCAACGCTAGATTGCCGGTAGGAGCGTCAAAACGAAGGAGTAGTTCATCACTTGTCGTCAAATCGGCCACTGTCGTATTCCTTGTTCCAGTAGTCACGTTGCTGTTGTTTCCACGCCTTGCGATCAATTGCGCTCGGCTCTTCCCCGGTATTGCTATGGTTTTGGGTGAAGCTGATCCATTAAGTCGTTCCTACATGGTCAGAGTTGGTCAATGACGTGTAGCACGGCTCCCACATCGTGGCTTGGTTTTACCAGGTAAGTCATTACCTGATTTTCTCCTATAGGCAAAGTGACGTGCATTGGATTTTGCACAGAATGGCCATCTAATGCAGAATCAATGAGCGCGTGAGTGGATTCATTGATCTTCCAAGTTAGCTGTTCGATTGGCGGTCCCCACTCCCGTCGATTCAAGCAGCGCATGATTGCTTCTTCATCCGGCGCATACATCCAGCGTAAGAAAATGGTTGTGGTCGAACCCTGGATTACCATGGTTAGTAACGGTTCATCACCGAGTACTAGTAGAGAGCGACCGTGCCACTGCACGACTTCCGCAAACTCAGTCGCAGAACAGGCAAGATCGTAATCCAAACCATCGCCACTTGCACCGCGCCAGTCCGAAAGCGATTTTTCGGGTATGAGGAGCAAAGGCCCACCAGTCGTTGAGATCCATTGCATGACGCTATTCCATTCTCGACTTAAATGCGGTTACCTGACCGCCTTGAATACGTGCGCAGTCCCTGCAGTGCGGGTACAACCGCTGTGTTTCGCCAGGTTTCAAGAGCCCACTCGGTGGTTGATGATCTGGTATGAAGTCTCCGGTTTTGGTTTTAGGGTCAGACGTTCCGCATGTATGACATACTCCCTCCGCATTTAGTGCATCACGCTCGGCCCTTATAAATGTCTTTTCTGGACCACGCGCCGGAATGCCGTTCTTGGCATATGGTCCAGGTCCTAACATCGACACTTTACCCTTCGGCGGCCCCCTCGCCGACTGCGGCCCCACTTTCGGGCCCAGCTTTTTCCCCACAATCACCGCGGCAACCGTCACGGCCACGCCCACCGATTCCAGCCCGACGGTGTACCAATCCCC
>DAOMZH010000240.1:0-12324 GCA_035437985.1 Polyangium sp. (in: bacteria) | reverse complement strand
CCCTCGTGGATGATCACGGCATTGGGATGATCGAGCGCTGCGATGACCCGCGCTTCGCGTAAAACACGCGCCATAGCTTCGGCATCGCCCGTCGTCGACACTACCTTCAGGGCTACTTTGCGCCCTAAATGGTCGTCGTGTGCCTGATAGACGGTTCCCATTCCCCCTTGGCCGAGCACATGCTCCACCACGAACCGCCCGACTTTATCACCAGTTTGGAGCATATGCGTGTGTTTGCGGTTGGCGGCAAACCATTCTCGAATTTACAACTAGCGCACCGAACGCGGCGCCGCTGCCTGGTACCCATCGGAAAGCGCTTGGTAGGCCGACTGCACATCAGGGAATCGATCGTCGGCTTTTTTCGCAAGCATTTTGGCTACCACGTTTGCGACGGCTGGCGGCGTTCCAGGGACCTTGTCGGCCAATGACGGCGGCGTTTGCCGAATTTGATGCTGCACCATTTCGAGCGCTGATTTCGCCTTGAATGGCCGCTCTCCGGCAATCATTTCATAAATCATCACGCCAAACGCATATTGATCCGCCCGCGCATCCACCGGCTGCCCCATGGCCTGCTCCGGCGGCATGTATTCGGGTGTTCCGAAAATGGCTCCTTTTCGCGTCAGCTGTACCCCGCCTGCACCCGTCAGCAATCGCGCCATTCCAAAATCCAACATCTTGATGAACGGTCGCGTCTGATCCAACCAGGTCACCATGATATTTTCCGGTTTCAAATCGCGATGCACGACCCCCGTCTCATGTGCGCGCGCGAGCGCCGACGCAACTTGTCGCGAAACGTCGAGCGTCCCATGTACCGGAAATGGTTTGGCCCGTTTGAGCAGCGTGCGCAGCGTTTCGCCTGGCACATATTCCAAGACCAAACACAAATCACCCTCGGGTGAACGACCAAATGCGAGTGCCCGCACGATGTTTTCGTGGTTCAACTCGGTCATCGTTTTTGCTTCCCGATCAAATCGAGCAATGACCACAGGATCGTCGACCGAATCCGCCTTGAGCAGCTTGATCGCTACCTTGGTACCCGTTGCTGTATCATCGGCAAGAAAAACCGAACCAATACCCCCTTCGCCCAAAAGCGAAAGAATGGCATATCGATCGGCTATTTTCGTACCAATCCGTGAATTGAGTGGTTTTTCTGGGGGCGGGGGCGGCGCTGCCTGCGACATGGTATTCCGATGAGTATGATTGGTTGCGAGGTTGCTGTCCTGAAGCTCGAATCCGAAGCCTCAGTTTTTCCACTTCTTGTTTTTGCCTTTTCGTGGCGGTTCTTCACCGCCTTCTCCGCTGCTGCCACGGCCAAGGCATGTGCTACACAAGTTGTCGCGGCGGATCATTTTTTTGCATTCACCGTTGCGATATCGTTCAGCATCCGCCTCGGTATTGCTCGTTTTTTCTTCATCGAGAGCTGCCAAGGCATTGAGCAACGCCGTGCAATTGTCCGCGTCCCGGAACGACACCCGAGCACGTTTTTCCTTCGGTAACAATTCGTGCCGTCCGCGCAACAAATCGAGCGCCGGATCGCGCACTTCTTTTTCATCCGTCGTCGCCGTGTCCGCAAGTTTTTCCGCAATGACTGGCGATTTGCCCAGCGCCGTCGTCTCCATCAACGAATCGAACTCACGCCAAGCGAGCGGATCTCGGACCGTGTCGGCCAACGCTTTCGCCAGATTCGGATCGTTCGCCGCCTCGGGATCCGCTCTTAATGCCGTGCGCAATGCCGACGCCGCCGAGCCGTATTTATGATTCTCCCATTGCGCAATGGCTTCGCGAACCGCCGGATTGCTGCTCGAGCTGCACTTGGAAATGCCAATGATCCCCACGAGGACCAACAAACCTACAACTCCACTGATGATCACCTGGAGTTTTTTCTTCTTCGGGTTTGGCGGATCGAAACTCGCCGACGGCAACGTTCGCGATTGGAGATTTTCTTCGCCGGGCATGATTGTCGCGGCAAAGGCTACCTGCTGATTGGTCGTTGCCGGTACCGACGTCGGAATGTTCGTCGTGTGCATCACGACCGTACTCGTCGATTTGGGGGCCGGTATCGCCGACAGCGACACGAGAGGCACATCTTCCGTCGACGTCATTGCTCGAAATGCAGCCGTGACCGACGAATATCGCTCGTCGGGCAATTTCGCCATCATCCGCGCAATCGCCGCATCCATTGCCGGCGGCACATTTCCGGCCCGCTCCGAAGACAACGGAGCTGGTGCGCCCACGTGTTTCATCACCAGCTCGGCAAAGTTGTCGCCGGTGAACGGTTGCGTACCGGTCAGCATTTCGAATGCAATGACCCCAACTGCATATTGATCGGCCTTCCCATCAACGGGTTGCCCCATCACTTGCTCGGGAGCCATATATTGCGGCGTTCCGAAAATGGCCCCCGCTTGCGTCAATGCCGTGGGATTCGTATTGAATGTGGCACTATTGATTCGTGCAATTCCAAAATCGATGATTTTAACGACATCGCGTTCGGAGCCCCGATCGAAAACCAATATGTTTTCCGGCTTCAAATCCCGATGCACGATGCCCATCGAGTGCGCCAAATCCAGCGCCGCCGCCATTTGCTCCAAAATGCGCAACGCTCGTTCTACCGGCAAACCCTGCCCAGGCACAATCAGCTTGCGCAGCGGCATCCCGTCGACCAGCTCCATCACCAGAAACAAAGTTCCGTCGGGCAAAGTCCCATAGTCGATAGCATCCGCAATGTTGGGATGGCGCAAATTCGCCGCCGTCACCGCCTCGCGCTCGAATCGCGCGACCATTTCTTTATTGTTGTGAATCTTTTGCTGCAAAAACTTGATCGCCACCGGCCGTCGCAGCGCTTCGTGCACGCCGCGATACACCGTTCCCATTCCCCCTTCGCCAAGTGGCGCAATGATTCGATATCGATCGGCCAGCGTCGATCCAATTCGCGGATCATTCGCAGTCGATGCGGCGCTCGTTTGGCCCGTAGCGGAATCAGTCATGCCGCGTATTCCGTGCCCAAGGAGAAGAAACCGCGCTGACTGCTGCGTCCACTTGCGCCAAAATTACTCTTGCATGTTCCAGCATTGTCTCTCCCGCTGGCAAGAGACGAACACCCCGGGGAGTACGTTCGAAAAGCTCAACGCCTAGTTCGTGCTCGAGATTGCGGATCTGTCGCGTCAGCGGAGGCTGCGATATGTGCAGACGCGCCGCGGCCCGAGTCAAGTTGCCCTCTTCGGCCACCGCCACGAAATATTCGAGCTGCGCAAGGCTCATGGGGCATCGCTACCACGGTTTTCGCATGTTGCCAAGCCCCACCTGCCCCCATATGAAAATGGTATTGGACGCCGTTTCGCGAGCTACACATCTTGGCACCCCATGTCCGTCGAAATTCATAGCCCTCGCGCCATACAATCATTACGCCTCGCTGGCCGCGTTGCAGCCCTTACTTTGGCCACCGTTGCCGCTCGTTTGACCCCAGGCATTGGAGCCCATCGCATCGATGAATGGGTGCGAGAGGACACACGACGACGCGGAGGTCGTCCAAGCCAATTGGGTTACCAGGGATTTCCTGCCGCCGTGTGTGTCAGTCCAAACAACGTGGTTTGTCACGGAATACCAAAAGCCACTGTCGTCCTCCACGACGGCGATATCGTCAATGTCGACGTGACGACCGAAGTCGACGGCCATCATGGGGATACTTCCGCCACGTTTTTCATTGGAAATCCGTCCCCCGAAGCGCGGCACGTGGTCGACGTCGCCCATCGTTGTCGTGAGGCCGGGATCCAACAAGTGCGTGAAGGTGCACGACTTGGCGATATCGGCGCAGCCATTGAGGAATTAGCCAAACGCGAAGGTTGCTCGGTCGTTCGCGAATATGGAGGACATGGAATTGGTCGAACAATGCACGCTCCCCCGCACGTCAGCCACGTGGGCGTACGCGGAGCAGGTCTGCGTCTCCGTGCGGGTATGGTTTTTACTATCGAACCTATGATCAATTATGGCGCGGCCGATGTTCGCCTCCTCGACGATGGCTGGACAGTTGTAACCGCAGACGGCTCGCTTTCGGCGCAATTCGAACATACCGTGCTAGTTACCAAAACCGGCTACGAAATTCTCACGCCGGTCCCCGAGAGCGGGTGACCCATTAACTTTTCCGAGCCGTCATGCGCTGTGACTACATACACCATGTCCAGCCGCAAAACATATCGGCCGTCTGAAGTCGTCCGTGCGCGAGAAAGTGCGGTGTCATTGACGAAACTCACGATTGCCAACGCGTCACCCGTTTGACCAAGTCCGGCATTCCCAACGTTTCGCAAAGTGCCTTCAATTCGGGTTTGGCCCCGTGCCACTCGAGGTCGGAAAAACTCTCAGCGACAGGTACGTCCGTGCGTAACGTCGCGAGTTTCTTGAAGAGCAATGCATCATTCATGCGTTCGCTCAGAGTTTGCGCGAGTTTGTCGGCGCTGCGAACTTTTACCGTCCACTTGGCGCTGTCTTTGGGAATATTCTCGAGCGTCCCATAAGCAGCCAAAACTGTGGCGGCCGATTTGGCACCCCAACCAGGCAAACCCGGATACCCGTCGGCTGAATCCCCAACCAACGCCAAATAATCGGGGATCGAGGCGGGAGAAACCCCGAATTTGCCGCGCACGCCGTCGGCATCGAGCGTCGCGTCGTTTTTCCTATCCAACATGACGATGCGCGTACCATGTACGCATTGTGCGAGGTCCTTATCGGGTGAGGCCAGAAAAACCTGCCCAGCATCTCCGACAAACTTCGCTGCGGCGGCAGCGATTACATCATCCGCTTCGAACTCCACCATCGGCCAAACAACGAGCCCCAAAGCGCGCATGGCATCTTCCGCCAGGTGAAATTGCGAAGAAAGTTCAATTGCGATTCCAGCCCCCGTCTTGTAGCCAGCATACAAATCGTTGCGAAATGATTCGATGACGTGATCGGTGGCGCAACCAATATGCGTAGCTTCGCGCGTCAGGACAATCAGCGTCGACAGCAATCCACGAATGGCGCCGACCTCCCGACCGTCAGGAGCTTGTCGTGACGGATGCGCAAAGAAAGCGCGAAACAATTCGTACGTCGCGTCGACGAGGTGCAATCGCGGAAGATTCGGATCTGCTTCGAGCATGTTTGTCGTCTTGTGGGTGTGGTTGAGGAAAACAGCGCTGCGCGGTCAAACCAACCGCTCAGGCATGACAAACGCCGTCTCTGACACGACTTTCTTGCGGCGTCAACAGTCGACATAGACCGGAACGACTTTCAATAAAAAAGGAAATCACCGGCCCTGCCGGGGGACAACCGAAGATTGACAATTTCGAGATTCTTCTTCGCTCGGCTTTGGTCATACCGAAATCGTGCGAATGCCGCGACCAATTCGTCGACCGAGTATTCGATTCTTCCATAATGATGCAGCGAGAGTGCATTGACCCCTTTTTGCACCGAGGCTCACTACGTCGCCCATTCACAACCCGAATTACGTTTACCTGCCCCGTCTTCCAGACGACGAATTCCCCCCGCACCACCAATAGTAAAAATGACTCTTCCTCTTTTCCGACCTCGCGTATACTCGCAACCATCCCCAGTCCCGCCCGCGTAAGCAGTACGCAAAGGATGAGCCATGAGCGACTTCATCTCGATCTCCTCGAGTGCACTCCCCGACGATACCCGTGTTGCTGCGTTTCGGGCGACTGAAGCGATATCGCGTCCTGACGAAGTCGAAGTATTTTTACTGGCGCCGAGCGAAGGGCTCGAGCTTGGTGATGGCATCGGCGCAAAAGCAAAATTGATCCTCGATCGCGCGGACGACAAACTCCCGCCATTCTATTTCAGCGGCGTATTTGCATCCCTCGAACTGCTGCACGAAGCCGATAATCGAGCACTCGTGCGCGGCGTCATCGTCCCGCGAATCTGGCAACTCAGCCTTTCGCAACATAGTCGCATCTTCACGAAGATGAGCCTCCCGGAGATCATCGAGGCAGTTCTTGGCGATAACGCTTTGTCCGGAGATGACTACGAATTACGCCTCGGAAAGTATGCAAAAGAGGAGCACGTTTGTCAGTATCGCGAAAGTGACCTCGCGTTTTTGTCCCGCTGGATGGAACGCGAAGGCATCTACTACTTTTTCGAGCACACCGAAGACGGCGAAAAGCTGATTCTTTGCGACGACAAATCATACGACAAAGACCCGATTGGAACGCCGGTTCGATACCATCCGCAAGCAGGCGGCGACATGTCCGCCGGTGCGTCATTCCGATCATTTCGATGCCGTCACTCGACACTTCCTGCCAACGTCAAACTCAAAGACTACGATTACGCCAAGCCAAACCTCGATGTTTCCGGTCTCGCGCCCGTCAGCGATGCAGGCACCGCGGAAGTCAGTATCTACGGCGATCGCTTCTTTTCTCCGTCCGAGGGCAAACGCCTCGCCCAACTGCTCGCTGAATCTTACAAAGCGCGCGAGGTTCTTTATCAAGCGACAGGCACTAGGTTGCACCTCAGGCCGGGTCACGTTTTCGAACTCGAAGATCATCCTCGCGTCCCGTTTAATGCCGAGTACGTCGCGATCGAAGTGACGCACTGGGGCAATCAGGCCACCGGAGGGCGCGGATTTCGCGAGTTTATCGCCTTGGAACACGACGACGTGTACCTCGTCGAACTCACCGCCATCCCCAGCAAGACGCAGTTTCGCGCTCAGCGCACGACACCATGGCCTCGCATCTACGGCTACGAAAACGGTCTCGTCGACGGCAGCGCCGACAGCGAATACGCGCAGATCGACGATCAAGGTCGTTACTTGGTGAAGTTCAAATTCGACGAAAGCTCACTCAAAAATGGCAAAGCATCGACGTTTGTCCGAATGATGCAACCGCATGGTGGCGCAGTCGAAGGGTTTCACTTTCCGCTCCGCAAAGGCACCGAAGTCGTGTTCAATTTCTTGGGCGGCGATCCCGATCGCCCCGTCATCGCCGGGGTTGTCCCGAACGTACTCACGCCGAGTCCCGTCACGAGTGCCAATCACACGCGGAACGTCGTTCAGACCGGTGGTCGTAATCGTCTCGAGCTCGAAGACCTTGCTGGTCAGCAACGCGTCACGATGTCGACTCCGCATGAAAACAGCCACCTGCTCATGGGCTATCCCAATGCTGGACATCACTTCATTCTGCAGACGGATCGTAATGTCCTCTTGAATGCCGGCCAAAATTTCGATCTGCGCGTCGGCCAAATTCACGGCAGTGGCACATGGGATGCGATCGTCAAGAACGATTGGAAGAATCACGTGCAGAACGGTGGGTTTTCCCTCGGAGTGGGCACAGCTCCGCATACTCCCGGAGCTGGGGGAGTCGATGTCGTTGCCAATACGTTCATGAAATTGCAAGCCCAAACAGGAGATTTTTCGCTCAATGTCGATGCGGGCACAGGCACCGTCAACATTCATAGTGATACCGCACTCACCGTCGCCGCAGGCAAATACGAAACAACCGTCACGGGCGGTCCGACTACCATTAAAAATACGAACAATACGACCACCGTCGAATCGAATGGACAGGTCACCATCGAGAGCAAGACTGCCGGTATGGACATCAAGGCCGATGCGGCAATCACGATCGCCTCGACCACGGCCACGGTTGACATCAACGCCCCCAACAACATTACCCTCAAGTCGAAGAATGCGAATGTCGTAGTCGATTGCGTGACGTTCGAGGACAAGTCATCCGAACGCAAAAGCTGGTACGATCAACACAGCCAATTCGCGGCTGGAAAATGGACCGTGCTCAAGTTTGGTGATTGGTTCGAGGCTGGATTCTCGGCAAAAGCCGAAATCAGCGCCAGCCTTTCTTTGGCCGCAAAGTTGTCGATCAGCATGGAGTTTGCCCAGACAATCGATTTGAAGACCAAGCTTTTCGGAAAGAAAACCGAAATGTTCGTCGACGTCGAGGCGCTCTGTTACAACATCATCGGTGGGATCATCGTCTCCGTCGACGCTCCGCTGTTCGTCTCTACGACGGCGCTCAAAACGATCTGAATTGCGGTTGTCGAGATTTACAATCCCATGCGCATTCTCAAGCCTACGCCTCTCACTTTGATGCATGGTCCACTCGATATCGATGGCCGTGTCGTGCTCATCGTTGCTGTCGGGGTCATGTTCGATTTCGCGCGAAATGCGGCCGAGCAGGAGCAAACATTTTGGCAAATCTTTCCCAAGGCGCCTGGCTCCACGGGAATTTTGGATGAAATGCGGCCCAAAACTCGCGGTGAATGGCTCGTTCTCGGCAGCGCGTACGCACCGAACAAGAAACCTGCTCCGGCGGTTGGCGCGAAGGCTTGCGTTGGTAATGCCAAAAAGGAGATCTGGGCCGTCGGCAATCGCGTTTGGGACAATGGTATTCCGTCAGCGCCGGTCCCATTCCTCGAAATGCCGATTTCTTGGGAAAACGCGTTTGGCGGGGAGGGGTTTGCCCAGAACCCCGTGGGCAAAGGGTTCAAACCCATTAAAACCGATAATGGGGAAGTCCATCCGCTGCCCAACGTGGAGCTTGCTGGTAAACTCATTACTTCGCCTCGGGAAAAAACCCGTCCGGCCGGATTCGGGGCCATCGACCCATCATTGCCAGACCGCGTCAGTAAGGCCGGTACTTACGACAAAAAATGGCTCGACACGCGTTATCCAAGTTTTCCCGAGGACTTCGATCCCACGCATTTCAACATGGCCCCCGAGGATCAATGGATCGAAGGCCTGCATTTCGAGCCAGGTGTCACGTTTTCCTTCGAAAATATGCATCCGGACAAACGCGTCGTTCAGGGAATACTGCCCAACCTTCGCGCTCGGCTATTCATTACGCGGAATGACGACGATGGGAAAATGCACGATGTCTCCCTGCGTTGCGATACGCTCTGGTTTTTGCCGCACATCGAAAAAGTCATCATGATGTTTCGGGGCACCGTCGAAGTCGAAGACGAAATGCTCGAACAACTCGTCGATATGATGCCGGCGCTCGAATGGGGCGATCGTCCCAAGCCAATGTCGCATTATGCAAAGGTTCGTGCGGACAGACTCGATAAAAAACTTGGCTCATTATTTGCCCTGCGAGATGCGGACTTGATGCCCGAGGATCTTCCCATTCTGGGTTCGGATCTCGTGAATGAACTCGACGAACTGCTTGGCAAAGAGGGATTGATTCGCAAAAACATGGCGCGTCAGGTCGAAAAGAAATTGGCGGCAATGCGCGCTGAACTCGAAGCCAACGGAATCGACCCCGAAAAATACGTCCCGCAACTGCCTCCGGATCCCCCGCCTCCGGCAAAAGGCGATGTGGCTGCGCATCAAATGGCTTTGCAACAGCAAGCCGCAGAACTGACGGCAATTGGTCAGAAAAAATTAGCCGATGTGCTCAAAGAGGTCGAAGAGACCTGTCAGAAGGAAGGGCTCGATTTCGAGGAAATCAAACGCAAAGCCCAACGTCAAGCGAGCGGACCGCCTAAGTTTCGGGCCAAAGACGAAATGGAGAAGCTGCAAGACATGGCTACACTTGCAGCCAATGCGGGGATTCCCATTTCGGGCGTGAATGAAAAATTGTCCGACCCACGTTTTTACGAAAAACTTCAGGCCGCAGAACGGGCAATCCGAGACATGTATAGACGCGGCGTGCACCTCATGCCCCCCGCATTCGCAAAAGACGACGCCGAACCGGCGCGACTTCGCGCCGCAGTCCTCGATGCGCTGGCGACCGACAAGGATTTGCACGATTGGGATCTCACCTGCGCCGATCTTGCCGGCATTGATTTCAGTGGAGCAAACCTCGTCGGAACGTTTTTCGAAGGCGCGAATCTCGAAGGCTGCCGATTCCGCGGAGCGAATCTCGAGCGCTCCGTGCTCGCTCGCGCACGTATGGCGCGTGCGGACTTCGAGGGGTGCAACATGACCGGGACGAACTTAGGCGAAGCGCACCTCGATGATACTCGTTTTTGCAAAGCAAACCTGTCGGGGGCAACTTTCTATAAATCGCGGCTCGTGCGCACCGATTTGACGGGTGTGCGTCTCGACAAGGCAGATTTTGCGGAAGCCGTGATGGAGCGACCCGTGATGCTCGGACTCGAAGCGAAAGAAACCATTTTTTCGCGGGCTGATTTCTCCGGCTTTGATTTTCGGGGCTCGCGATTCGAACACTGCACATTTATGGATGTCAAATTCGACAAAGCGAACTTTTCCGGCGCCAACTTGACCTCTTCGGGATTCATGGACGTCTCTGGCGTCGAAGCATCCTTCGTTGGGGCGGTCATGAAAAACGTGCGTTTTGCCAGAATCGAAAAAGGAACCAAATTTCCTCGGGCGCAGTTCGTTGGGACAGACCTTTCGACCGCAAACCTTCGCGGCGCGGAATTGATCGGGGCTTCGTTCAAAGACGCGATTTTGAATCAAGCCGACTTTTCGTCATGTAAATTGGCCGGAGCGAACTTCGAAGGGGCCCGCGCCGTGGAGAGTCGATTCGTGAAAGCCGATTTGACCGACGCGAATCTCGACCGCACCGATTTCATGAACGCGCTCTTCACCCGAGCGATCTTACGGGGAGCGAGATTCGAGGAAGCCAATATGTTTCGAGCCGATGCGGCGGCGGCGAAAGGGGACAAACGTACCAGTTTCCGAGGCGCAAATGTGAATCAGGTGCGTTTCGTACGCAATCAGGAGAACCGTGGATAAGTCCGACGTTGAACGAATGGTCCGCGAAGGAGAACCCATCGAACGATTGGTGCTCGACGGGATGGATCTGTCCAATGCGGATCTGGGCGGGTTCATTGCATCGGAATCGTCGTTTCGCGGGACGAACTTTTCGGGCGCCAAACTCGCGGAAGCGGCCATTGCCTTATCAGACTTCGAAGGCGCGAAGTTTGACGGAGCAAACCTCAAGCATCTGTCGATGGTGCGCTCCTCCGCCGCACGGGCGACGATGATCGGCGCAAAACTCATCGGGACCAAATTTGCCGAATGCAACCTCGAAGGTATAAATGCCACGGATGCCGATGCGTCAGTATCCAACTTTGCACGCTGCAATTTGAATGGTGCGCGATTTGGTGGTGTCCGATTCGATCGGGCGGTGTTGGTGGAGGACAAACTCGAAGGAGCGGATTTCTCGCGTGCCATGCTCGTGCGGGCAACCCTCTTTCGCGGAGACCTGAGCAAAGCGACGCTCACGGGCGCGGATCTTCGCAATACGATTCTTTCCGAAGGCTGTCTTGCCGGCCAGGATTTCAGTGGCTGCGACTTGACGCTCACCGTCCTCATCGATGTCGATTGTCGGGGTTGTTCCTTTGAACGGGCGACGCTCGTGAAAACCAACTTCAAGGGCGCGAAACTCGATAAAGTGAATTTCTCAGGGGCCAATGGGGAGCAAGCGCTTTTTGCTGAAGCGTCATTGGTCAATGCCTCGATGTTGAAAGCCCACCTCTACCAAGCGATATTCATGGCGGTGGAAGCTACTGGAATCGATATGCGAGGAGCCATGCTGGCGCAATCGGTTTGGCAAAAGGCCAAGTGCGTGGGAGCCAAATTCCTCAGCGCAGATCTCACCTATGCCGATTTTTCTTACGCAGATTTGACCCTTGCGGATTTTCGCGATGCCTCGATGTTTCGTACTCGACTCCATCGGACAATTCAAAAGGAAACGACGTTTTCCGGCAGCAAAGCAGTTGCTCTCGGGGACGAACCATTGTTGGCCGAAGCCGAAACATTTTGGGAAAAGCATAACAAGAAGAGAGGAGCGTCGGCATGAATAATGCGGCACGTAAAATCGAACCCCGCGTCGTGTATCAGGAGTTCGGAGAGGTCCTGGGTATTACGGGGCAAACCATTGTGGTTCGTGGAGCCGTGGCGGACGTTCGGACCAAGCGCGCGGCGAGTTGCCTGCTGGCCCCAGGCATTGGTGACCGGGTTCTCGTCGTCGTCGAAGAAAATGGCGACGCGTTTGTCCTGGCGGTGCTCGAACGAAAATCTACGGAAGCTGCGACACTCGATACCGATGGCGATTTGGCAATACGCGCCCATTCGGGGAAAGTGACCATTGCCGCGCAGGAAGGAATCGACGTCGTGAGCCCTTCGCCCGTGCGCATTGTCGCTGGCGAAATGTCCGTGACCGCGGCGCTTGGTCAAGTGCGCGTCGAAGTGCTCGAGGTTTTGGGACGGGCAGTCAAAGCTGAATTGGGCCGGGTCAAGGTCTTGGCCACCTCGATTGACAGCGTCCTCGAACGTTTTACCCAACGGGCGCGTCTCAGCAAGCGCACGATTGAAGAACTCGATCAGGTTCACGCTGGACACATTGATTACGCAGCGGC
>DAOMZH010000239.1:0-12351 GCA_035437985.1 Polyangium sp. (in: bacteria) | reverse complement strand
CCGATCGTGTTGTTTCGGGATCCCGATGGAGTCCCACGGGCGCTCATCGATCAATGCCCGCATCGTGGCGTTGCGTTGTCATTGGGCAAGATAGCGGCGGATGGCTGTATTGAATGTCCATTTCACGGTTGGCGCTTCGATGGGACGGGAAAAACCTGCGCGGTGCCTTGGAATCCCGACGCCAAGCTGGAAAAGCTCGGGGCGCAGCCTGTTCCGGTGCTCGAACGAGCGGGATTGATTTGGGTGTATACGGATTTGGGAACGACCGCTCCTCACGAGCCGGAGATTTCGGACCTGTTGTTGCGAGAAGGCACGCGGGTGACGACGGTGGAGATCGATTGGAAAGCGCATTGGACGCGAGCCATGGAAAACATGCTGGATTGGCCGCATTTACCCTTCGTGCATGCCAAGACGATTGGCCGCGGAATGCTCGGTTCGTCCAAAGGGCGCATGGATGTGCATTGGGAAGCGACTCCGTGGGGTGCTCGGTCTTCGATCAGCATCGACGACAAGCCGCAACCTGGATCGCTCGATTTTCGTTGGCCCAACATGATGAACCTTTTTATTCCGATGCCTGAAAACAAGCTGGTTCTCATGAGCACGTGTGTGCCGATCAATGCGACGACCACGCGCATGTTGTTGGTCAATTATCGGCGTTTCATGACGAGCCCGCTTCTCGATGTGTTTTTCGATCGCATGAATCGGCGAATTGCGACGGAAGATCAGGCCATCGTCGAATCATCGAAGCCGCCGGAGATCCCGCTTGCCCGCGAGGAACAATCCGTGCGCACCGACGCGCTGACATTGGCGTTTCGGAAGCGATATTTTAGTGAATTACGAGGGTCGTCCGTGCAGGCACCAAGTCGAAAAGACCTGTTGCCAGTGATTCAACAGGCGGCGAATTGACGGAACGATTTCTGGCAAGCCCGAGCCCCTCGAAAACCTCGACCCATCAATTAGGTGGACCGATCACAAAGCTCGGCCAAAACCTTCGCCGATCATTAGCAACACCCTGAGGATGCCGAGCAAGATCAACACGATGATTCCGCCGGCTACCCAAAAAGGCCAGCGCGCAACGCGTTCTTGCTCGTCTCGGTGAATTTGTTGGTGCATCTGAGTGGTCGCGATGGCTTGGGCTCGCGCATGACACGGGCGGCAGAGCCATTCACCACGGTCGTTCATGACGAGGAGCGAAGCTTCGAATGCGGCCGAACATCGCGCGCAAGGTACGCCGGCCGAAGGACTTTCTGCTGTGGACACCGCGCAAGCATGCCCGAAGGTTGGGAGATATGCCAGGGAGATCGACGCAGAGGCAAGCGGTTGCCCAGGTCAAGGACAAGTCGCCACGATAATCGTATGCGTGAAGTGACGCAAAACTGAATTGGGAATAGGGTGGAAACTGGCGAAAATGCGCGTCCAGATCCGCTTTGTCGCCGACTTCGAGGTGTTTGGTGGCCGGGAATCGAGGAATCGTCGAGTTCATGACGTCTCCCGGCTCTGAGGGTACAATCCCTTCTCCGTCGTGTTCTTTGGAGTAGATTCGTCCCGATTGCCGAAGTTTGCCGATATGAATGGAGACAAACCATTAAAAGCACCGGCCAATAGGCTCACGTTGAAGAGGATGATCGAGCTGCGAATACCCAGATGAAAAAACAGCGCACCTGCCAGATTGACCGCGCTTGGAATCACCATCGCGCCCAGACTGCGCTCGAGATTGGAATCAAGCTCCTTTGCCAACTCGAGTAAGCGAACGATCTTCGTGAGATCCTGGTCCATCAGAATCACCTGCGCGACGTCGGTGGCGACGGTCGTGGCCCCGCGCAAGGAGATGGAAACGTCGGCTTGCTCGAGCGCGATGGCGTCATTGATGCCGTCGCCAATGAAACCCACCTTGTGCCCCTTGCGCTGCAATCGTTCTACGAAACGCGCCTTGTCCGCCGGAAGCACTTGCGCGACGAATCCATCGAATTCGAGCGCCTCGGCGAGATGCTTCGTGGGCAACTCATGATCACCCGAAACGAGATGGAGCTGTATGCCGCGCAGTTTGAGCTGCTCGACCAGGGGGCGCACCTCCGGGCGCAGCGTGGCATGCAATTCGATGGCTCCCACAAACGTATCGCCGACGGCGACATGGACCAACGAATGCCCGTGGGCATGGCAACGAGCATCGAGTGATTGAAAGTTTTCCGGGACGACGATACCTTCCCGATTCATGTACCGAGCGCTTCCGACTCGAATGAGCACATCGTCGGCTCGCGGCGAACTGGCGACGACGCGAATACCAAAGCCTATGTCGTAGGCTGCATCTTGCATCGTGAGCAGCGAACATTTTCGCTCTTCGGCAGCAGTTTGAATGGCGCGCGCAATGGGGTGGGTCTGCCGCAATTCGGCGGAGGCGGCATAGGTGAGCAGAGTATTTTCATCGATTCCGAATGCAGGGTGAAGCTGGGCGACGTGAGGCTGCGCGAGTGTCAACGTGCCGGTCTTGTCGAAAAGCAACGTATCGACCTTCCCGAGCATTTCCAGGGCGCGAGCGTCCTTGACGAGGATTCCTTCTTTGGCGGCCAAATTCAAATAACTCAATGCGCCGAGCGGATACGCGATTCGAAGTGCTTCCGTGAAATTACATCCAATGACCGTCACCGTGCTTTGGAGCCCAAGGGCGACGTAAGTCAAAGCGCCCGCGCCCAAGGTCGGCCACACCAGTTTGTCGGCGGTTTCATCGCACCGCATTTCTTGCCGTTCACGATAATGGGCGATTTGATCCATGACCACCGCGATTTGCGCGGCAATCGTTTCGTCTCCGGTTTTTTCGACACGAATACGAATGTTCCCAGCGAGGACGACGGTGGCGCCGAGCACGGGATCATTGACGTGTCTTTCGACGGGCGTCGATTCGCCCGTCAACATGTGCTGATCAATGCTCGCGCTGCCCGAAATGATCACTCCATCCACTGGAATCGTGCCGCCTGCGACCACGACGACGATATCTCCAATATGGATCTGCGCGAGCGTAACCTCCCGAATCTCATCGCCATCGACCATCCATACGGCGGAACGCTGCCGGCGAAAGACCGAGATCATGTCTTTGCGCGAGCGGTCCTGCGCGCGATACACGAGTTTCTCTGCCAAACACATCAACATACACGACGCGGCGGTGAGCGCATAATAATGGGCTCCCATGGATGCCCCTAGCGCCACCAAGTCGACAATGGGGCCGCGAAGTTTTTTTTTCTCGACGATACCCGTGTAAACGACTCTCACCAGCGGAATGCAGCTATACAGCGTAAATGGGATGCTGAGCAAACCGAGCGGTGCATACATAACGGCGCCGGGGATCGCAATGGCCGTCCCCGCCGCCGAAACGCCAAGGTGCCGATCGACTTCGGCTTCGGCCACTGATTTCTCCTCCGCAATGGGGGCTTCGCTCCCGGCATTCTCTTGGCGAAGGGCGTCGAGATATTCCTGACGGGGACTTCGGAAAAATCGTGCGGTGTGCTGTTCGACGAGGGTCCGACCTCTCCCGAGCACATTCTTCGTTCCCTCGCGCAGCTCGGCCCCGACGTTACTCAATTGCTCGGTCAACGATGGCGAGACGGGCATGTCCGTTTCGATCTCGCCAAGCCCTGCAGATTTCAGAAATCTGTGGGCGAGGACAGCCAAAACGCTGCTACCTACGATTGCTGAAAGCATCGAAATCAACGTGCCACTCCAATGGATGCAACTGTTCTCCTCGACGAAACACGAAGCGGAGAAAATCGTCCTCCTCCGGCATCTCCCCACGTCTCAGGCGCGAGGGAAAGTCTTGAAGACGAGCACCACCTCGTCGACACGACCCAGGTCGACTGCAACCGAGCTAGCTGTGTAGTCCTTTCCAACGGCGCGACCGTAGCATGAAGCCTTTGGTGTCTTCCAGATGAATCTCGCGACGGTCGAGCGCATCGTTCATCTCGCCCCCATGGTTTGGAATGGATAGGGCTTTCTTGACGCGGTTGCCGCACACCACTATGACGTCCGGCTCATGGCGGTCAGTCGCAAGCTGCCAACTCGTCGTGACGAAGGATGCCAGAAGGACGACATGAAACGATTCAAGATCCTTGCTCGTGAGCGGTTCCAGGGCGACGGCATGGCCGTCAACCGCAAGGATTTCACGTTGTTCGAAGAGGGAAAGGAAAGCGACGCACGGCTGCTGACGGACCCATCTCTCTCTCTTTATTGTCTGGATCTCAGCCGCCGCGAGGCAGTTTTTGTTTCTCTGCCACCAAATTCCGACCTCGAGGCGGCGCCGTTCTATTATGAAGCCCAATTCGCTCACGCCTTGAACGCGTTCACCATCGACTTCGACACGTTCCTCAGTTTGTCCGCGCCGATTCCTCAGCCCAACAAACTCATTCTCGTCCACAACATCGGGCGGTGCGGTTCGACCCTGCTGAGCCGGGCGTTTGCCCAACTAGATTCCTGCGTCAGCTATTCGGAACCGGACTGTTTTACCCAGATCGGTCACTGGCGCACGGTGGATGATCCGCGTGACTCGTTGTGGAAATCTATCCTAACCGCGTGCATGAAGTTTGTCTTTCTGGACCCAATCAGGTTGCAGCCCGAGGTGGCCATCGTCAAGTTTCGGAGCGGTTGCGTGAACCTGCTCGACTTGTTTACTGAATTGTTTCCCGACGCAAAACATCTGTTCCTCTACCGCGACTGTTCGTCCTGGGTCGCTTCTTGTCTCAACATTGCGGAACGGCGGGGATTAGAGCATACGCAGCTGCGCGATGAGGCATTGCAGTTCTTTCGGTACTTCACCGGCCGCGCGATGGAGCAGTCGACGTTCCCCTACGATCGGCTGGGAGAGAGCCTTCGGCCGGCCGAGCGATTTACGGTCTGCTGGCTCGTGTCCATGGAACACGTGCTGCGTTTCCACCAAGCGTTTCCCGGTCTGCTTTTTCCGGTGACGTATCAAGAACTGGCAACCAGCGGGGAGGCATGTTTACAGCGGATTTTCGACTATTGTGAATTACCTCGAGAAAGACTTCGTGACGGGGTCGTTTCGCTGACGAAAGATTCGCAGGCGGGCACCAAATTCGCTCGGGAAGACGGCACTTCTGGCAACAAGCGCCAACTTACGGACGAAGAGATTGTGCAGTCACGAGCTATCCTGGCCCTACACCCGTCCATCAACGACTTCCGACTCATCCTGCCCGATTCACCCTGAATCATCGAGCTTGCGCCAGGGTTTGGTCCTACGAACCACTTTCGCCACAGAGATGCCGCTGGTTCACTCGTCTACTTCGATCTGGAGAACGCCCGCCTCCAACCGCAGCAAAAGTTTCATCCCTGGCGACCTCGCAAACTTGGTTCGGAGGTCGTGAGGGATGTAGTCCGTCGTCGCGATCCGTGCGCGGAGTTCGAGGAAGCCGTGGCAGCCGACGGCGTCGAACTTCCCCGAATCGAGCAGCCGATCGAGCTGCTTCAAGGTGTCGCCGCCCTCTTCCGCATCATAGATGATGTCACACGTCTCGAGGTCCCTCAAAACGATGCGCGCCGGATATCGAGCGCGCGCAAAATGGTAGTAGATGACGTACTCCGATGCGGCGTTCCATTTTTCAAGGCGCAGCTTGCCGACAAACGCCCGCCAGAACGGCTGCTGATGCTCACGCTCCACAACGTCGAAAAGATCTGCGAGGATGTCGCGCTGCAAAACCATGTGATGATGCATGCCGCTGAACGGATCCATTGGCTCCCAGCCGGCGACGAGACGGCGCGCGAAATCCGCGTGAATATGCTCGACCCGCGTTGGATAGTCGCGCGTGTTCAGCAACCACTTGAAAGGGTAGCCGCGCGACAGGATCGCCCTTCCGTCGTCGGTCAGAAAGGGCAAGGGTTTTGCAAATACGAAGTCAGAGTCGAGGATCAGGACGTCGTCACCGAGTCCGTGGATGACCTGGAACGCGTAGAACTTCAAGAGCTGCTGGTAGTACCACGATGCATGCTTTGCGGTAGCCCCCTGCTCCTCCAATAACGCCGCGATATCAGCCTTGGTGAAGGGCATTTCGCGCTCCTTGACGACGGACATCTTCAAAGACACGTGAGCATTCAAGTAATTCAGCGCGCTGTCATCCGCCGCGATGAGAAAGACCTCTCTGATGGGTGTCCGTGAATTCTCGAGAATGCCCAGTACGCTCCTCTCGAGCTTTGGATAGTCCTTGGGCGCGACGGGAATGACGACGTCGATCATTGTGGCAGTGTCTCACGAGTATGGGGTCAGACGGGCGATTTTCATCAAGGAGCTGGGGTGTTGATGTAAATGGACCGCCTATTGAACACCTTCTGCAACATGATGCGGCAAAACGCAATCTTTCATTGTTTCGTTGACTTTTCCGCCTGGAGCAGTCGGTTTTTCCTTCACTTCTGGACAAAGGTCGCCAGGTACGCACCCAGGTTTTCCTGACTTCGCCTCGCCGCAAGCAACACCTCGGTGATCGCACTTCAGCAGGAAATAGCTTCCGAATGGCCAGCCATGACCTCGGCCATCTCTGCTGCCCGAAGCGGCTTTTGCAGAACGACGAACTCGAGGTCACGGCGCCGTGGCCGGAAGCGTTCATCTCCGTAGGGAAACGGCCTTGTTTCCCCGGTGCGTCGATAGCCCCGACGCTCGTACCAGGCGATGAGGTCGTCACGCTGTCGGATGACCGTCAGCTCCATCGCCCGACAGCCCCAAGACGCCCGTGCAAAGCGTTCGCATTCGGAAACAACCGCGCCTCCCACGCCAGCGCCCTGAAGCTCGGGGCACACCGAAACCATGGCGATAAAACACAACTCGCCGCGCTGCCTGATGTGTGCGCAAGCGATGACTTGGCCAGCACGCTCGGCAAGCACAATCAAGCTTTGCGAAGACTCGATGAGCGCGCGCATGCTCTCGTGATCGGTGCGCCGCCCATCGAGGAGATCGGCCTCGTTGGTCCAGATTCTCCGGCTCGCTTCGCCACGGTAACTGTAGGCCAACGCCACCAGGGTTACCACGCGCGCGATGTCCATGACGGTCGCGCAGCGAAAGCTAAGCGCCGCGGAATTGCCCTCCGAGGCATTGTCGATCTTGACGCTACTCATCGCTTGGCCCGCTTATAACGAACCTCGCTGTGCGGCAAGAGGAAGAATTCGCCATTGATTTTGCGCCAAACAAGCCGGGGCTTCTTTCCCGTTTGTCTTCCGGCTGTTGGGTGAAGTCGCAACGCTCGCAACGCCTGCTCAACACCCACTAAGCAGCATGGCAAGCTGATCGTCAACACGTTGTCACCCGTCGACGAAAGTATGTCGCGAACGGATCACACGCGTCACTACACCACAACTGCGCTGTTTTGTTCGTCCGGGAACTTGGACATCAAAACAATTTTTGCGACGGCGGAGCAAGTATTTTAACGATGGATGCCGGAAGGTTCGCGGGTGGGTCGGCATCCGCGACAAACGGACAAACGCGGGCACGTTTTCGAAACGTGAAGCGCCCACCGTCGCGACGTGTCGTGATGTTCGAGTCGTACGAGGACGACGGCGTAGTGGACATTTTGTCGGGCATGGCGCTCGAACGAGCAACGTTGGTTCTCAAAGAATTGTTCAGGTTGGTGGCTGAGGTTGCGGAGCGTCGTCCGACGCAGGCGGAGCTCGACAAAGGCGACGCTGGACGCTCACGAGGAAGTGGTGGGATGTTTGTGGTGGTGGGGATGTTGAAGCGGTCGGAAGAAGCGAAGACGGGAGAAGGGGCAAGCCATGACCAAGCGCTCTACGCTCGAACGTGCCATTTGGCGAACCATGCTGATGTAAACCCCGCGTATGTTGACGGCCATCACGATGCCGAAAAAACCTCGTTTCAAGCTCGACACTCGATAGGAAAATAAGCCCGCTTCCATCTTTCGTAGTTGATGCTTGCAATATCTTCGACTGGAATGACCGGTTGCGGTGGTGGTAGTTGCAATGCCTCATGCAGGCTTTTGTATTTTTCATCCGTGCCAGCATCGATGGTAAAGCTCAGCACTTCATCATTTTCAATGGGCTGCAATCCTTGCAATACCTTTTGGGTTCTTTTCAAATAAGTATCATCGGAATAGGAATCATTAAACATGTCTTTGTAGGCTTGCGCCATGTTTTTTTTTTGGGATTCAGCAATTGCTCTGAGCCGTCTGAGACGCCTCTCGACCAATTCGTTTTCTGACACAACCAAGAGAATGAAAATATGATTCGGCAATTGCGCTCTCAAATAGTCCCTTACTTCCCGTTGTAATACGACCGCAGAAACCACGACGTTCGAGTTTTTCTCATGTGCTTTCTCAACCAAACCAAACAATTCTTGATAATATGGTTGCCAAAGTTCACGGGGTGCTGATTTCTTTTCAATCCAATAATTAATATGCGCTTCGAACAAATTATTTTTCAATTCTACATGTCGAGATTCTTTTGAAAGAATGAAGATATCTCCATCGACATGAGAAAACCCGCACATCGTTTCCAGGTAATCTCCTAGGAAGGATTTACCCGATCCTGGACATCCGCTAATGAAAACAGTTCTTTTCATCATGATCCAACCTCTTTCCTCGTAACATGAACAATGGTCCCGTACTCCATCACGATTACGCGGTCGGCGAGGTGAAAATATCGATCGTCGTGGCTCACGGCGATGATGGTTTTTCCTCTTCGCTTCAAGACGGGAAGCATGTTTTCATAAAAGTGCTTTCGAAATTCGGGATCTTGATCGGCGGCCCATTCGTCGAGCACGAACAAGGGGCGGTCTTCGAGATGGGCGATGACCATGGCCAGGCGCTTTTTCTGGCCCGTGGACAAGTTTTTTCGGGTGAATTCGCCATTCTCGAAGGACGTCTTGTGTTCGATGTGCATGTCGCGCAGCAGTCCGCGCACAATTTCCGGATCGACGTCGAGCATGCCATACACTTTGGAAAACAAATGGAAATCCGCAAAGATCGCCGAAATCATCTCGCGGTACATGGCCGCATTGGTGGGCAAAACGGACTCGTCACCCGCTTGAAGAACGCCATGGGTCGGCGCATAAAGCCCAGTCAATACTTTGAGCAGTGTGGATTTGCCGCTGCCATTGCCACCGACGATGAAAACGATTTCGCCAGGTTCGACGGTGAGGTCGATGGGGCCGATACGAAACGGGACATCACCATTTGGCGCCGGGTACTCATATTCGATCCCCTCGGCTTTGATACGTCCCGGTTTGCCGCTCCAAGGATCGGTTTGGAGTTCCTTCGTGGTGCGTTTGGTGATGCCATCGAGCTTTGCTTCGAGTTGGGCGATGTTCTCGATCGCTTCGTTCGATTGCACGAACGCCGAATACGTGGAGAGTCCGAGTTGGACGCTGCCCCATAAAAAAAGAAGGGTGGCGACGATCTTTGCCGTAAGCTCGGCGCCGAGATCCACGTGCTTCGGGATGACGAAGACGATGGCGCCAAGAAGTACGTACAAGTTTATCGTGACGAATAGATTGTTGTCGTCATAAACATTGTTGGTTTCTGCCGCGACATTGCCGAGTTTTGCGGAATTGCGATTGAATTCGTCAAGTATGTCGCGGCTTCGCCCGCGGTGCAGGCGGATTTCTTTGGCCCCTTTCAAGAGGTCCATCAACGTGTCGAGGAATCGGTGGCGGGTTTTCGTGCTCTCTTTCGAGAGTTGATTGAGCAGCTCGCTTCGAGAGCGAAATAAGTAAATGGCGCCGACCTGAAGAGGGCACAAGATCGCAAACGTCAGCGGCGACAAGGACAGCAGGTACAAAAGTCCGGCGATGAAGATGCACAACGACTGCAGGACGACCCCAATCCCGGAGGCCCTGGTCGAAATGACGGAAATATTCTCCGTGATGCTGTCGAGGATTTCCGCCCGCCCCACACGTTCGAACCGTTCGAAGGGCGTACGCTCGATTTTATCTACCAGGCGCATTTTGAAGCGATGCAGGGCCGATTCGATGATCTCGTTCGTGCGTCGCGACGTATTCCGTGCCGCCAGTACCGAAATGACCGCCGCAGGCGCATACAGTGCAAATGAGCGGACCGTTGCCGCCTCCGGCGTATGTGCTGCCGTGTTGACGACCATCAAAGCAAATGCATTCAAAATGCCCGCCATCGTGGCCATGGCGAGGATCTTCCAGCGATCTCGTGCGCTTTCCTCGGCAATGAAGTCCAAGATCTTCATCCAGCCACCTCGCGAAGTCGCGGACGTTCGATTGAACGAACGTTGCCGTACTCCATCGTGAGTACGCGATCGGCGTGATGGAAATACCGATCATCGTGGCTCACGACGAGGACCATCTTGCCTTCCTGGCGTAACACCGGGAGCAATTCTTCGTAAAAGTATTTGCGAAATTCGGGATCCTGATCCGCAGCCCATTCGTCGAAAACGCAAATCGGTCTTGCTTCGAGCAAGGCCACGATCATGGCAATGCGCTTCTTTTGCCCGGTCGACAAATCGAGTTTCGTAAACGTTCGATTGACGAATGCCGTTTGTCCGTCGAGCCGCATACGTGTAATCAGTCGATGCACCGCTTCTTCCTCGACGCCCGCAAGGCCGTACAATTTGGCGAACAAGTGGAAGTCGGAAAAGATCGCCGAAATCATATCGCGGTACCAAGCTACGTTTTCCGGACGAACGACGATGCCATTAACGAGCAGTTCACCTGCAGTGGGCGCGTAGAGACCGGTCAAGACCTTGAGCAAGGTCGATTTACCGCTGCCATTGCCACCGACGATAAAGAGCACTTCGCGTGCATCGATATGGAAACTCGAAGGCCCAATGTGGAAGTTTTTCCCGCCGTTTTCCGATGGATAGGCATATTCGAGCTGTCGCATTTCGATCGAGGTGATCTGGCCATGCCACGGATCTTCGGTGTCGTGCCGACGCGGGCCTTGGGATGCGGCTATCTCGAGTTTTGCTTCGAGCGTCGCAATTTCATCCAGGGCCAAATTCGACCGAATGTAGGGCATGAGTCCCATCATGAAATTCAAAAAGGGCCCCCATAAAAACATGACGGCGGCAACAATGGCGGTCATGGTCTTGACGTCGGCGTTGAAGTACAAACTCTGTGCGTAGACAATCCCCGCCAGCACCGCGAAAAGAATTGCGTCACCGAGATACAATCCGTCCGATCGGAGGTTGCTCGCCGAAATACTCGCAGATCGCATGGCCTCTGCGGCGTGCGCGATATGCTCTCGAAGGTCGCGACGCCGCCGCCGACCAAATTGAAATTCCTTGAAGCCGGCGATCAAATCGGTCAACCGATCCAGGAACGTGACGCGTCCGGCCATCGTTTCGCGCGTGTAGAGCACGAATTCGCGCCGAATCTCCACGAACTTCATGGCGCCCGCAGCGCAAATCAGGGCCACGATCGCAGCGGCGGCGGGCGAAAGCGACGCGAGGTAGATTCCGGTAAACACCATGATGACCGCCGATTGCATCATCGAGCCAACGATTCCGGCCGTTTGTGAAATGAACGCGGTGTTCTCGGTAATCCGGTCGCAAATCTCGGCCGCCTTGACGCGTTCGAGTGCATCGAATTCGGTGCGGGCGAGCCTGTCGCCAATCCGCACCTTGATGCGGTGAAGCACAGCTTCAACGAGCCGATTCGTTTCATGGCTCGAATGACGCACACAAACCACGTGCAGCGTGATGCTCAGGGCGAACATGAAAAATGCCGGTATGCCGGCGTTCTCGGGGGACTGCGCGGCGGCGTTGACGGAGGCAAGAATGAGTGCGTTGGAAATGCCTGCGAGCGTAGCGGCAAGGATGATCTGGTTCCGTCGAGGACCGGCTTCTGTTTTGAGGAGTTCGAGAAGGTTCATGCGGCGTGCGGCATAAGGAGACGACTCGACGAAGCTTGTAACACGAATGTCGAGCAACATGCACGCAGTTTGTGCCACGAAATGGTGGTTTTTCATGGATTGCGGCAAATTTGTGTCGAGGCCCTACCGAAGTGCTTGATCTGCGCACGCGACTTCGCGGATACGCGGATCATGCCGCACCTGACCATCGTCGGCTTCTTCGTTGCGCGCCGTTGGTCCGCGCTTCTGGTTTGGCTCGTGGTCCTCGCGTGCGCACTGGGCGTGGTGGGGTGTACATCCACGCCCCATCCAATTGTCACGGAAAAGGTGGCCCAAGGGCTCCTGCGGAAGGTTTGTTGGTTACCGAAGGAGCTGGATCCCAATACGAAGTATTTCGTTTTTCTGGGCAACAATGGCGCAGCTGTATCCGAGCAGGACAAGGCCGCATTTGCTTCCGCGGTCGTGCAGGCCGGATTGGTGTACGAATACGACAAGTCTGCCCCGGTCGAGAATCTGCGATTGATTCCGCTCACGC
>DAOMZH010000238.1:0-12356 GCA_035437985.1 Polyangium sp. (in: bacteria) | reverse complement strand
CTCCGCGCCGAGTTTCTCGAAGTCGTCGAGGCTCCGCCAAAAGGCCGCAAATGTAGCCATGTAGTTTGGCAGTATCAAACCATAAACGTCTTTCATGCGCGCGGCGACGGCCGGAAAACGTTCGTTCGCCCAATCCAAGGCTCGTTGCCGACGCTCGGACGCTGCGTCGTCGTGGTCGAACATACCCTCTTTATATTCGGCCAAGGAGATTCCATACGCCGGACACCATTCCGCCAATGGTTTGTCGAAGAGACGAACGATTCCGTCCGTCGTCAAAGCGTTCAGTTTCTCATTGAATTCATCGAGGGCCACCGAGGCCTCCCCAAGTCGCGCGAAAGGCACGACCAGGACTTCCGCCGTTGAACTCTTGTAGGTTTCGGAATGCATTACACTGAGGCGAGTAACGATCCCGAGATTGGGCACAAACGATGGCGGATCCCAGCTATTCAAACCTGCTTCGGCATCCTTGCGTGGAAGCATCGTTTCCCAGCGAGCGCGAACCTCCGTCACGATTCGCTCGAGGTCGAGGACACTCATTTCTCACCTCCAAGCGTATCGAGCTTCTTGATTGTCTGCGCACCAATGATTCCGTCGTCTTTCGTTCCGGCTTCGCGTTGAAATTTCTTTACGATGTTTTCGAGCACGACATCGAAGATGCCATTGGCGCCGCCTGGCAACGAATACCCTAATTGCAGCAGCACCTGTTGAATTGCCCGAATACCTGGCCCCTCGGCTCCACGACGCAACAATGCTTTGCCTTCGGCCACACGCTCGAGCTGTTCTTCGGAACTGAGCAATGCATTGCGCAGAATGCGCGCCCGTTGCGCAGGCGTGGAAGTCGCCGGCTTGTTTGTCGTATTGGTCGTCGTGGTCGTGTTCGCGGTTGTTTGGGAAGTCGTCGGACGCAGGGGCACCGAAGCAAACGGGTCGTCGGTGGGATGACTGGAGGCGCGAATGAATGGATCGTCCAGACAATCGAGACCGTCTTCTTTCATATGCCGCCAGTAGCTTTGGAATTGCTTCCAAGCTGGGACCCAAGCTTTTCCGCGCGCTTTGCCATAGAAATATCGGCCCGCGAGTCGCGCGAGGTGTTTGTCTCGTTCCGCCGAGATGGGTTCATTCGCCACCTGGGGCACCGCCCATTCCAAACATCCTGTGGCATAACCAGGAGCCCAATGCTTCAAGTGGGAAATCATGTTGAACAAGGCTTGCGTGGCCATTTGTTCGGCGCTCGAAATATCGCCCGCACTAATGAAAAACGTGCCGAGCTGCGCGTCGGCCACCGCTTCGCGCGTTTCGGAAGATCGTGCCAAATCAATCAGCAAGTATAAGAGCGGTAACGAGGCACGCATGACCTCCAGCGCCTCTGCCTTGCCCGTGGCGACCCGTTTGGTCTTCAAATCGACGATATCATAAGTATTTTGCTTTCGATAACGGACACCAGCCTGTTCCAAGGCCATCCGCACCCCAGGATTTGCACTCGCTCGGCTCATGACATTGCCCAGCCAGCCCAATCCGCCCCAGCCTGTACCCCACGTCACGATTTGACTGTCATAGGTATTGATGGACGCTGTCGTTCCTTCGCGCGTCTGAAACGCCGCAAATGCCCGAATTTTCCGCCGATCCGCTTCTGTCGCGACCACCAATTTGGAATTGAAATATTCGTCGAGCCACGCGCGATGCGCCCGATCGTCCAGGGCAAAATACACATGCCCAGGGCCTTCCGGCTTGAGCTTTGGTTCGACCGGAACGGCCGAGCGAATTTCCGTAATGATGTCGAGGGTCCGCTTTGGCAGCTCTTTTCCCGCATTGGTCGCCCCGGAATCTCGCGTGTAATCATACCATGGAGCATCTTCGGAACCAAACGATGCAAAATCCGAATTGTCGGGGGGCACGAGCGGCACATCGACATGTGGCCCCGGAATCGCGACACTCGTAAATGCCGAAAATTCAGCAATCACTGCCAAGTCTTCGATATGCATATCGATTTCGGCCCGAACGACGTTCTCGATTGGTTCGTTCGTCGTTGCGTCTTCATGGAACTCGTCGATGAACTCGAGAACAATTTCCCACCTGTAGCTTCCCGCGCCATCGCGCATAATGCGGTGGGTGAACATGCTCGCTGCTGCATGCGGGCACGTGGGCAAAACAAAGCCCTTGGCCAGCTCGAAAATTCGTTTCTCGAGCGCTTCCGGAGCAATTCCGGGAAGCGGAGAGAGGTGAATCCAAAAAACATTCGGCGTTTGCATCGTGTCGGACATGAAGAAACTCGCAGGTGAGAACGGAATTGCGTAACAGCTTCCTCGCTTTTCTACTTCTTGTCAACAAGGAGATTGCGGGATTGGCGGATTTCGATCACCAGGGATGGGATGGGGTGACGATTGCAGGTCGATCCAGATTGCACATGGATGACGGATCGGTGTACCGGACAGACCCGCTCATGCGTCCCATTCGAATGTTGATTCATTTACGAATGCGGCGTGCGCCAACTGTTTTTCGAGGTATGTTGGGCGCCGACGCAAGGAACGGCGAGCGAATCGGAAATCGTTTGTCATGTGCGAAATCTCGTCGTGCATCGCGTCATTGCGGGGGGAAAGAAATGCGTAGAACGAGCGTAGCGGGCGGTTGTATTCTTATGAGCCTCGTTGCTTCGATCCTTGCCGGATGTAGCGGCAGCGACGGAGAACCGGTGACGATGGCAACGGGAACGGCAGCTGGTCCCGTAGCGTGGACGCGCGTTTTGGGTGGATCTGGCGAGCAAATGGGATGGCAAGTGGCCACCACCAATACCGGGGAAATTGTCGTCGCTGGAATGATGCAATCGCGTGTCGATTTTGGAGCCGTAGGACAAATCGATACCGTATCGGACGGCGATATTTTCGTCGCGTGGCTCAAACCAGACGGAGAAGTCGAGCGCGTAAGGCGATTTGGAGAAACAGGTCTGCACATTCCCACTGGAATTGCAGTCGACGCGAACGGAGGCGTCATTTTGACGGGCGTCATGATGGGCTCCGTGGATTTCGGAGGGGGAAAACTCGATAACCAAGGTGGAATGGATGCATTCCTGGTGTCCCTTGCTCCGAACGGGGATTATCGATTTGCGATCCAGGTCGGCAATACGCAGGATCAAAGTGGCACTCAAGTGGCATTGAACTCCGATGGTGATATTTTGTGGTTGGGCACTTTCGAGGGCAGTGTCAGTATCGCCGGAACCGCTTTGCAAAGTGCCGGACAAGCTGACCTTTTCATTTCCAAAATAAGTCCGGCCGGTAAAACGTTGTGGGCTCATGCGCTCGGTAGTGCGAGCGTTGAAACTGCGGCCGCAATGTCGCTCCTGCCTCAAAACCAGATTCTTCTCAGTGGCTATTACGAGGGGGCGCCGAATTTGGGTGATGGCGCTTTGCCTGATGCAGCCATGTTGGGAGGCCAATTCCTCGCGGCGCTCGATGCCACTGGAAAGCTTTCGTGGTCCCGGGGCATGACCAACGAAATGGGCTACTTCTCGTTTTCCCCATATGCCGACGAAAATGGTTTGCCTTGGCTAATTGGATCAATGGGTGGGGAAGTCGATCTTTTTGGTACGAAGCTGACTACACCAGCCCAAGGCGTAGCTGTGGTTCAATTGGATTCAAATGGTCAACCATTGTCGTCGCAGGTATTCGCGGGCCAGCAGGTTGGATTCGTCCAAGCCGCGAAGGCTCGCGGAGGTGGGTTTGTCGTGGCTGGTGAATTCCAAGAAAACCTACAAATTAGCAGCCAAGTCCTCGAAAGCGCCGGAGTCGCCGATGTATTTCTCCTCTGGATCGACGGCCAAGGCCGGGTGACCCGACAAACTCGCGCGGGTGGTTCCGGTGAAGAACGGTTTGGCGGAATTTCGATGTTACCTTCGGGGCGCGTCGCCGTGACGGGGGCGTTCGAAGGCACAATGAATGCGGGCGATGCGGCATATACGAGCAATTCGGGGCCCGACGGTTTCGTTATGTTGTTTAATTGAACTGGCTGGGGCTGGGCACGGATCGAGCAGGAAAGCCGCTAGATCGTATTCACGCTGCAGAAATGGCCCAGCCCCCTGTTCCCCGCTTGGTCGTGTTTTTGGCGACGAATGGATTTCCCGGAAAGACTGGTCGACACCAAGCCTTCATCTGGCGAATTCGGCCATCACGACCTCGCGCATCAAATCCGGTGGCAACAAACCCTGCGCCAGGATGAAATCATGAAAACGCCGCGCGTCGAAGCGATCTTTCTGTTTGGCTTCGACGTCGCGGCGCAATTCTAGCAAACGCGTGTACCCATAAAAATAGGAAGTCGCTTGTCCGGGCATGCGAAATGTGTACCTTTCCACCTCGGACCGGGCCAGAGCCGGCGAAATCGCTACTTCCTTTTGCACGAAGGCCATTGCCGAATCAAAGGTCCATTTGCCCATTTGCAATTCTGGATCGATGAACGCACGCACGGCTCGTTGCAATCGAAGTTGCAGGGAAATTAATTTGCCTTCCGGCGGCATGAACGGATAGGTGATGTATTCCGAATAAAGCCCCCAGCCTTCGACATTCGTGCTGTTGTGCGCATAAATGGCCGAGGCCAGCGAAACTCCACGTTCAACGAGGGAAGCGAATTGCAATTCGTGCCCAGGTCGCGCTTCGTGAGCCGTGAGCGTCCACGAGGCTGCGGCAAATGTAAAATCGTCGATCTTTTGCGGCGCTTCCTTCGACCCCTCGGGCGCTGGTACACTCAATGGCAATACGAATTCCCCTTGCTCACCCGAATTGTCGACGAGCCGTGGTGAATTCACGTGCGGCGCAGGCAATTGCGCATTTTCTGCATCGCTTCCCAGTCGAATGCGAGCCGGCCGCTCGGGCAACGTGACCAAGTTTTCCCGTCGAATGATGTTCTCGAGGTCCGCGAGGCGTTGTTTATAATGCGGCAAAATGGCCTCACCCAAAAGTTGCTCCTTCTTGAGCTCGCGGATGACGTCTCGATAATCGTTGCTCGACCATTTTCGTTCCGCTGCCACTTGGGCTGCGACATCACCCATTTCTTTTTGGATTTCGGAAAATGCCTGATGGGCCCGAGCCACCAAGTCGGGGAGGGGAATGTCGACCCCGTACCCTTCGAGTTTCAATGTGTAAACAGCTGGAGGAAGAGCAAAGTTTGCCCGCGTTTTGGGCAATATTTCAGTTTTGAGGAATTCGTCGTATTCAACGAGCTGGGCCACGAGCTTTTGGTAAGGCTCTTCGTGCCCTTTGATTTGAGCTTTGCTCAACAAATCGCCAATGCCTTTTCGCAGATGGCCATTCGTCGCGAGGTGTCGCTCGACTGCCAAGCGATTTGGAGCAATGAGTCCCGGTCGGGTCAAACCTCCAAGAATGTCGGCTTTGGCCGAGGCGGCCAAGGAAGGTTCTCCTTCGAGGCCGGCATAACGACGAAGGCGCATGGCGGCGCGTTGCTTGCGCGCGGGCACGACTTGGTCGTCGAGGAGGGTTCGGATACTGGTGAAAATGATTTCGGTGGGATTGTGATAAGGCACTTCGACCGTTTGCGCCAATTCAAGTTCTCTACTGCGAAGTCGCGCCGCTTTGATCAGAATGGTACAGTCTCGTTTGACACGCGCGTCCGCCTCTTTTGCAGCCAATGTTTCGATTTTCGTAATGGCCTTGGCCAACGCAGCTCGATATCGATCTCGGTACTCGGGTTTTAAATCGACAATTTCTTCGTCGACGCGTTCCACGCCGTACCGCGTACCCATTTCCGGTCGGAACTGGATATCCACGTCCAGCAAAATCTGCGTAATCGCATTGCTTCGCGCGATCCAGCCGGGCGCAGGGGCTTGCGCCGACGCATTGGGTGTGGGCGAGGTCGATTCCGGAGGAATTGCAGATGTTGAAGACGAGGCTGAAGACGCGCAACCAAGCAACACGAACGGCAGGAGTAGCGACCAAATGGATGGCTTCACAAAACCCTTCTTTCAAAAGCGAGATTTGCAGATTCCGTTTCGCTTGTCAAGTGTATTGCCAAGCGTAGCGAGGCGCAGGTGCGGAGGTTCGTCGCATTGCAACAGATTGGCGAGAAAAACGCGACGGACGAACTTGGCGAGCAACGTCGTTCAGTGCCGGGCTCGGCTCACGGGCCAATGTGGGGAGCTTGCTTGTGATCGAGCAAATCCTTCATCCAGTCGACCAACTTGACTCCGCTGACATCCGTGTCGTAAAGGCCGCCCAAAAGCCCGGAACCTTGGATCAATCCGCTGCTGTCCATCATCAAGAACGTATGGGCATTGCCGCTCGCGTAATACGTGCCGAATCGGTCCGTTTGTGGTTTCATGGCCGCACGAAATTCGAGGATCCCCGCAGTGAATTGCGCGCTGGTCATCGGAACCGGCACGGTCGTTTTGCAATCGTTCGCGCCAAACCCGAAAAACGTGCTGATCGTCGAATCGCCCGTCCACGAAATCAACCCGCCCATGAATTTCGGAGCAAAGGGGCCTTTCGCGTATTTGTTGATCAGGAATTGCATCCAATCCATGACGTAATCACTCTGATTGGGACAGGACGCTCCGCAATCTTTCAAAACGGTAGCGTCCAATCCCCATACATCGCGCCACGTTTCTTGCAAACACGGAACGATGTATTGGCTCGGCATGGGTTGTCCCGAATCGTCGATCAGCGTAAAACGTTCGACGCTCGCCGGTACATTGCGCGCAACGAGATCCGCGGTCAAACCTGTGCCAAATCCGCCTGCGCTGCTCCCCATGATGGCTTCGTCCGTTGCATCCGGCACCGTTGCAAGAATGCGACTCAAGAAAAGTTTCAGGTTGGAATATCCGGTATAGTTTTGTTTGCCCGTAATCGGGCCCGGATTTCCGTCGGCCTTCGAGCCGGAATGGACATCCCCCGTGCAATAAGGGACGTAGAAAACGTTCCAATCGCCAATCGGGTTTTCTGGACGATTGAAATTGAAAATGCCTTGACCCAGAACGTACGAGGGCGCGTTGAATGTCAGCAGCTTGCAGGAAGCGTCATTGAAACACGCGCCACCTCCTTCGAGGTAAATAGCAATTTTCTTCGAACTGCTGTTCAAGTGCGCCATGATGTGTGCCGGCGTCTTGTCGCGACAATATGCGTCCGGAAAATCGACATACGTCCATTCGCCGTCCTTACCCGTAATCGCCTCGCCCAGCGGAATATCTGCCTCGGAATTGGCCATTGCATCAGGCTCACCGCCGTCGGGAAGCGTCGACGAACCGCCAGTGCCGCCATCGCCATTTTTGACAATGACTCCCGTTGTATCGGTTGAGGAACATCCCCATAAGGCGCTCAACAAGATTGCTCCCACCAACGAAATTCGCGGTCCCACGATTCGCCGTTCTTTAAGCTCGTGCATAACCAAAACTCTCCCTTCAACCCGCTACGTCGACGCGGCGCACAAGAGTCTCACAAACGACGCACGATTGCAATACCCGAGCGTAATCAACAGCTGTATCGAGTTTTTTTGATCCACGCATACGCGGCGTCACTTCTTTGACTCGGGTAACGCCATCGCCAGATTTCAGAAATCACGATTCGTCAGTATGTTTTCGGGGTCGTTCTTCGCGAAATAACCGCAATCCGTATTGCCCCGCTGGATGCGCCCGAAGTTCTTCGACGAGTTTTTTCATTGCGGGTGGACACATTTCGGGCGTTGGCAATGGCCCACCGTATTCGGGAGGTAACAAGAGCACCGCGGCGAGCGAGGCAAACGTCAGGTCGGCCGCGGTAAAACGATCCGCGATCAGGTAACGGCGACCGTCAGCGAGACGTTCGGCAACTTCATCAAAAATGGTATGAATGTCCTTCAGTGACGAAACTTCGGCCCCCGCTTTCATATCGAGGCGCCAGGCCATCATTCCCCGCACGACACCAAACATCGCTTTGCCAATGAGAGCTTGGTACCGAGGCACCGAATGCTCTACAATGGTCAACGACAATTCCTTGTTGGGCAAAAGATGCGTGTAAACCCAAAGGCGCGTTGCTGGGCCCAGAATTTCGTCGAAATGGTTTTCCAGCTGCTCGACCGCGGCTCGCGCCGGATTCTCTACAGGAAAAAGCTTCTTGTCCGTCTCGAGAAACCCATCGAGATAATGCAGAATGTCGGTCGAATCGTCGAACACTCCGGCTCGGGTCTTGAGTAACGGCGTCGTCCGTTTGCCCCCGCGAAGCAACGTCGCTGGCAAATGCAACATGGGCAAATGGCGTTCTTCTTCGTATCGAGCGTTCAAGCGATCGAGCGCCCACCGAGCCTTTTCGCAGAAGTGACTCTGCGGAATCGTCACGAGCAAGAAAGGTTCGTCCTGAGATAACGAGCGCATGCTGGTAACTCCCTTGATATTCACGAATCACCTGTTTTTCGCAACACCACGCCGACACCAATGAGCGCAATCAGCCACACGAGGCCGAAGATCTCAATGCGTTTGTCCGGAAGAAGCCCAATGGCCACGGCCCCGACGAACATGATCCCTGCCGGAAGCAAGAGCCACTTTCGCGACTGCATTGCATGGGAGACGAAACCGATCGCAATCATCAGGACCGTGTATGATGCGTTCTGGAAGGGCACATCGCCTCGTGCGATTGCCATTGCGCCGCCAAGGAGACAACTCGCACCGACGGCGGCCCAGGTGAATCCGACACGTGGAGAAACGAGGCTTTTTTTGGCACGTCTCAGGACGAAAAAGGCATAACCACACGTAATGGCGGCAAATGATAACCACAATACCGTAATCGGTAACAGAGCGGATGTTTTGCCTCGATCGAGGGCCATTCGTGTCGGAATCGTCGCCAATGCGCCAGTGATTCCAGCCACGACAAACACATTGCCTAGAGGGCGGGCAATGCGGGCGTCGTCCAGCAATTCCGCGTGCTCTCGCAAAGCGGAAAACTCTTTTTCGCGGGCACTGATTCGTCCTCGCAGGGCCTCCAATTTCGCCCGCAAATCAGCGTCGTCCACCTCTGCCGCCAGCCGCGACGCGAGCGCGACGTCTTCCGAGTTGATTGCATGGATCAACATCGCGCGCAATACGCCAGAAAGGCGCTGTTTGGCCTCCTCATTCTCGGGCCAGCTTTCTAGCGCCATCTCGAACGCAAAACGCGCCTCGGTAAATGCCTTGTGCAAATTCTCTTCGGCCTCGGGGTCGTCGCGATGGATCGTGGCAAACGACGCAATGAGTTCGTCGAGCCGTACTGCCGCGCGTTCGCCTTTGCGCGTAATTTCGCGCGCTGCTTCGTGTGACAGAAATGCCTCGACGGCCAAGCGTAATGAACGAATGTCCGGATATCGATCCGTCGGCGCTTTCGCCATTGCCCGGCGACAAATCGAAATGATCTCTTCCGGTATTTCTTCGGAATAATTGGGCGGAGCGCTGGCAACGGCTCGGTCGAGCACGTCCCGTATGTTGTCCGCAACATGCGGAGGCGAACCCGTCACGATTTCATGCAAACACGCGCCAAGCAAATACACATCGGTGGCTGGCCCTTGTTCATCGCCATAGCCGAGCGCGAGCTCGGGCGCCATGTACGTGGGTGTTCCCGCAGGGCTGCGTACGTCCTGCACATGAAGAATGCCGTTTTCATCGCACGTTCGCCGATCCAAACCTACGGCCAAACCCCAGTCGACCACGAAAACCTGACCAAATTCACCAATCATGACATTGGCCGGTTTCAAATCCCGATGCAAAAAGCCGCGAGAATGCGCGAATTCAACCGCATTGCAAACATTCAAAAAAATCTGCAAATGTCGCTCGAGGGACCGATTTTCGCCTTCTGCCTGCAGTAACTCGGCCCAGCTCCGCCCCTCGACGAGTTTCATCGCCAGCATCGGTCGACCGTCGGGCGCCAAACCGAGCGCATGAACTGGAACAATGTTAGCGTGCGACAAACGGGCGGTCACGCGTGCTTCCGAGACGAAATACGAGGCCGCCGTGGCATTGTCGGTCGCCAGCCGCTTCAGAGCGATTTCTCGGCCCAGCGAACGCTGTACGGCGCGCCAAACCTCTCCCATCCCCCCACGACCGAGCTCCGATACGATTTCGTACGCTTCGCCTTCATTCGATGGCGACTGGCTTGCGGGCGGCGTGCTCGTTCGCGCCAAGAAAACTGCCGTATCGTCTGGCGAGGCGTTCGATACATGCGACATCGTCGCGCGTGGCAGCTGCGTCACCGCAAAGGCCGAAATCTTGCCATTCAGCTCCGGCGGCCGAAATGTATGTTGCGCAGCCTCGCCAGCAAGTGTGGCGGCAAATGCAGCGACCGTTTCTCGACGGGTAGGGCGCACGTCACTCATTACCACGACAAACACCGAGAAAGGTTTCGGGATTCAAACATTTACGCAAGCTCCCAAGTCAAATCAAGACGCCCGTGACCGTGTGGCAGATGTCCCGACGCAAGGTTCATTCTGCGTGCATATCATGACGAACGCTCGGTCCGCATCCAAAATCGCTTTGGACTACCACCTCTCATTGCGATGGATCACCACGATGCCGCGCCGCTTCGTGACCGACTCTTGCGTCACTTTCGGTACGATAGCGGAATTTTTGGAGCGCGGGGTGCGTCACACCATGCAGTGCATCGACGACCAGATCGCCAATCACCGGACCAAACTTGAATCCGTGCCCTGAGCCTCCTGCTGCGATGACGAGCCCTTGAATATCCGGATGCCGTGAAATCCAGAAATGCTCGTCGTGGCTATCGCCATACACGCAGATACGTGTGTACACGATGGGTGCGTCCACCAAAATGGGAAATGATTCCGCGAGAAATTCACGAAGTGCTTTTTCTTCTTCGGGCGTGACCTCGCGCGTCGACGAATCTGGGTGCATGGGCCGGCCAATTCCATGATTGGCGATTTTCACGATCCCGTCGGCTTGGACTGGAAACCCATAATATCCCGTGCGGGAGATGTCCGCGCCGAAAACCGGAAAAACTTCGGATCGAAATGGCGTCGGATCCATAGGACGTAGATGAAAAACCGGTTGCCCCACCCCACGCAAGAGGCCCTTTAGATTCGGTAAGATATCCGTTGTCCATGCACCCGTTGCGATAACAACATGATCCGCCGGGACAAATTGCCCCGTCGTCAAAATGACCCCTTGGACTCGACCGTGACTTTCTTCGATTCGTGTGACCTTTTCTCCCAAAATCCAGGACACACCTTGTTTTGTTGCTTCATCGGCCATTGCCGCGACAAACTTGCCGCTTTCGACCCAGCCTCCCAGAGGATTGAAATATCCGTCGACGTATGGCCCTTTCCAGGCGGGAAAACGGCGTCGAATCTCGGCGTTATCGACCCTCTCCAGACGATGACCTCGCCGCGTGAGCAAAGAATGACTCTCGTACTCGAATGAGCCAGGCACCATGGGGTTGCGCGACACGAACATCACGCCCGTTTCATGGAAAAGTGGACGAGGCAATTGCCGATTGTAATGGCGAAATTTTTCCAAGGCCTGCTCCATCAGGCTGGTGTAGATCTCGTCCGCTCCATAATCGGCGCGGACGACTTTGCTGATATCCGTCGACTCCGCCAGAAAATGCGGAATGGGCCCAGGTTCGACGACCGTAACCTGATATCCCTGCGCGCGTAATGCGAGCGCCGAGGACACTCCGAAAATGCCTGCGCCGACGACGATGGCTTGACACGACTCCACGGGCAAACGTCCCTTTCGTGTGCGAACGATAGCGGCTGACCGACCAAGGGCCAAGCACAAAGTCGACTCCAGCTACAAAAATGTTGTGAATGTTTACCCTCGCAGGAACAACCAATGGCCGTTCGTACTGCGAGGGAGACCAGAAATGAGAATCGATAGGAACGCCGGATGCGGCGTATGGGCTCGCCTTTGTCCATTGCCGATGATTTTGGCCATCATGGTCGTAGTTGGTTGTGGTGCGGAAAATCTTGAAGAAGGAGGCGGTAGCGGTGGCGCCGCAGGCGCTGGAGGCACACGCAATGATACCGAGGAATTGGCATTGAACGAGAAAACGGGTGGGGAGGAGGACCCTGCTAGAGCGCCAACGGAGGAGAGTTCGACGTTTGTCGTAGCGCAACCCGCGAGTGCGCAAGCGTGCACCGCCGACAATCAATGTGCGACGGGTTTTTGCATCGATGGGTTCTGCTGTGACAGCCGTTGTGACAATAAGTGCATGGCTTGTTCTGCGGCCAAAAAGGGAGGTGGTGCGGATGGTGTCTGCGGCTCGATCGCCTATGGCACCGATCCCGATGAGGATTGCCTCAACGGCGCGTGCGATGGGAAAAACATGTGCAAGAACTACAATAGCGTTGCTTGCACCGCCGCCGCGAATTGTTTATCGAATTTTTGCGCCGATGGGGTTTGC
>DAOMZH010000237.1:0-12384 GCA_035437985.1 Polyangium sp. (in: bacteria) | reverse complement strand
GTCGTCTTCAACGCGCCGAGTTCTTCCTCCGAATGACCCTCGCCCAACAGCCGCCGATGTTTGGATTTCCGGTTTCTCAGCGCGGCGAATTCCGCGCGCTTGCAGAGCCACGCGTAAAACCGTTTTTGCTGGCTGACCGGTGGACGCTTCGAAAGGGGCTTGCGTAATGCCAGGACGAACGCATCATGCACGACCTCGAGCGGACGCATATGACCCGGACAACCCACACGCCAAACCACAGCCACCATCGTCGGAACAATCTCGTCGGCCTGGGCTTTCGACAGTCCCAACTCCGTCGACAACGACAACAACGAGGCACTTGGTTGGGGTTCTTCTTGGACATCAACACGGGGCGGCGTTTCGGGCATCTCCGGCGGGTCAGTCGAGTCATCCATGTCGTTCAGGGGTGCGAGCCTAGCCAAAAAACGAAAAAATCCACCTTGTGTTCGATCTTTTTTCTGGTCGCCTTGGTAGGACTGAGTTTGCCCAGCTCGATGGCGTTGGCCCTCGATACACCCGAGATCGCGCCCGTACACCTCGATTTCGACGGCCGCTCGGCTCCGAAGGGCTGCAACGATGACGTGACGTTTCGCACCCTTCTGGGCAATTGGGTGCTGCCCAATGTCTTTTCCGACGATGCAGCACGCCAGCTGGTGGTGCGTATCCGTCGTTCACCGACGGGTGGCAAGCTCGCCGATGTGAAGCTGATCGATGCCGTTGGTACTATCCTGGGCAAACATGATGAACGTTATGGAGCGCAAAGCGAATGCCACAAAGTGCTTTATGAGACAGCTCTCGGCACAGCAACGCTCCTCGGCGCTTTCCAAAAGCCACCGCCGCCCGAACCTTGCCCTATTTGCGCAGCGTGTCCCTCGTGCCCCGTTTGTCCGGCTTGCCTTACGCCAACATTGCCCTTGCCCCAACCTACTGCTTTACGCGTTCCGCGGTTCGTATTGCCGCCCGTGCGCCGGGCTTTTTTCGGTGCGGGGGTTTTTCTGGGCCCGGGCCTAACGCCCGTTGGAATGCTCGGACCGCATTTCGCGTTCGGATTCGTCCTGTCGGCAAAGATGCCCCGCGTGCAATTGGAGTTCGACGGGGCCTATGCGCGGCAAGTCGTACCCATGTCGAATGGCGCAAATGTTTTACATGTGCACACGACCCCAATTTTTTCAGCCTTTTGTTATGCCCGATATGTCGTGCGTATTTGCAGCGGTTTGACCACGACGTTTTTCCAGGCGCAACCTCGAACAAATCTGCCGGGCTCTGATGCGTTTCGCGTCACACTTGCCGGCCATTTGCGGGTGGCCACGGAATTCGACATTGCAGGCCCGTTGTCCATGCGCGTGGATGGATACATGCAGCTACGTTTTGGGCAGCGCACGTATGGCCAAGAATTGGCGGCGATCGACGCGCCAAACCATTTTAGTGCGGGAGCCTCGGCAATGGGCGTGTGGTCGTTTGAATGAAGGACGGCACGAAAGCCGCGTGTCACGGTCGCTGACAACGTCATTCAGGTGGTCAACGTTTCGCCCTCGCTTTGGACGCCGCCTTTTTCGCAGCCTTTTTCCTTTGCGGTACCTTCGCCCCTTTTGGCAATACCTTCACGCGTTTGCCGTCGAACGCCACCACCATTTCGTGAATCTTTTCGACGCCACTCGCGCGCAACTCCGCGGCGTAGTCATTCTTGTCGACTTGACGCAATCCGTCGCTCAACGCTTGCGATAATGTCACTTTTCTCTCAATGGGTTTTACGAAATTGGTTGGATTTTCTGGATGCATTTTGTCGAAGATTCGACTACCTTCGCCAAACCCACCATGAACCCCAATACCTACAACAACGCTCGCGATTACGCCGTGCACAAACACGCCGCGCAACGATATGGAGATCAACCGTACGTCGTGCACCTGGCCGCCGTTCGCGAAGTCTTGCGTTGGGCGGGTTTTGATGACGCTCACCCACTCGCCATAGCCGCGTGGCTGCACGATACCATTGAAGACACGGACGCCACGCGGGATGACGTAGCCGAACGATTCGGAACCGAGGTTGCGGAGCTGGTTTGGGCCGTGACGGGAATTGGCAAAAATCGAAAAGAACGCAACGAAAATGCTTATCAAAAAATTCGCGCGTGTCCCGATGCGGCAATCCTGAAATTGGCCGATCGCATCAGCAATGTGGAAGCTTCGGCCAATGTACCGGACAAACTGGCGATGTATCGGAAAGAATGGCCCGCATTTCAAGAAGCCTTGGCTGGGCTCGGCACGCCCATTTTGTGGGCCAGACTGAAAAAAGCATTGGGCGAGTGAGTCTTTTTTTTCGCCAGCACGAATCTACCCGCGCATTGACGAGCTCTCCGCTATGCTGGTTTCTTCGAGGAGGCTTATCCATGCGCTTGATTCACGTCTCGGCTCTTTTGGTTTTCGTACTTTGGGGATGCGATCCCGAAGTCACCGAACCTGAACCCTCAGGTTCGTCATCGTCATCATCGTCATCATCGTCGTCATCGTCGTCATCGTCGTCATCGTCTTCTTCGTCATCGAATTCGAGCGGAATGGGCGGCGGCGGGGGCTCAGGGGCTACAACGCAGGAATGCACGCAAGATTCCGATTGCGTGGTCGTGGATGATTGTTGCACATGCGCAGGCATTCCCGCGACAGGGCCGGCGCCACAATGCACGGTCCCGGAATGTGTCGCGAGCGCTTGCGGGGCGATCCGAATCTTTGGTCCCACTGCGGCGTGTCGCGCTGGACGTTGCGTGCTCGATGCCGATTGCAATCAAATCCACGCCGCTTGCGATTCTTTGCCTCCCGTATGCCCACCAGGACAAACGGCGCCGGTGATCGACGGCTGCTGGGGAGGATGCCTCGACGTCACGGAATGCCGCGAAGTCGGCGAATGTTCGCAATGCCCACAAGGTCAAGCCTGCGTGGAAAACACGTCATTCACAGTTGAGCGGCATTGCGTCACCATTCCGTCCGAATGTAATGGCCAGGTCGATTGCGCATGTATGGGCCCGACGACCTGCATTCAACCTTATGGCGCATGCCTCGATACGTCGGCTCCTCCCGTCCTCACGTGCGAATGCCCGACTTGTTGAAGAACTGCGCCGTTGTTCGCTTTGGGCGTAAAAAAGAAGCATGAAAAACAAGACGCCCGGCTCACTTTGTGCTAGGTGAGCCGGCGATGCGTCTTCGTTCGTTCTTTTTGGCCGGCGGTTTGGTTGCATTGGGCGCGTTTTGTCCCCGTCCTGCCGAAGCGATCGTGGTGGAACGGATCGTGGCCGTCGTGGGCGATGATCCGATTTTGCTGTCCGAGCTGCGAGGTCGCGCCAAGCCGTTCCTGATTCAGATTCAGCAACGCGTTCGTCCGGGCGCGGAACAAGCCGCTGCCGAGTCCGAAGTGTTCAAGGACATGCTGTCGAAAATGATCGACGAGAAGCTCGAAGCGCAAGCTGCCGTGCGCGCGGGTGTGACGGTGACAAACGAAGAGATCGACAATGCGATTCGGAACGTGGCCGCAAATCAAGGCATGAGTGTCGCCGAGTTGCTGAAGTCGGCGAAATTGCGCTCGGGAATGCCCGAGCAAGATTATCGCGACGAGATTCGCCGGCAGATCCTAGAAGGAAAGATGCTGCAGCTGCGCGTACGGGGGCGTGTGCGCATCACGGAAGACGACGTGCGGACGATGTACGATCGGATGGTTCGGGAAGAGCGGAGGCAGCGCGAATATCATCCGTCGTGGATCGTGCTGCAAATCATGCCTGGGGCGAGTGGAGCGGTGGTCGCGGAGCGGAAGAAGCTAGCGGCGGAGTTGGTGACGCGAGCGCGCGAAGGCGAAGATTTTGCCATGTTGGCGCAAGCGTATTCGGATGAAGTGGCGACGCGAGATCAAGGTGGGGATCTAGGTATTCGCACGCCGCAAGGTTCCAATGCGGCAAAGTCGGGGCAATTGCAGGTATTGGCGCCGGAATTCGAGAATGTGGTCATGGGGCTCGAACCGGGACAAGTATCCGATCCGGTGGTAATTGACCGGGGAATTGTGATTTTCAAATTGCAGACGCGCCGCGCCTCGCGATTCAAGGGCTACGAAGAGCACAAAGAAGAAATGGTGCAGCGCTTGCAAACGGAGATATTGGAAAAAGCCAAGCGTAAATGGCTTGAGGAGCTCAATCGGCGTACGCGGGTGGAGCAGAGGCTTTGAGAGCGTGCCTCATAAGTCGGAACGTTTGTCCTCGCGTAACCTCGGGGCGGGTTAAAACCCGCCCCTCCACATGACGAAGTTACTCGCGCTGCCGCGCTCGAACTACCGCGATCCATCCCGGATCATCATCGAGATTTGCCGTCGAAATCGCAGGAGAAGCTACTTCTCGCGGTGCAAGAACAACGACAGTCCGGAACGGTAGTGGAGGACTTTGCCATGTGGAGGGGTGGGTTTTAACCCACCCCGGGCGTACAGGACGAACCGTATATCTCGTTATGAGACAGCTTCTTTAACCGGGGGCGGGCGCCCAGGCATACGAAATGACAAACCTCACGGTTTGGCCGGGGCAGGTGTCGCGGGGGCCGCCGGAACCTTGGCGTCTTTCTGCTCAGCCTTCGCGTCCTTCTCCGCTTTCTGTTCCGCTTTCAGTTCCGCCGCTTCACGTTTTTGCGTCTCCTCTTCTTGTCCTAGCAATTCGAGGAGTTTCTTTTCATCGTCGTCGCCACCTTTGCCGAGTTTGTCCACGTCGAACGTGAGCATCGGCAAGGCACCGCCGCCATTCATTACGGGCAAACGACCATTCCAACGTTCCAGCGCGCGGAATTGCAGCACGCCCGCGGTCATCGAATGCTTCAGAATCAAGTTCGCCCGAGCTTCCGCTTTGGCGGTGATGAGCTTCGCATCTGCATCACCTTTGGCCCGAGCGCGCACGGCCGACGCTTGCCCCTCGGCTTGCGTAATCGCTTGTTCAGCTTCTGCTTTTACCTGACGAACTCTGTTTTCCGCTTGAATGGCATTTTGCGTCGCCTCCATCGCGCGATTGATGGCGCTCGCCACGTTCTCGGGCAAACGCAGCGCACCATTGATCGTGAGTTGATCAATGACGAACCCATCCTTGCCCAATTGATCGTGCATACGCTTTTGCACGTCTTGCACGAGCTTGGACTTGCCCGAGCCGTAGATCTCTTGAACTGGCATTTGCGACGCGACGATGTTGAACCCTTCACGCATCGTATTGCGCACGTAGCCGTTGGATAACTCGAGCAAATCGGATTTGCGGAAACGCAAATAGAGATGCGGCGCCATCGAAGGCTCGATGTGGAAAGACAAACCAATGTCGGCGTTGATGTTCACGCCCTCTTGCGAAGAAAACGTGATCGAATCGTCCTTCGGGCTGCCTTCGTGCGGATCTTTGGTCCACACGATGTTCTGCACGCTCGTGGGAAACAAGATCAGCTGCTCGGTGAGCGGGTTGTACATGACCCAACCCGTCACGACCGGAATGTCATCGACGCCGCGTGAACTACCCGCGAGTTTGACGCGAATGCCCACGTGCCCCGCATCGACACGAATCAAACACGACGACAAGATGAGCGCCGAAAAAGCCAGCGCGATCGCCGCCACGATGATGTTCCGAATAAAGTTTCCTGCCGGGGGACTCGAAAAGGGACGGACGGAATTCGCCATGGAAAGCGACTACCATAATCCGCAACCGCACGCTCGCTGATCAACGTGCGATCTCACGAGAGCGAGAAGACTCAGGCCGGAACGAAGCGCCGACGAGCAAAAGCCGCGAGCGAAAGCAGGCCCAATCCCACGAGTACGACGAGATTCTCGCGACCTCGAGGACCAGATTTGTCGCTGTTTGCGCCAAGCGGCACGATCGATCCACCCGAGCCACACACGACCTCGACGTTTTTCGCGACAGACGCGAACTTCAAGTTGTCTACCTTGGTCTGCGTGGCCGAAGGCTGGACGATCAAGTCGTTTGCCAACGCTGCATGCGGCAAATTCGCCTCGATACGCGTGAGCCAAACATCCTTGGGGTGCAAACCATTCAGCGCGACAGCTACGTCATCGAGCGGTTCGGGTTGACCCAATCCACAAACGAGGTTGCGCGCATCGATCTCGTTTGCACCCACTGCACCACACGAAGGATCGTCGTAGGGTTTGCCCAAGTCACAAGGGTTGGAAACGACGGTTGCTGCAGATGCGAGCTGCGCCATCCGCGCGACGCAGTCATCCGTGGCTAGTTGACCGTCACCCAGCGCTTGCTGAATGTACGCTGAAGCAATCGTGTCCGACAAACCTTGAGACGAAGGTGAATTGTACGTGCGGATGCCGCTCATGAAGCCCGGAATGCCCTGGATCTGCTGTAAAAGTCCGCCTTGCATCGCAAACGTCGTGAGCCACGTCTTGCCATCGTTCTGCTCGAGCGCGGTTTGGCGAAGCACACCGTAGTTCGAGGAACTATCCTTGAAGTCCCAAGCAATCAGGTTTGTCGGAACAATCGCATTCGAAAAATTCTTTGCTTCCCAACGACCTTCGCTGATGAGAAACAAGGTCAGCGCAACGTTGGATCCAGTGCCGATCGAGACCATGCGCAAGGGCAACGTGGGATCTGCTCCCGGTTGAACGACGCGCACGGGTTTCATTGCTTGCACGTTGGCATCGTGTTTGAGCTTCAACGCGATGAAGTCGAAACCTTCGGCGACATAAGCATCCACGATGGGTTGCGAGGCGGGATCGATGGCAAAACCGCTATCGGTCAGCCACTGATTGAGCACGCCGGGTGTGTCGGTGCTGAGCGTGACCGTACTGTAGGGACCAACCGATCCGCGTGAAACGACGGTAACCGCAGGTCCACCTCCGGTGCCATTCGCGCCATCTTCAAGCCCCCGAGAAAGCGCCAAGCTGTCACTAGAGCCACATCCAAAACTTGGACCGCTGCTGCCATTTTCACAGTTGATTTGCGGCTGAAAAATCTGGGTGGTGGTGGCGGAGTCGAGCGTGTCGAACCACGCGTCGCTCGAGAGTTGAACGATGGCTCCGGGTTTGACGGGCAAAACCCACGCGAACTGCTCCGGAGCGCCGCTGTATTCAATTTGATCCCAAAGGACCGTCTGCTTCGGCGACACCGAAAGAGCCATGCGGTGTCCCGTCACGACCGTGGTCTGGGAAGGCGGCGCAAGACATGCTCCACATGCTGCAACCTCGTACGTCATTCCAAACGTCGTCGAACCAGCGGCAAAAAGCGCAGCAACGGCAAGTCGAAATCGCATCGCAGTCTCCTTTCGAACATCCAACATCGAGGATATCCCCTATGAGCAAGAGCGATGCCTGGTTGAACATTTGGGGCTTCGACTCGCCTTCGCCTCAAACACCACCTCGACACCGGATCTGCCTATCCGATTGACGGCCAAAGTGTGCCAAAGAAGGCAATGACGTCGGGGATGCGTCCGAGCGTGTCGTTCAGGGACTCGTGCGCGCCACGTCCACGCGACATTGCACAGGCAACGAGAGGCCGACTTGTTCGAGCGAAATAGGCGTCTGCGAGATGGCTTGGGGCGGTTCGCAATTGAGCAAATTGAGCGGCGCTTTGTCGGATTCGGCAGCTTTGGCGAACGCGCGCGTACGTTCCACCCAACGTTTGATGAGCTCGGGGCGATGCACCTCGGGATTTTTTACTTTCAGCTCGGGAGCACCAAACGCGGTGTCGAGTTGCGGTTGATCTTCAGGAGCTCGGGGAACGAGCGGTTTGACCTCGGTCGACGCTTGCACGAGCGACGCGAGCAAACGTGCGCGGGTCCAATAATTCGCATCTGCGGCGATGGGCACTTCGACGCTGCCATCGACGGTCACGACAAACTTGGGCGGTTCGTCGCTTTTCGCCTTGCCCGAATGCTCGGGGGCGACATTGGCTCCGAGCATCGTGGTCGCAGCTTGGCCGTTTGTCGCGGCACCAAATCGTTCGTGCACGGCTTGCGTGGCTTTCTCCAGCGTTGCGAGAACAGTCTTGGCGTCCGCACCTTCAAGACGCAAAACGAACGGGACACACACGAGATCGGGGCGAACGACGAGTTCGCCACGAGTGTCGTGTTGCGGAATGGAAGGACTGCTCGGGCCGGAAAACGACGGCGAAGAAGGGGCCGAGTACGATGAACTGGAGAGCAACGATGGCGCCTCCGGTTGATATCCAGGCCCTCCGCAGGCGGTGAGAGCGAGCGCGACGAACGTGAGGGCGAGAGAACGCGTCTGCGTCATGCGGGCGAGTGTACGAGGAAATCGTCGCGGCGGGTTTGGGGTGAAGTTGGTGTACGCCGAGAAATGGTCGAAGAGGACTGGCACACTTGCAGGTTGCGTGCTCTAACGTGCGGCGTTTCGAGGCTCAACCGTGTCTGCCGAACATCGACGATTCCAAGAACTTTTTGCTTCTCAGCCCGTGATCCTCGCCCCGATGGAGGACGTTTCGGACGCTGTGTTTCGCGCGTTGTGCCGCGAGTTTGGCGCGGAACTATGTGTGACGGAGTTTGTCAATGTAGAAGGGATTTTGCGCGGCGGTCGGAAAGCGAAACGCAAAATAACGCTCAGTCCGGAGGATCAACCGACGGCGATTCAGATTTATGGTTCGGATCCGGAGCGTTTGGCGGAGGCTGCAGAGGTTGCTGAAGCCGCAAAACCGGCGTTCATCGACATCAATTGCGGATGTTGGGTGCCGAAGATTGCCAGTCGTGGTGCAGGTGCCGGGTGGTTGCGAAATCCTGAGGCAATGGTGGCCATGGCCGAGATGGTGGTGAAGCGGGTAAAACTTCCGGTGACGGTCAAGACGCGCATTGGTTGGGGACCAGAATCGGAAATGCCGATCGTGGATTTGGCGCAGCGCCTCGAAGGCGTGGGCGTTGCTGCATTGACGATTCATTGCCGCACGGCAAACATGGGTCATTCGGGGTCCGCGGATTGGCAATGGGCGCGTCGAGCACATGAAGTGGTGAAGATTCCGGTCATTGTCAATGGCGATATTCGGAGCGCGCAGGATGCGCGGCGAGCGCTGGAAGAAACGGGTTGTGCGGGGGTGATGGTGGGTCGGCGCGCGATTGAGCACCCGTGGATTTTTCGGGAAGTGAATGCGCTTTTGCGCGAGGGACGGGAGATCGATCCACCGACGGCTGCAGAGCGAATTGCTTTGTGCAAAAAGCATCTACAAACGAACACGCAGCAGCGCGGGGAACCAGCGGGCGTACGGGTGACGCGCCGCCATTTGGCGGGATATCTGCATGGTTTGCCCGGAGCGGCCGCATTGCGCCGAATGCTCAATGAATGCGATTCGCTCGATGGGTGTTTGTCCATTCTGGACGAAGCGCAGACGCGACGCGCAGCGTGATGGTTCGTAAAGAACGAATCAGGTTTTTCCCGACAGCAATAGCCAAACCTTCCTGATGGACTGCTTCGCCGCTGCATGGCCAACTCCCACGTCGAACCATGCGGGGAGGAAGGTATGGGCGACAATACGGAATCTGCAGGAAAACAGGACCAACGTTATCGTTCGCCAAAGGGAGCATCAACCCGCATTTTGGTCGCGGACGAAATGCCCACCCGTCGGCGCCTGATGGCCACGCTCATTGCTGACAAACTCGCTCCGGCGATGACCATCGAAGCCGGAGATGTCCCGACCGCTTTAGACGCACTGCTGACGCGACATCCCGATTTCGTCTTTGCTGATTTATGTTTGCCAGGACATACCCAGGGTGGATTCCGCTTGATTCTCGATGCGGTATCGTTGGGGGTGCCGGCGGTCGTCACGAGTGGTCCGATTGCCCGGACATTGGAATTGCGACTGGCAGAATTAAAAATTGGTTGGGTACCGAAAGGGGCTTCGGAAACAGCGCTTTTTGCGGTCATTGATCGAGCATTGGAATCGCGTCGTCGACAACGGAATGACCATGGGCAGCGAACGGTAGAGGCGGCTCGAGCACGTTTGCATACGGCGTGATTCCAGGTTGGTTTTTCGTTTCATAACCTTCGAGGAAATGTGCGTACGCCGAGCGAGACTGCATCGAATCATCTCGAGGAAAGTCTCGCGTCCGAAGGGCTCGATGACGAACTCGTCCGCCAATTGGCTCGGCTGTTGGAGGTCGAGCCGCGCCTGGAAAAGAAACAGGACAAGACAAACCACGCATCGAACAGGCAAGGTCAGAAATATTTGCTCCGAGCGCGACTTTGTTTCGAGGCGGGTTTGTCCGACCAGGCGGAGCGGGAAGCACGAGCTGCATTGGCGCTCATGCAGGAAGACGAGTCGGTATTGAGTTTGTTGGCGGCGATTCATCATCAACGTGGTGAGCTTGGGGCGGCAATTCGATTGCATGGGGAAATCGCGCGCCGCAATCCGCGTGAGCCTTCGGCCTTGGCGGAATTGGGCAGACTGTTCGAGGCGAGTTTGCGGCCGGATTCTGCGACTTTACGTCCGGCGACGAACGGAACGGATTCTGTTTCGGGGCCGTCGGGAATGGCGGATTTGGAGCACGCATTTCGCTTGAGTTTTTCTGGGAACTTGGGGCAGGCATTACGCGTGGTCGAACGCGTAGCAGCGCGGGCCCGCACCGAGGCGCACGCGCTGTACAAACTCGCGATGCTGGAACGCGCTTTTTTGCTGGAACAAGCCAATGATGTGCGGGGGGCCATCACCACGCTGGAACGACTTGCGGACGAACCAGGTTTGGCGAATGACGTGGAGCGGCTGTTGTGTTTGTCGATGCTTTATGAGCGCGAAGGGACGTTGGAACGAATTCGACGCGCATTGCGGGCCGTGCGACATGCGTATTTGGCGACGCGTAAACCTACGCTCTTGCGACGTATTGCGCGGCTTGTGGGCAAACTCGGGCATCCACGTCTAGCGGAAGTTTTCGAGGCCCGGTATTTTGATTTGTTTCGGCAACGGATGCACAAATTGACTCTCCGTGAAACCGTGGGGGTTTTGCGGCACGTGTACATTCCGCCCGAGGGTTTGGCGCAACTGCCCTTTGATCCAAGAGCAGCGAGACACCTCGCGGTTCGTCATGAAGATCGAAAACGTTTGGATCACCAACGTCGAGCAGCGATTCTCGCGTTGTGGCGAGGTGACGAAGCCCGTGCGGAAATGCTGTTCGCACAAATCGAAACGCATGGGCACTTGACGCCGGTGGATCGACTGTATTTTGCCGATGCGCTGGAACGGCGCGGCAATGATGGCAAAGCATCGAGCATGAGACAGTTGGGGATCGCTGGCCTTGACAAACTCGAATCGGCACCGCTCGTGCGGCTATGTGGGCGGAGGGACGTAGCGCTCGAGGATGTGCGTGGGGCGTTGCCGGACAAGGCCCGTCTCGAGGAAGCAGAGCAGGTATTGGAGAGGCGGCACAAGGTTTGTCCCGAAGACACAGCGACGTTGTGGGCGTTGGCGCGCATTGCCGAAGTGCGTGGTAATTCCGAGCAAGCAGCGAGACAGGTGGCGCACGCTCGATGTTTGGCGGAGCAAACCAATGCGCCGCGGCACATGGTGCTGGCGGCGGCAACGTTTCGCCGAGGGAGTGAAGTACGCGGAATTCTGCATGAAATTTGGGTGGATAGTCGACGCGTGGGCCGGGGGCGAGGAGGGGTGGAGGCAAACGACGTGCTCGGAACGGTGTCATTGGATCTGCGCACGCGGGTCGTGGCGATTTTTCATGCGGTGCGGGCGTTTGTCTGGACGCGTTATCCGCATCGGGTGGTTCGAGATTTGGATGATCGGCGTTATTATCTGCGTTTTACCAAAGACGATGAGCCATCATCTGGAGAGAGTGCGGGGTTGCCCATTGCGGTTGCATTTGCCAGCGTGATGCTCGATTTTTCTCCGCCCAAAAACATGGCGTTTTCCGGGGCATTGATTGGCGATGCGCATCATGTGCTCACGGTGGGCAAGATTGGGGATGTAGATGCGAAAATTGAAGGGGCCTATGAGCGACGGCCATGCAAGATAGTTTTGCCGGCGGAGAATCGCGAAGACGCCTTTTTTGCGGAAAGAATCCCCCGACAAATCGTGGATGATGTGGTGATCTTTGTTAATACGCTCGACGAGGTTCTGGACAGGTTCGTCAAGTAAGAAAGATCGAAAAGAAGCAATCAGCCAGGAGTGGTGGTGAACGAATGGCGAATTGCACCGGCGTTCCTCCGACGATGTAGCCAGGGCGGAAATTGTCTGCTAAACGGCGCCAAGGGCATGTGGAGCCCGGGAAAGCAACGAATCGAGGAACCATGAAATCAAGCTTTATAACGATCTTTTGCTTTGGTGTTGCCGTCGCGGCATGTGCGGATGGCACCGATTTACCTGACGGTCAGGGTGGCGCAGGTGGCGAAGAAGTGGTGACGTCGAATAACTCGAGTTCGTCGTCGAG
>DAOMZH010000236.1:0-12399 GCA_035437985.1 Polyangium sp. (in: bacteria) | reverse complement strand
CGAGAGAATGCCCGTGACCGCACCGACCACACCGTTTGGCGCGACAAGCACGAATCGATCGCTCACGAGATTACTCGCCAACTTTTTGCTGTCGTCCGCACTGCTCCCGCGAGGTACCTGGCCAAACCCAATCCGTCCCTTACAATCGCTGCTCATTCGATTGCAGTGGGAAATGACGTCACTATAAACGCTCGTCGCGACGGCCATACTCGCATCCGGAGGCACCGAAGCCAGAACCATATCGACGTCGGGTTCTCCCTCGAGCGCCGTGAGCGCCGTCGTATACGCGCCCACAGCCGCGTCCACGCCCCCCGCAAGCACGAACTTGCCCTCGGCGGGCAGTTTCTGGGTCGCCGTAGCATCGAGCTTGACGATCGCCGATCGTTCAATGACCTCAGCGAGATTCGCCAGCCGTACGTCGCGGAACAATTCCGATCCCGTATCGACTCCGCCAGGTCGCTTGATGCTCAAGTCGAACGAAACAATGCTCGTATCGACGTTGTCGCGGTATTTGATGGTAATCATGAGCCCATTGCTCCAGGTTCCTGGAACTCGGGCGACGAGCGAGAGCCCGGCTTCGTTCGTGCTCGTTGAACTCGCCGTTTTTATAGGCACTTGTACGCTTGCGGCAACTCCACCCGTGAGCGGCGAAATGGCGAGTTCATAAACGCCATTGTCGAGCGCTTGGCGGGCTTCGGGCAGGCTATACGCCGACGCTGCGCCAAACAATTCGAGAAATCGCGTCCAACTCGATGCCCGCTCTACTTTGTTGGTGCTTTTCTCGACAAACCCGATGAGCCCCAGCACGCCTGACGGCGCAAGCTGCTGTGGCAATACTTCTTTGACGACGGTGACTTGTACACCCGGAATGATGAGGGCCATGGTTTTTCCTTACGTTACGCTGTTGTAAACGTGTTCGACTCACCCCGTCAAGGCTTTGGTGTCGGCAGCGAGCAGTCGTTGTCCCGCTTTGACGTTTTTCTCGTACGTTGCTTCACGTAATGCGGTTTTCGCCTTGAGCGCCGCTTGCAAGGCTTCGCCAATCTTCTTGGTCTCGTCCGTGACCGTTTTGAAGGGCTCCGTGTCCTCTTTCTTCCTCTTCAATGCATTCATGCTGATGTCGATCATATCCATGCTCGCCAGCACGAGCGGAATGGACTTTTTCACGAGCCCCGCCACCATGCTCACCATTTCGGCCTGCTTCAACATATCGGCCTGCGCTTCCGGCTCGGCCAAATTGATGATTGCATAACCAATGTTGACGCCCGCATCGAGCAGCTCATTGGTCAAACCTTGCAGCTCCTTGTCCTGAAACTTCTTGAAGGCCCGAAAGATCGGATCGAGTTTGTCGATGATTTTCGTGAGCGCATTGACCATTCCGGCTTGCAATGGTTTCGGAAGGTCGTTATGCAGCAACTCCTGGATTTTGTTGTGCACGAGCATCTTGTGCAGCACGTACAGCGACCCCGTGATCGTCGCAATGACCCCGAGCCCTGCTTTGATGAGCCGATCTTTTTTCGCCAGCTCTTTCAGCTCGTCTTCGGTGTACTTGACCGTCGCTTCGTTGATGAGCAGCTCCATGGCTTCTCGCAACCGAATCGCCGTCTCCATAGCCTCCTGCGCTGCCGTCTTCGTTAATGCCGGCTCGGCAGGCGTCGCGTCGTACGCCGCAATCGCTGCCTTTTCGTCCGCAATGGCCTTCGTGAGCGCAGCTTTGGCCGTGAGAACGTCTTTATCGGTGAAAGCAAGCAATGCTTGCGCCGCGCTTTCGACCTCGTCCCTCAAGATGAGATCATCCGGCTTGGCATTATACAAGGCGAGCGCCGTCTTGTCGGCATTTATCGCTTTGGCGAGAGCTTCCCGATATTGCGTCGCATTGGTGGCTTTTTGCTGCAAGTCGAGAGCGCTGGGCGCCGCAATGACCGCGGCAATGGCGGCTTTTTCGGCCTCGAATGCCGCAACGAGGGCGTCGAAACCCGCCCGCAACCCGTTGGCGAACGTCGCTACATCCTGCAATGCCGCGTCATTCTGGTCCGCATCGGCCGCAGCACTCGCCTTTGTTGCGGCCTCTTTTGCTCGGGCCTGATCCAGCTTCGTCGCAGCCAAACCGGCTGCACACGCCGCTGCGGCTTGTTTGAGCTCAATCAATTTGACGGCAGCCATTTTTGTCATAATGGCTGGACCCGTGGCCGTCGAATCTTCGAGCAACACCACGAGGGCACTCATGGCTTCGCGTAATTGCGTGGCCAGCGTTTTGGCATCGGACAAGGCCGTATCCGTCGGCTTGGCCTCTGACGCTGCAATCGCTGCCCGCTCAGCCTCGATGATCCTGATGAGCTTTTCGAGCGCCTCCCGCACTTGCGTCGCCTTTGCCGCTGCAGCTTGTTTTCCCCCGTCGTTCAGCGACGCCAAAGATTCGGCAATCGCCGCAGTTTCGGCATTGATCGCTGTGTTGAGCTTCGTTTTGGTCTCGGTGAGCAATTGGTTCAGGTCCATGGTATCCTGTGGTGTTGGGTTAGAATCCGAAAAACTCAAAAATGAAGTCGAGGTCGCCGCAGTCATTGCCCCGTTTGTCGCAGCAGAGGACGCATCGGGCACGGACATCTCTGCAGCGAGATGCGTGGGCTTGCCGTTTGTTGGCGTAGCAGAGGCCTTGGATTTCGCCCTGGTCCTTGCTTGTCCACTCGGTTTGGCAGCAGCCTTGGGTTTCGCAGTGGTCATTGCCGTTCCCCGTAATCGCCAGGGCAATGGTCGATCACCGCCTTCTGAATTGCACCATCCGCCAATCTAACTGCCATTCTTCGTGCTCCTCCTTGTGTGATTCGTGTGCGTCAGGCGATGCCGCCCGCAAGTCACACTGCGTCATTGGCACATGAGTCCACCGAAGCGAGAATCCCGGCGTTTCCTTTGCAGCCGATCCTTGGTCTGCCTGATGACCTGCGTTTCCCCGAGCCGCGAAATTTACCTCGCGGGATTGCCGTTTTCACGCGTATCATGAACGCAAATGCGCTGTCAACAGAAAAAAAACGTTGCCCACGTAGGTGCTTAGTGCCACCCAAGTTGCTGTGTGAATGGGGAAAATTCGATTTCGTAACTTAAGCTACATCCGTTGCGCGCCGGAGCACCGGACAAACCAGTAAGCCTTTCTACCCCTCGCCACTATTGTCAGGAAATGAAAATCAACGCGGTCATTGACTCCTTTGTGGTACGCTCATTCGTGCAACCCCAAGGCCACCGTGAATAACCAAACTCTCCGCGCCGCATTAGCCAACATCCAACTCTCCGAATCGAGCGCCGCGTCCCTCGCCGGCTTTTTGGACGAATACTTTGGCGTCTCGCACGACACCCCCTTCGGCGGACGCGAGCGCGAATTACAAGCCCTCGACGAATGGCTCAATCATCCAACGCACAGCTTTGCCCTCGTCGTCTCGGAGGCAGGACGCGGCAAATCCGCCCTCTTGACCCAATGGGCCGCACGCATTGCCGCACGCCAAATCCGCGTTGCTTTCGCCCCCATCAGCATTCGTTTTGGAACCTCTCTGCGCGGCGCCGCCTTGCGCTTATTGGCCCAAGAACTCGCCTCCCTCACCGGACGCAAACTCTCCGAAGCACGTCATGTCGAAGCTCTCCGCGCCGATTGCGAAGCCATGCTCTCGGCCCCGCACGATGCGCCACTCGTCATCGTCATCGATGGCGTCGACGAAGCCACAGGATGGCAACTCGGCGAGGATCTCACGCTTTCCAGCGCCAATACCCATTGCAAGATTCTGCTCTCCGCTCGCAGCACGCCCACGCTCGATTCCAACGCCTGGAGACAAAAACTCGGACTCGACCCAAATAGCACGAGTCTTTTTTCCATCAAAGGACTCAGCCAAGAAGCAGTCCATTCGCTGCTCGCCGAAATCGAACCCACTCAACGCGCCGATCTCTCTGCAGCAATCTATCGCCTCTCGCAAGGAGATCCATTACTCGTTCGGCTGTATCTCGAATCATTACGCACATCTGCGCATACGCGCGACAACCTCCCGCAAACACCTCCCGGACTCGAAGGTTGGTTTTCTTCCTGGTGGTCGCAACTCTGCGGCCGGTGGATGGGAAATCCAGTCATGCAGCCCCTAGCCGACGATATCTTCGATATTTTGGCCGCCTCTTTGGGGCCCATTCCTCGAAAAACATTGCTCGCTCTCCTGCGCCCGCAAGACAAAGGAGACGATCTCGATACGCGCGTGAACATCTTGCTCCAAGACATCCGGCCACTTTTGCTCGGAGATGGCGAACGTATTCCGTTTGTCTTGAGCCACCCACGATTGCGCTATTTTCGTTTGGAGCAAATGTCACAAGACAAACGCGACCTGCTCAATCAAAGGTTTGTTACCGCGGGCGAGGCAGAACTGGCTGCGCTGCGCGAATCTCGAATCTTGCCCGCTGATGCCTCTTCGTATCTGGTGCGATATTTGGGAGCGCATGTGGAAACCGGCCCCTTGCCATTTGACAAACTGGAGACATTGGTTTGTCCTGCTTGGCAAGCTGCTTGGGAAGCTTTGGAGGGCACATATGACGGATTTTTGGAAGACGTCGATCGCGCTTGGAAATATGCCGAAACATCTGCCCGCTCCGATATTTCCCGCCAAACTCTGGCCCTCACGGTGGCAACGCGCTGCGCTTTGGTGTTTTCGTCGGTATCGAGCCTCGTGTATTCATTACCTCCGAACCTGGCGGGGCATTTGGTCGAGCAGGGTATTTGGTCACCTGCCGTGGCGCTTTCGCAATCGCGCTGGCCTTCGGGCGGATACCGTTCGGAAACGCTGGTTTCCCTCGCGCCGTGGCTGGATCTGCCCTTGCTCCGTCGCGCCCTCATGGAAGCGGCTCGAACCCAATACATGACGGATCTCAACCAAGTCGAAGGAATCTCGGCGCTGCTCGCACGTATGGTTTTGCTCGGTGCATCCCCGGAGATTCCGCGGTTTGTCGAGGTTTTTCCGTTGGAGGTCCGGGCCTTGATTGGCGCTGTTTCCTGGAAGCATTTGCCCAAGGAGCTGCACGCAATTGCCGCCCAATGGGTAGCCCAAGGCGCAAGGAAAGTCTCGCACTGTTCTTATGCGGCAGCGACCGTATTTGCCGCGCTTCCCATTCTCGCCGAACCAGAACGAACGCAATTGATTCAAGCAGCAATCGATCGCCTTTGGGATGAAGAATTCGGCCTGGATACCGAGCACGCCGCATTCTTGGGTGCAGCCGGAGAATGGAGCTACGGTTGGAAAGAAGCCAAAAAAGAGACCATGGCCTATCCCGCCATGTCCATGTTCGCGGCAATCGCCCCGTATCTCCCCGAAGACAAAAAAGCCGAAGCTTATGACAAGTGGTTTGTCGCGGCGCAAAAGATCCTCACCGAAAACTTCTCGCTGCTCTCGATGGCGATTCCGCGCGGTTTGACCGGAGAGCGTCTCGCCAAGGTCTTGACCCTCGTTCGTTCTCGGACAAACGACCACGGAAAAGCCAAACCTTTGGTCGTTCTTTGTTATGAGTATCCCGAACTGCGGCCAGAGGCACTCGCGGCCGTCGAGAAGCTCGGGGGCGCACACGGAGCGTTCGCGCGAATGTCCCTGGCTGCGGTGATGGACCCCGGCACGGCGGATCGTTTGGCGACGGAAGCCTATCGTCTGATTTTGTCCGAAATCGACAAGGGCAAAGACAATGACCTTTGGAATGCAGATCAGCACTGGCCGCGAGAGCCCGGTTTCATGCATTGGTGTTATATCGGCGCCAATCGTTACGGCCCGGTTTTGCTCGTCGAGTGCTTACGTTGGATGCATCCTCCCGAAAAAGCCCGCTGCGTTCGTGAATTGCTGGCGCGTTTTCGGCGCATTGCGGATAACGACGCGATTCTGGCGACCGCGGCGACGTTGGCGCACGAGATGCCCACGGAAACACACGCGCATTGGGCGAAAGCTCTCTCTGCGCGACGACGAGGAGAAACCAATGCCATTACGTTGGTTTCGCTCGCGAATCTCATGACGGGAGAAGAACGACATGCCATGGCGATCGAAGCCTGGAATGGGAGCATCGCGACAGACACGGAGCGTTTGGCCGGCGCGGCGCTCGCGCGGGCGACGAAGTGGCTCACCGAAGAAGAGCGCGAACCAATTCAGATTGCGGCGATCCAGCGCTGGACGAGTGGTCCCCGTTTTTCCAATGCCTCGAGTTTGTCCGGTGCACTCTGCGGAGCACTCACCCTGGGAGCTGCGCGAAGTTGGCTTGAGAAAGATTCCAATGGCTGGGTACTCGAGAGTCTGATTCCCACGATATCCAAGCAGGAACAAACGCGGGTCAAGGAGCATTTGATGCGCCACGTGCGCTCCCTCCATCAACATGCAGGGACCCTTCGCGATCTGTATCGGCACGTCGAAAATTCCGGAGACATCATTGCCGAGTATTTGACCGAAGACCGAAGCTGGGGGTATTTTCGCGAAGAGCGAAACATCGCAATATCCTTGGGGCCATTGTATGCGTCGGGTCATATCGCCCTCGCCGAGGAGCTCAGAAAAAATTTGCAGGAGGACTTTGCCCAACGAATCGCGAAGATGGCCTATTCGCTTTACAAGAAAGAAGGGCAGCGACAAGCGCTGCAGGAGGCACTCGCGCCGCTCGAAGGCAATCAGTATGAGCTTTCGCTCGTTTATGATCTGGCGATCGAGATGTTCGGGCCGCTGGGGTATCTTCCGGAGATCCTCGCCCAGGCTCGCACTTCGGACCACCTGTGGCTCGGGGCGATGAGGTCATTGCAAGAGCACGGATACACCGAAGTTTTACAAGAAGAACTTACGGCCGAGCGCATCGAGCGGCATAGAACGGTAATTTTTCAGCGTATTGATGGCTCGTTTTGGATAAAGAAGGCGAATGCGACGACCTTGGTCGAATGTTGGCTGGATTATTGGCGAAGCGTGCGCATGCTGCCCCGGCGACAAGCGCTTGCAGGTTATGGAGATCGTTGGTTTTATGAACTTTCGTCGCTGATTTCGACCTTGAGTGGCCAAGAGGCAACAGAGGCGATGCTGCACGAAGTGTTACAGATCGGCGAGTGGTTTGCTTGAGAGCGTGTCTATCAGCGTTTCGCTGGGGTTTCACCCCAGACCCGAGCAGGGTCTGTCCGACCCTGCACCCGGACCAGCGAGCGCTGGACCAGTTTTGGTTTGTCCGCTTCGCGGTCAAACCAAGCAAAGATCAGTGATTTTCTGATGAACACGCTCTGAATCACGTCGGCGGAGTGGGGTCTTCGGACGAATCTATTATGCTTCCGTCGAGCCAAAACGCACGAGACTGGGGCCGGTACACGTCAGCCATGGTGAACCCTCGGGGATTTGCATCGTGATTGTTAAAAAACGCGGTGCCGAATAGATATTCGGTATTGCACTTTGCGCACCGAATGCCCCGAAATTCTTTCATGCGAAACAACCACCCGAAAAAGCCTTCTTGCTGCTCTTCATAGGGTCGCAACTCGAACGAGCCGCATTGGTCGCAATAATAGTAATGACGGTAACGGCTCACCGGAAAAATGGGTTCGTCATTATCGCCGGTGGTAATGATATCGGTTACGCAGCCCATTGTTGATGTAGTATTCCTATTTATCCAAGCGGTCGTGTTGCAATCCAAGCATACCGCAGAATGAGCCAAGCTTGTCAAGGCTTCCCGCACTGCTCTGAAAAATTCCGTGCCTCGCTGCTTGGGACCTTCGCGGGCCCATTCCCAGGCCATCCCTTTCCTCTAGCAGCCCCAAAAATCGGCTGGAATTGGGACGAGGAGATGGGTTAGGCTTGTGTCGATGAACATCAACTGGCCCCCGCGTTTCGATCCCAAGGTAGCACCCATCCACGTCCGCAACGAGCTCGCCATGGACGCACCTCCCGCAGCCGTATGGGCCTGGCTCATCCGCGCGAGTGAATGGCCGCTATGGTATTCGAACTCGGCTGCGGTGCGCATCGATGGCGGAGCGCGCGATCTTTCGGCTGGGGTGGAGTTCCGCTGGCGCACGTTCAACATGCCGCTCGTTTCGCGCGTGCACGAATTCGTCCCCGGGGAACGCATTGGCTGGTTCGCCGTCGGAGTCGGGATCGACGTCTACCATGCGTGGCTCATCGAGCCTCGGGGCAGTGGCTGCTGGGTGTTGACGGAGGAGACACAATACGGCTTCGTTTCGCGCCTTGGCAAGCTCTTCATGCCGCAAAACATGAGCAAGTGGCATCAGATCTGGCTGGAGAAGTTGGCGCAAAAAGCGGCGGGCGGACCGCCTGCTTCGACATGATTCATGAAAGCGACTGGGATACCTCTTTTCATCCAAACGCACTCTTGGTACAATCGGTCCCCGCTGTCGCCGGAGAACCGCATGGCCGCTATAAAAACGCAGCAAACGCAGCAAACGCTGAATGGTGTCGCTCCCGGGATCGGTGTTGACTCTGCCCTCGTGTTTTTCCTGGAACAGCCATGATCGGACCTCGTCCAAGTTTGCGCAACCTGCCGACGGCCGTGCTTGCCGAGCTGCACAGCGCCATTGCTACGGCGCGTTTGCCCCTGCCGGTCACGCGAGGGGGTTTGGTCGGATTGGGCATTCGTCAACACCTCGTCGATATCGAGGGGGTGCTTGGAGGACATACCAAAGAAGCTTGCCTGATGATTCTCGAAGTGGCGATGACCGAGCGCGGTGAACGAGTGGTCCCGCCGCAGCTCGTGTGGGCGGGTCCCGAGGGTGCGGGAAGTACGGCGCGAGATACAGGGGCGGTGTTGCGCACGTTATTCGAAAAAGCGCAGCAGATCGTGATTTTGGCGGGTTATCGTTTTGATCATGCGGTGGAGACATTGGAGCCGTTGCATCGGAGCATGAGCGCGAATGAACAATTGCAGGCAATTTTTTTCGTCGACGTTCCGCAAGTCGCGGGAAACGTTTTGCCGCAATTGCACGTGGATCGCTATTTGGCGATGTTTCTCGAAACGAATTGGCCCTTCGGCCATCCATATCCGCGGATATTTTTCGATGTCCGGGCCTTGGTGCCAGGACCACCCTATTACCGTTTGCACCTCAGGTGCGTGGTCGTGGACATGCTGAAGGCTTATGTATCGAGTGCGAATTTCGCGGAGTGGGGACAACCGCGCAATTTCGAGGTTGGGGTGCTGATCGAAGACCAAACGTTTGCCCGTTCGCTCGGAGGGCAATGGCTCGGGCTGACCAAAGGCGGATTGGTGCAGGAATACGAAGTGGAGTGAGGGATTTTTATCGAGTTTGCGAATGCGTGGTCATTGATTGAATCGCAACGTCATTACCTCGAACCTCCCCTGAGCATCGATCGCCTCCACATGGGTCGACACTACCGCACGCCCCCAGGCTCGCCATGTCGCACGAGCACAATTTTGTGCGTTCCAAAACGAACTTTTTGTCACATTTTTGGCGTTTTTTCCTTGGACGTACGTAACGTTTTGAACTAGGGTGGATTTCTAGCGCATGAACCCACCTATCCAGCCCACATGGATCGAATTCACCATCACCAGCGACGAAAGCCGCATCTTCGTCGGCACCAAGGGGAGCCGAGCTGAGCACTTGCCCCAGCGCGAGTTACGTGTCCCACGAAGTGAGGTCGTCGAATTTGCGCGGCTGGTCGAAGTTGCCGCGAGATACGAGCAGGGATTGAGCGAGAAGGGGCTCGCCGCTGCGCACAACATTCAGAAAGCTTTGCTCGATGAGGATCGGCGCGCGCTTTTTAGCCGCCTGCAGGAGGCCAGTGGGGGTATGGTACTGGTGCGGTTTGTCGTCGAGGATCCGGCTTTGCATGCCATACCTTGGGAGGCATTGTGCAAGCCGGACCAAAAGCGTGGTTTTTGGAGCACATCGGCGGATGTTTTTCCTGTACGCACCATAGCAAGCGGCGATCCCTGGAGTCCCCGGGACGTATCTGGGGCGATTGAAGTGCGCGCCATTGCGCCGACAAACGGCGCGGGCGTGAAGAATTTGCAACTGGCCCTGAAGGACCGCATTCATCTCGGCGAAGTAAAATGGCTGGAGCCGCTGGAAGGCCGAGACGCCAGAGTGTTGGAGCTTTTGGATCGTGCGGGTCGAGGTCCTGGGCCCCACGTGCTGCATTTTTTGGGGCATGGTCGTTTGTCGTCATCAAACATTCCCGAGCTGCGTTTGGCCGATGATCGCGACGGTGAAGAAGAATGGGTTGCAGTGGACCTCTTGGCCGAACCGTTGCGCGAGCATTTCAAGGCGAACTTGCGCTTGATCGTACTGGAAGCGTGTGAAGGTGCGGCGCCGGGGGACTTTGCTTCGGCCGCGGAGATCTTCGTCAAGGCGGGTGCCGACGCTGTCGTGGCACATCTTTGGCCCGTGCGCGCGGATGTAGCGCTGCTGTTCTCGATGCAGTTTTATCGCGCATTGACCCAATCATTTCGCGGCCGCGGGGACGTTGCGTGGGCTGCGAACGAAGCGCGTCGCGCCGTGTTCATCAAGCACGGTGCAAGCGCGTTTTGTCCCGTGGTGGTTTTACGGGGAACGGACTCGCGAGTTTTTCGCTTTCCCGAACAAGTTCCACAACGATCTAAATTGCCGGCGATTGTCGAGTTCCTGCCAAACGGAGACGCTGGGGAGAACGAATTTGCGAAACTCGTGCGCCATCTGCTCTGGCAACAGGCAATGTGGAGCAATCTCCCCTATTTGTTCGTAAGGCTCGGACAAACCGAAGTATCACGAGGGGCGACCCGGCTGTCCTTCGATGCCAATCGCGATTTACCTGCATATTGCCCAATCTGGAGCCCCACGGACATCCGCACAGGGCGCGCGAAAGATCTCATTGTCCGGCTCTTGATGACACCTGGAGTTCGGTGCGACCATACCGACGGAACTTGGTCGACGGCGACGCGACTGTACCTCATGTTTCCGCGGGATATCAGCGCAAGCGAACGCGCATGGCTCGGCCTTCAACCGAGATGGGAAGGTTATACTGCTGTCGATGTCTGGGGCATGGCTGATTTGGAGAACTTGCTCCGCCCTGTTCCTGGGCTTTTTGCCCGTTATTACCGCAAACTCGCACCCCAGGAATTACCGACGTTTGATCCATCTTTCGATTTTCGGGCGTTCACCCCCCGTTATTGCGAAGCAATCGTCCGCGAGTTCGAACACCTCAATCTCGTGGGTTTTCCACCAGTGGTGGACACGCAACAAGAAACCCGGGTCAGAATTCGCATTACCGATTTTTTCCTAGGCACGGTTTTTCGCGCGCAACACAATCGCGAACAACGCACCGCGCTGCTCGAACTCGTCAAAAATGAACGTTCCGTGCTGGTCCTTGGGGACGCGGGTACGGGGAAAACGATGTTGCTCAAGTTCCTGGCGTTGGTCCACGCACGTGGTGCTGCGACGTTGGCCGATTATACACCGCCACCGGCACGGATTCCAATACCTATTTCGCTACGTCGGTATGCGCAGGAGCTCGAAAAGGTGCGCAACGGAAGGGGACAAGATCTCTCGCTGCTCGAATACTTCGCGCAACGTTGTGACACATCGTTACGACTTCGTTCGGTACATCCCGCGTCTTTCGACGGTTGTGTTCGTATGGGCGAAGCCATCCTCTTGCTCGACGGGCTGGACGAAGTGGGTTTGCCCGCGACGCGGAGAGAAATAGCCCAACGCATTCAAGAATTCCGGCATGATTATCCGGATTGTCCTATCTGGGTAACCTCACGCACACATGGATATACCCATGACGTTGCGCTGCCAAACGACGATTTCGAACACGTCGTGGTTGGCGCGCTCGACGATGCCCAGATTGACGATTTTTTGGATCGCTGGTATCGGATTCAGTTTGCAAACGATCCCCGCAAGCAAAGCGAGGGAAAGGCTTCGTTACGCGAAGCGATTTTCCGAAATGGACAAGTCCGGGCGCTGGCGGAAAATCCGCTTTTGCTCACGCTCATGGCTTTTGTGCATCGCTTTCCGAGCCATCTGCCCCAAGACCGCGGTGCACTCTACGAACGATGCGTAACGCTGATCTTGGACAACTGCCTGGCCCAACAAGATGCACACGACGCCCTCCCGATATTCGCCCCAATGCTCACGCGCCCCTATTTGGAAGCCCTCGCATTTCACGTCCAAGAATACGGGCTGCTCGTCGAAGATGCAACGACCAGGGCCCCGAGCTTATTCTCCCATGCGGATGCCTTGGCATTTCTGACCGTTTACCACGCAACCCACGATCGGCGAACGCCAGCCATCTCACCGGAAATAGCGAAGAGAGACATGAGCCTGTTCCTCGATTATGCACTTGGCCGTCTGGGCCTCTTGGTCGATCGACGCTTGGGCCAACTCTCGTTCTTGCATTTATCGTTTCAAGAATACCTGGCCGCAACGCATGAAAC
>DAOMZH010000235.1:9662-12440 GCA_035437985.1 Polyangium sp. (in: bacteria) | reverse complement strand
ATTCCTGCGCTGCCAAAGTGGAGATCGCCTAGTGCAGTTCCAGGGGGCCCTTGAACCCCGGGTGGACCCTGAATACCGGTGGGTCCCTGAACCCCGGGCGGGCCTTGAACACCAGTTGGGCCTTGAATACCAGGGGGCCCTTGAACCCCGGGCGGGCCTTGAACACCAGGCGGGCCTTGAATACCGGGTGGACCCTGAATGCCGGGCGGACCTTGCTCACCGGGTTTCGGTGGAGCATCCGTGATCGAGCAAAAGCACGGCCCTAGTCCACTGATGCGCCTAGCCCGGACAAACAAAAAAGCGTCGCTGATCGTGTACGGCGGGCCTCCGGGACCAACGACCATCGTGGGCAATGCAGCAAAGTTCTTGTTGTCATTGCTCACCTCGATTGAAACGCTACCCTCGCCAGAAAACAAGATTGTTCTCGGATAGCTCAATGTGGAGACGTTTGAAGGATTGCCGACCCCATTGGATGGTATGTCAATCAGAATGGTCGGCATGACGCAGCTTTCTTCCTATTTCATTCGGCTGGATTCTCAAAACGTCATTTGCACGGTCGATTCGAATTCAGTCCACGGCAAACCGCGATCGTTACACCCACGATTGTAGAGCGCCGGGATTCCGGTTCTTTTCCAATCGATATAGTAGCATTCATCAATGAAATGCAACGGCACTACCCCACCAGGGACATTTCGCCACCCTTTGTGCCTATATATCGTGCGCCACTTGTAGTCGATTTCTTTTCGCAATTGTGGCTGTTGCCTTATACTTGCCGCGACGATGAGCCCTCGAATGGGCCAAATGTTTGGATCGTCTGGCCGCTGCACGTAATCCTCCCACATTGGCCACATGCCTAGATAGTAGGCCACCGTTCGGTCGGCGACGAACGAAGCAGCCTGGCGCGGAATAAACATTGCGTATGAATAGGGGGGCAGCTTGGGCTGTGTAAGGTCTTCATTGAAAGCCCAGTGCTTTGCAATGATTGGTGCGTCTTCGATCACGTCCGGCATCGTGTCCATTGGTGGTGTTCTAAAAACACTCCAGCGATTTTGTTTCAACAATGGGCGCCGAAATTCGACCTCGACATCGCATTGACTTTGATTTCCCTCGTAACAAGAAAACCAAAGCAGGGCGCGTTTGGAACCCTCTTCGACGATGTAATAATTAATCATGGGTCACCAGCGATTAAAAAGTCCGCCATGTAACGACAATGCGCACACCTCAATTGATTCATTGCCATCGTCAGGTGCTCACGGTCTGGCCTGGCTTTTCCTCGGTCTTCATGGGTGACCCTGCTGCACTCTTTTCTCCGGAAGCTTTCGGTGCGACTCGTCGTAATGAAAAGGCCATTGCACCGAGACCCGCTAGCAGCATCAAACCCAGCGCAATCCCTGCACCTGGACCATCGGATGGCGGAGTGGGTGACGGCACGACCAACCTCTGTTGACGTGGAGCAACGGCCCGCGCTGGGGATCTCGGTGGGGGCGTTTGCAACGGCGGAGCTACGGCTTGCGCTGGCCTGAGTACCTCGTTGGCTGGAGTCCGGAATGGGATACCCGTCGAAAACAATGCTGGACCAAGCACCAGCGGGTGCTGCTCGTGGCGCAATCGCGCCTCGTAATCGAGCCATAGGATGCTCCCGCGATTGAAAGACTTCGCAGGCTCGGGCAAACCGGGGATTGACACCTTCACTGGTTGCAATTGGAGGGTCTTTGCAAGCGGTAGCAGACTCGCCGACGCGCTTTGTTCAACGTCGCGATGTCCCGAGCTCGTCGTAAAAACAACGGGCAAGTTACGCGCTAGCGCAAGCATGCACCAATTCAAATATCCGGGTTTGGGTTGATTGTTGCCCACAGCAGAGTAATACGCATCGAGGGCCACGAGCGACGTAACGCGGTTGTCATTGGCGGCAGCAGCTCGTTGAAGCAGCACATCGATAGCCCCATGCGCTCGCGAAAAACCCGCAACAACGATCTGCTGAGCATTGGGGGCTATTTGAGACAATGGATCCGGACCAAGTGACGACGCCCAATTTTTGTAGGCATTCGAGCCATTTCCTCCGGCCTTCTGGTCGTCAAATGTGAGAATCGACCAGTCCTGAGGGACTGCGCCTCTGATGATACCGGGCCAAACTGGACCAATCCACAAGACTACCTTTTGCATAGTTTACCTATGGTAATGTGGGTAATGGTGAAGGCCGCGAATGGCAGCATGGTTTATTTGGGTATGCAGCAGTAGAGCGCTTTGAATGGGAACTCGGGTTGCTGGCCGACGTACGCGCAATCGGCCGTGGGCGGGACATACCCATCTTCGCATTCGACTCCCTGGGTTTTCGGAACGAACGTCCCACACATTGTATTGTTTTTCGTGCATCCCCAGCACGTCGAAGTCCCATCCTTGCACTCCTGATATGGAGGGCACATACACGTCCCGGAGCTGGATGAGCTCGATGAGCTGGAGCTCGATGGCGAGCCGCCGCCGCCACCATCGCCGCCACCACCCGACGAACTGGAACTCGAGCTGCCCGACGCACTCGAGGATGAGCTGGCACCACCGGCACCACCGTCGCCTGACGAGCTGGAGCTCGAGCTGGCTGACGAACCCGCCGCCGCACTGGAGGATGACGAGCTGGCACCCGAGAACAGTTCGCCATCACCACCGCAACCCGCAAAGCCCACAAGAACCGCAAAAACCGCCAAAGAGAGCCGACGCATTTTTACCTCCGGACAAACGTGCTGGTAACTCACGCCCCGCGAAGCCTAAGACGATTCGGCCTGC
>DAOMZH010000235.1:0-9562 GCA_035437985.1 Polyangium sp. (in: bacteria) | reverse complement strand
GCAAGTTCGCGCGCGTGTACATCCGTACGCGGTTCAGCTGATTGCTTTGAAATAGTGGAGCCAACTGCGTGGACATCTGTACGCGTTGGTTCGCTGAGTACAGGAGGCGTAGGCGACGCTTTGGGCGGCTCGGGAGCTGCTTCGGAAGGTTCGGCAAGCTCGTCCGGACCACTCGTGCTCAACACCGCGGCTGCTTCGGCAGCGTCCAAGTCGAGATAAACGGCAGACGAGTCGACCGGCGTCGCCACGCCGTCAAGATCGACCAGAACCTGCCCGTCAGGCAACCTAGCCTGGAACAGCGCATCGACCGGGTCGATGCCAGGGATCAAGATCCAGATTCTATCACCGCGTTTCATCGCCACGGCGGAACGCGGGGGTGCCGGACTCGGGGCCTGGGCCGGGCTGGGCCTCGGAGCCGAGCTCGTCGTCGCAACGCTTGGGGCATTGCGCATGAAATCCGGGGGATGGGTGTTGCGAAGCGGAGTGGGTACGAATCCCGCAATGAAACTTTCGATTTGGGCCTTGGGCGGGTTTGTCCCGTAGTATTGATCGTTGAGCGATGCAGGACCGATTCCAATGCGCAATTGTGGAAATTGCATCTTCAGTGCATCAGCAAGCGCCTCGTAACTTGGGTGCGTTTGATCCACGTACCATTTGTCGAAATTCCCAAGCAGCATTGTCTACTCCTATTTCTTTGTGCGTTTTTTGGTCGTGCGCTTTTTGGTCGTGCGTTTCGTTGCCCTTTTCTTTGCCGCCGGCTTCCGTTTCGTCGTCGAGCGCTTTTTGGCCGCGTGGGTGCGGGCTCGTTTTGCTACTGCGGCTCTTTGGGTGCGGGCTCGTTTCGCGGCCGCTGCTTTTTGGGTGCGGGCTTTTTTCGCGGCCTCCGCTCTTTTCGTGGCGGCCCTCTTGGCGGCAGCCGCAGCCTTTTTCTTGTCCGCAACGCGCTTCGCAGCGGCCTTTTTCCGTAACGCCTCACCCTTGGCTTTTGCAATCGCGTGGCCGGCAATTTCGTCGAATTCTTTAAGTGCTTTGAGGTCGGCTATTCGTTGCGCCATTCGATTTCCCATTCCCTTCTTCGCCGGATTTCTTATCCTCTTCGCTGCTGAGCAATTTCCACAGCTCCAAGAGAGCCACCACCTGCGCTGGCGACAATATCTCCTGCAATTTCGATATTTGGTCCATTGTCATCTCGGTCATTACCGGCCTGAGCGCTTCTTTCAAGATCGAGTTGTCACCCGTGGGAACGAGTTGCTTCTTGGCGAATGCGTTCAGCAAAAACGGCAAGAGTACACGCGCTGTCGCGAATACCTCGTCCATCCGACGTTGATCCTTGTCGAACTTGTCTCGTTTCAAATCGCGTTCGAGATTGTTGTCTTTCGCCTTTTCAAACTCGGCGCGCATTTCATCGAGCTTGTTTTCGAGCTGAACGTTTCGGTTTGTCACCCGCTCGATTTCAGCAATGCGACTTCGTTCCGTACCAACGACGAGATGCCCTATTGCCCGAAGCAAACTATCGACATGGCCTTGGGACTGTCTGACCAAATCGACAGCGCATTCATTGAGTGAATTTCGGCCAATGGCAAACCCAGTGTTCGGGTCTTCCTCAATCTCGGAATCCTGAACGTTCAGGCGAAAGAGGCCCACTTGCTCATTATCGACGTGCGCAACGAGCTCGTATCTGTGCTGGCCCCCTCCCGCGCTGATTGCGTCCATTCGTACCGCTTCCGCGACTCGTATCGAAAGCTCGGCCGTGTTTGTCTCTTGTGCTGCTGCCCAGCGCTTGACCACCTCTTTTTTGGCCCCATTGATGTGCCGAAGTGTAAAGCGCAGTTTCGACGTATCATCGACATCCTTGAGGTGGGAGTCGAGCCAGCTACCTACGCTGCGGCCATTGAGTTCAAGCGCCATGATTCCTGCCCCTCAACGTGAATTCGAACTAACGAAAGCCGCACCCAAACCCAAAAGTGCGAGGAGGCCGATGCCAATTGCTGGCAGCAACGGGAAATTGCTGCCTCCGCCAATTTTCCCTTCGGTCGTGTTCTGACGAGTTTGATTGATTCGCGCATTCGAGATGTACATCCACTGTTTCACGCCTTCAGAATATTGATAGGCTTTTTGAATAGCGTCGGGGTCACGCATTGGAGTGTCGAAGTAGTTTTTATTGAAAAACTGATAGAACGAGTTTGCGTATTCGGCCCATTGCTTGCCGTACGAATCGTCCTCGCTCCAATACTGTTTGATGAACGTATCGCAATCGTCCACCTCTTTTTTCACGGCCATGAGTACGACGCGCAATTGGTCGGCTCCAATTGCCACTTCCCAAGGGCGTTGGTTTGCCCCGGCGTAAGCCGTTGAATTCACCGCTTTTTCTCCGGGCGTTTTCGACCCGATGCAACCAGTGACCGTGATCTGGGAGGGGCGCGATGCGCCAACCGACAATGCAAGGGCTTCGATGCCGGAAGGCTTCCGCATCACGACCACGTTACGGTTTGGGGCATTCCACGTATTGATGCGAGCTTGTGCGGTGGCCATGAGTGCTCCTTCCCTGGGTTGCTTGATTTGGACAAACTGATTGGCGTCGCCTGCAATTTCAACATCCGCGCCATAAAAATATCGCAATATATCAATATGATTCCGACCATTTCGCGCGAGCCAATCCGCGCCGTTTTGACTCATGCACCCGCGATTGTCGGGGCGTTTGATGCTGGACAATCGGGTCGGCTGGACCGAACTTCCGGTTCGTCCTTCATTGTAAGTGACCCATTTTTCAGTGTTCGTCGGGTCCGAACCAGCCTTGCCGTCTTTCCAAATGGCCCCAGCAACGTAGTTTGCGATGATGAACCGACCGCCGTATTTCGCGACGACTCCGCGCGTCGCGTTCACCGCATCGACACATTGCAGGAGCGCCGTTTTTGCAAAGACCTGGAATTTTTGCGAGTTGACAAGGGGCGTTGACCGCCCGAGTTTGGGGTCGTCTTGCATTGCACGCAGGCAATACGTACGCGACGCAATGGCCTGCGCTTTGAGCGCCTCGAGGTGTGCCCGGCCATTTTCGCCTGTCACGACACGCGGAAGATACTCTTCTTCGAATTGGAGCCACCCCTCGTTTGTCAGAACCTTATCAGGCCACTGCGATTCTTTGGTTTGCCGGATCTGCTGCACGGTCGGCGTAATCGGAATTGCGGGCACGATTCCGGTATTCGATGCCTTCTTGACGCCAAAATCAACACGTGCGAAATCGTGATACTTGATCGCTCCACGCAACTCGGCCTCGGAAATATTGCGCTTGCGCCGCGTCCACGCATTATCCTCATTTCCACCGATGGTGACCATTTCGCCATTTTGGTTCGGCGGAGTCTCGACACGTGACACATGCCCAAGGCGACTCCCGGCCTGCCCGCGTGTCCACACGACGAGATCACCGGGAAGCAGAGTGTATTTGCCCGAGCGAATGTCGGCGACTGCAACCCACGCTTGCGACTCTTTTGCATCGTCTTCGAGCTCCCACACCGCGGCTCGATACCCGTGCGGGACTGATTCGCCTGGGGCGGCGCTCGAGGCGAGTGCGGCGCTTTGGGCAACGGCGCACCAATCGCCTTTGTCGATTCCGAGCGATTGTCCGGTCGATCGCCGGCGGGCCGGCGCGAAATATTGGGCTATGCGCGGGCCGGCGTTCGACCCTAATGGTTCTTCCCGGACACCCGATGCAAGCTCGTGCTGACACCAACTTAATGCACGCAATCCCAGATCTGAAGTTGCGACCACTGGACCGGGCGCTCGAGCGGGGCCAGCGGGGGCATGGTGCTGAGGAGGCGCGATGTCTCCTTTCGTGAGCAAAGCCGTGTTGTAACGAGTGATTCGCAGAATCGAGTCGTCAACCGAGTCCTTGCTCGTCCTCGTGCGGGCGGCGTATGCCTTGCCACCCGTGAGAACGTGTGCAAGCTGGGGGTCACGTAAAACATTTTCTACATCGACGGTTTGGCCATCTAGCACCATTTGCTTGTTTACGAGCCGACAACCGTGCGAATAATCTGAATACCACCATTGCCTGTGCGCCGTCGACACGGGTTGAATTGGTTGCCCATTGCTTTGGTGCCAGCCGTATATGCAAACCGCGGTTGGAAACAATTCGAGTCGATTGGATACGATCAAGTCCTTCTTGTGGCCCACGACGAGCCCTTGCCGACCATTACGCTGACGTTCGATGATCTCGTTGTGCTCGACGAATCGCTTCGTCGACGTCATTGCGGTGAGGTCTTTGAACGGTTCAGGCGACAGCTTTGTCGTTCCAAACTTCCAAATCAAGTCGACCATGAATGCCGTCGGCAAGAGCGCATTGAATTGATCCGCGATTATCTGCGCTGCTGGACCGCCAACGGGGACTCGGCACCAATCCGATTCATTGCCAATTGCCAGGTAATCTGGCGCAACCACGAAATACCCGCGATCGTTTTCCAGCGGAATCTGAATCCATCCCCAATCAATGGCACCGCGATTGAGGACGATTCCGACGATTTGCTGGTCCCTTTCAGGACCGGCAACATCGGCAAGCTGGTAGCCGCCCACGTTCATAGGGTCAGCCTCCAGATGATGGCAACGTTTACGGGTCCTTCATCCGATTGATTCGTGACGCGGACTCGTTGGACGTCAAATGACAACGGGAATCGGTTCGCTTCGGTGCAATCGCCAGGGCGAAGATCGTACCGAAGTACGTTGGTGAACGTCAACACTTCCACCAAGATGCCTCGCGCCAGCAGCGCGCTGAATGGAGTCGCCACCAAAAGCCCGTGCGTGGCCCAGGGTGGAATGTCAAAAATAGTGCTGGCGCCCCCGTTGTTGCTCACCAACGTTACATAATCGGTTGTTAGCTGCAATGGCACGACAGGCTTGGTACCATACGCGATGGAAGCCCCCGCTTTCACGTACGTGCCAGGGCTCAGGCCATTGCGAAGTTTTGCCCGGAGCTTGAATGATGTGGCGGTCAATGTGAACGCACAGCCTTGTAGCCAATCAAATTTGGCGACATGGCTGCATCCGTTGATCCCCCAGTCCAAGAAGCCCATTACGCCAATGACCGACGTCGGGGGCGTTTGTGGCTGCGTTATCTCGAGGCTACATTGAATCGTGACGAGGGTTGGTGACACATTCGAGCCACCTTTGGTCGCAAGTATATTCTGGGGTTCGGATTGCGCTGGGTCGAGTTTCTCCGAAGCCCCATTGTGAAGTCCGTCATTCAGGCCAAGTACGTCGTCCGCTGCCATGACGGATCCTCTTGATGCTAGTTTTGCGTGAAGCGTAATGCTGTCACGTCGAAATCAAGATCCGCCGGGATATCACCGGCAAACGTCTTGACGATGATTTTCGCAACGCCATTGAGATAGGTCTTGCTCAGGACAATCGTTGTGTCGCTGAGAAGCGGTTCCGACACCGTGGCCTGTGCGGTATACTCGAACGCCGCCATGGGCAAGTCGAGCGTCAACTCGACGACCCCAATATCCGTTCGAACAGCTTTTTCATTGATTCCCCTCGTTCCTCTGATGACGGGCGTGAGACCACCATCAACCGTACAGCCAATCATAAAGTCCTCCCTGTTTTCGATCTATTTGAACGTTGAGGCAGTGACATCGAAATCAATATCCTGCGGCGTTCCATCCTTCGATGTAACAACGATAATGTACATGCCAGGCGGGGTCATCGGTGGATTCAGCCACTTATAAGTCGTTGTGGACCACTTCGTTTCGGAACCAACCGGTGGATTGATGACCTGCGCATTCACCGCGAACTCGAAATCGGCCAAATTGGCATCCAACTTCAATGCGAAAACGCCCGGGTCGATACGCTCCAGGTAGCTCGTGAATCCTTTCCAACCCGTGATCGTATTGCCCGAAAGCGCAATGGATACTGTGGCCCCGTATTTCTGCGGCATGGAATCCTCCTAATGGCGCGTGCTAACACTTTGGGGTATTCCGCGGAAACCAAGGCCACGGGTAGGGATAGTAGGGATATGGCGATTGTGGCGTCGTACTCGCGGGTCTCGGAGGTCCGGGCGGGAGCATAGGCGGCTGCATCGGCGCCTGCATGGGCGCCTGCATGGGCCACCCCTGTGCCGGCATCGGCATTGGCCAGCCCTGGGGCCATGGGGGTGCAGTGTTTCCTGCGGGGGGTTGCCCGGCATTGCCCGGTTGTGGTGGTGCCGGTGGCGTCTGCGGAAGTTGCGCTGGCATTTGCGGCAAGTCACCCCAGGGCGGCGTCCACGAATTGCCCGAGCTCGGCGCCGTTGTCCAGGGTGGTGACCACGAACCGGCGGCAAACTGCGCAGCAATATCGTTGACCTCCATGGTGGGTGAATTATTGCCGCCCGAAAAAATATTCCGCATTGCCCCATCCGCGGCCTGCAAAAGCGCCATGAGCACCGACCCTTTTTTCGATCCTTTTTTCGCCGAATTGGCGATAACCGTCACGCTCTGCTGGGCTTTTTGATCGCCTTGCCGGGCCCTTCCCATCAGGCTTTGAGCGGCTTTGACCGCTGCCGTGGCCTTGTTCATGGTTTGCATTGCGGGACCGAATCCCGGTATGAAAGACAATGCGGTCATGAATAATGGGTTTTTTACGACGCCTTGCGCCTGCTTCAAAACGTTTTGCGCGGCCTGACTTTGCGTCAGCTTTGCAATGCTCGAAAAGACATCGGCGCCTGTCGCCATTTCGGGTGGTATTTTTGCAACCCCACGTTTTACCAGGTCCGCCACCGTCTTTTCGGAGGCCATTGCCGTGAGACGCACTGGTCCCGTTTTGGTCTGGATTTCGGCGACCGCCAGCCATTGCCCATTCTGCCGTACGGTTTTTAGTCGGACGGGAACGGGATTCTGATTCTCGCGTTTGATGTAGACTGTTGTCTCCATGGTTTCTCCAGTCACCACTACTTTGGCGGGGGCAATTGGGGCAATGGTTGCTCAGTGCCCGATTTGATGGGCATCGGGGGTTTTTTCGTATCCCAAGTTTTCGGCAATACGATTACCATTCCGGACTTCCAAGGGGTTAGATACTCGATCGTACCGTTTTTCCTTATGCGAAGCTCCGGGTTGGTCTCGACAAGCTCGCGCCATCGATTACCGTCACCCGTATAATAGGCGGCGACCTGCGAAGGCAATTCCGACCCGCGCACGGTGTAGGTCCGGCCTGCGGTCGTATTCGAAACGTTTGCCGCCAAGCGCACATCCGCCGCTCGTTTCCTCACGATTTCCGCGGAGCGCGAATAGCCCTGGTTTTCGAGGTCATTCGCAATCTGGTCCATTGCGGTTGCGTTTGTCCCAGCAAGTAAGGATTCGACCTTCGTTCGGGTGTCGGGCGGGAGCTCCTCGAGCCCCGTGGGCGGTGGCGCAGGTTGGGGTATTGGTGGCGCAGGTTGAGGTATCGGCGCGGGTTGAGGTATCGGCGCCGGTATTCCGGGGACGCCGGGCGTTGGCCATTGCGGCATTGCAACGATAACCGGGCCCGTGAGAATCGCGTAAAACCCATTTGCTGGGGCAATCGTTCTCGCGTCCTGTGGCGCCACGGCCCGAAGAAACTTTGGTTCGTGAGTCGTGCCCAGCCATTCGACCGCAGCAACGGCATATTGACTATATGCTTCGGCCCACTGCCGTGCCGTGACATGATTTGATTGAGTTCTCGCGACCAGCTTGACGTTCTTTGCGTCTCCCTCGACCGGCTCCACGCCATAATTGTCGAGGATGGGAATCAATTGCGGCAACAGGTCTTGGCGGAAGACTTTGGTGCCGTCTGGGGCAACCACGGTCGATGTCGTGGTGACTCCCCCGGGAAACTGGGGCAAACCCGGGCTCGTCTCCGGCCACGGGGGTTGGGGCGAGGGGGGCAAAGGAATTGGTGGTGGCATTGGAGGCAGTGGCCACGGCGCAGGTGGTGGCGGCGGTGGTGGTGGCGGAGCTGGTTTCGGCGAGGGCGGTGGCAGCTTTGGCGGCTTTTCCTCGGATTTGCCCGCAGCAACGGCAGCGGCACCGAGTAGCCCCAAAACAGCCAAAATTCCGATTAAAGCTCCACCCATTTTCATCCCAGCCCCATCGTTTGCTCTGGCGCATTCGAAGGCATTCCAAGGCGCTTCGAAGGATCCTCAATGAGCAGCACTCCGTTTTTCTCGACCCCAACCAAAATATGGTACAGCTTCACCCGGCGCTTTCCTGCCTTCGTCTCCAATTCAAAGGTTTTCCAACGGAAAATGCACCGTGCTTGTATCCCATATTTGACGCGCAACTCGGCGACGCGATAGGCTGCGAGATCTTCGCAATCGCCGAATCCGGTTTGCAATATGATGGCAGCATCGCGCCAATTCTCATCCCCCAGCGGTTCCTGCCTATACCGCACGTGAGTGCTGTAGAGGTCCGGAAACTTCTGTGACCGCATCAATGCGACATTTATCTGAACCAGGCATTCGAGCAGTGCCTCGAGCACCGTATTCGATACCGCCTCGTTTCCCGATTCAAAACTCGCGCTCGCGCGGAAAGTGACCGAGTACATGACCCTGCCCTCCGAAAATGAGGAATTGGGAACAAGGCTGCTGCCCGCTGTTGCTCACTCCACCGCTGCGCCAATGATCACCGCCCGGAATTGCTGCGCTGCACCCGAAATATTTGCAAACGCAATGGTCACGTCGTGACCCACGTTGGCAGTGTCGCCGGTCAATTCGACTGCAACAGCATTCTCGGAAAATGTTATTGCGGGAATGGGGTCGCTGCCGACGAGCTGACTATCTTTGCCCACCTTGACGTCGGTAATCACAAATGCGGGCGCAATGAATGAGGGAACCACGAGTCGCTGCACTTTGATCGGTGTTTGCGGGCGTCGGGTGACGCTTCCGGGCGAACCTGCCGGCGTCACGCCGTCTGCCTGCAACCCAAATGGGAATCGTCGCGCCTTCGTGTAGCCCCTGTCAACAGTGAGGGTCGGCTGAATTCCAATGTTTGCGAGGCCCTGGAGGCGCCGTTGGGCATTTTGCTTCTTTTGCTGCGCAACCAACGCTTTCAGCGCCATTGCCTTCTTCCTTCTGGCCAGCACTGCTTTTGCGGCGGCCTGGCGCTTTGCCGATGCTGATACGCCCGTCGCGCCCATGATTTCCAATGCTCCCGCAATATCGATGGGATCGGTCAGATCACTATCATTGCCAGAAATGACTTGGGCCAATGCGGCGATATCGGGATCCCCGTCCGCACCAAAGAGTGCATCGACATCCGCGCCGAAAAGCAATTCGTTGCCGAAAAGCAATTCGTTGCCGAAAAGCAAATCACTGCTACCCCCAGAAATCATATCATCCAAATCATCAGAGCCTGTAAGCAAGTCGAGGCCAGCCGTGCTCACGATGATTTCGCCGAGGTCGTGGTAACGTTGTGGACGAAGGTTTCGAAACATTTGGATTACTCCCGGTAAAACGTTATTGCACCCGACCATGCTTTCGCTGGCCGACCAATTGCCTTTGCCTTATCGCGCGAAGCCTCATGCAGCAGCGGGTTGCTGCTGCCATGCCATTGCCGCTGCCAACTCTTCTTGGGTAAGG
>DAOMZH010000234.1:0-12486 GCA_035437985.1 Polyangium sp. (in: bacteria) | reverse complement strand
TGGGCGAACGCGTGACGGTGCTCGTCGGGAAAAACGGGGCGGGAAAGTCGTTGATAATCGAGGGGTTGAACGCAGTCGGCAATGGCATTGTTTCTGGCATTGACGATGTACCACTGCCAAAATCATTTCGGTGCCGGAGCACACGTACAGCACAACCCGGATTTACGTACGAATTTGAAGTTGAGGAAGATGAGCGCACCGACCATGGCGAAATAGACGAAACAGACCCACGCGAACAACAACTGAAATGGTCCGAACGTTGCAAAGTCGATGGAATCAACAACACGCTGTGGTTCGTTGAAAATAGTCGATTGACCCTACACAACGAGGAATCAATCGTGGTTCCACACGATGAGGGGCTAGTTGCAATCGCAACCCGTGCATTAATAAAAATCGATAAAATGCCCGTTGAGGCAACACAACTGGCTGATTTCTTCTTTGGATTGCAATTGGTTTCGGCTGGTATTCCACGTGGTTCTGAATCGCGACACGAAATCTTGCTGCGTAGATACACGCGGGGCAAACGGCAAGGATGGCGGCCAGTCGTCGATACTACGACAACAATGAACGATCTGGCATTGACCATTTTACGAATGAATTTATATGCCGAAGAGACGTTCGGTGAGCTTGTTGAACTATTACAACAAATCGAACTCGTCCATGACGTGAGCATTCATCGTTATGAAGAACGGACGAACAGCAAAGAATCATATGCTGCGGTTCATTTTGATGGTGTAAATATCGGCCTCTGTTCCGACGGTACGCAACGGATTGCTCAAATCATCGTTCGACTACTAGATCCGACAACGCGCTGCCTCCTCATCGAAGAACCCGAAACTGCCGTTCATCCAGGCTTACTTGCGCGTTTGCTCGCTATTCTCGATGCTTATTCGCACGACCGACAAATCATCATTGCTACGCACTCGCCGCAAATCGTCGATTGGTGCAAGCCCCAAGATTTACGACTCGTCGAGCGTAACGAAGGACAAACGCGGGTCCGGAAACTCGACGAAAACGAACTCGGGCGCGTTTTCAATTACCTTACCCACGATGGCACGTTGTCGGACTTCGTATACAGGCAATCGAGCGAATGACCTCCATTCGATTTGGCCTCATCACGGAAGACGAAACGGACGCAAATGCTGTCGGCATTCTTGTTCGGCGTATCGCCTTGTCGACCCGAGCTTCGACTCCAGGACTCAACAAATACTGGGGCAAAGGCTGCGCACGCATTCGCAAAAAGGCCGAAGCGAAGATGGCCGAAATGATGGAGAGCGGATGCCAAGCCGTCATCATCGTTCATGACCTGGACCGCAGTCCGCAAAATGGCCAGCTGAACAACGAAATGCTTCGACGTGCCGAACTCGAAAATGTTCCGGTGCCGCAAGGACTTCAGCGGCATATTTGTATTCCGATCGAAGAACTCGAAGCTTGGTTCTGGGCCGACGAAGAAACGGTCAAACTCGCGACCCATGGTAATGCACATGCACACGCACATGCGTCGCCACATTTGCTCGCGAAACCGAAAGAACAATTCGAACGCCTGTCTCGCGGAGCCAATGGCAAAAGCCGATACAATACAAATAAAAATCCGGAGCTCGCTGAAAAGCTCAATCTGGCCATTTGCGAAAAACGCTGTCCGTCCTTCCACGCGCTCGCCAACTTCATCCGGCAGACCCTTTCTTCTTGAACCAGGTCGCCCGAAACGTTGGTTCACAAAGTAATGGCTGGAGAGAACTTTCCCCCGACAAACCCCACAACAATCTCGACGCCCCCGACCCCTCTTGCATTATCCTCCACCGCCATGCAGCGTCCGTCCCTCCTCGCGCGGCTCTGTTCCGTAGCTTTCGCCGCCTCGTTCGTCGGCGCCAGTTGCGGCCAATCCGGCCTCGCCCTCATGCCCGGCGTCGTCAACAACACCGGCAATCTCTCGCTCCGTCGCGGCATCCTCGGCTTCGCCCAAAGTCAAATTTGTACGGAACTAAAGAAACACTCCGTTCCGCTGCAGCTCCGCCCCGAAGAACCTGCATCCGGCCGCTTTTTTCCTACATCCTGCGCCACCCAAGAACTCGCCAACGGCAACATCTTCGTCCAATTCGGCGGCTACGGTTACGCCTGGACAAACTTGACCAAACGCATCACCTTCGATGCCAACGCCGCCGTCGAGTACCAACACGACTTCTTGATGGAAGGCTCGACGATGTATGTCTACCTGCGCGAAAAAGCCACGACGGCGCTGAAGTTCACCACGAGACTCGTCGAACAAACGCCGCAAACTCCGGCCGTAGGTTTGCCCGGTGGAACCACGCAAGGCTTCCTCGATCTCATCGGCACCGAGGTTTTGAAAAGAGAACTCGACAAAGGATTCACGGTCATTCGCGACGACGATGGACATGTCGACTTCGGCGTAGGCATCGTGGAGAAGGGGCAGCGGCCGTCTTCACCTTACAAAGCTGCTGACAATGGGCGCCTCGTGCTCGCCAACGAACGCGTCGAAGTGCACCAGAATCAACGTGACTACGTGGGCCCCTTCGAGGTGACCGAAAAGAAGCAAGCGCTGTACTTGAGCGTGGCGATCGATGGAGCTCAAAACGTCGACGTGATGGTGCTGCATCGAGGCATTGGAGAAGCGTGGTTGGTCAACTACACCTCCCAAGCGACGTTGGGTCAGCCGCCTGCAGCAGCCGTTCTGGACGAACCCATCACAAGTGGCATGGTTTGGCGAAAGGCACTGCCATTGCCCGTTGGTCAGTATTATGTGGTCTTCGACAATTCACCCGCGGCTGGTCGGTCCGCTCCTCCCACGATCACCGGAGATGATCGGGCAGTGCTCGTCAATTACGCGGTGGAGCTTGGCTCGGCGCCTTGATGCGCTAGTGTCACGCTCCCTTGCCTCGACGCGAGTCGCCAGATAGAAAGGCTACGCTTGGCACACCCGCCTGAAGACAATTCCCCTACGGAAGCGAAGGATTTGCCGAACGATCCCCCACCAGAAGAAGGCTCGGGATCGGCTGGTTCGACAGGACTTCGCGCGCTTTTCTACATCGTCTGGATCGCGTCGCTCCCGTTTGTCCTAGCAATCCTCGCCGTCTGGCTCTTGACGCCAGCTCCGGGAGATCACGGTGCAGGCGCGCTACGCGTCTTTGTCGCCGAGCAACAAATTCCAGCGGGCATCGTGCTGTTCACGCTCTTCGCGATGGTGATGTGGCACTACCGTTTCGAGCTTCCACTCTCGGGGGCTCTGGGGGTCGGACGGAAAGACATTCCCGCGACGATGCGCGCACGCTTCGAAGAAGCGCAGATCCTGCTCGAAGAAGCGCGACGCATCATGAAGCAGCACGAGCGCGAAGTGGGCAAGGGGCTGCGTTCGGCGGAACGTGAGCAGCTGGCGCAAGCGCTGGCGACGCTCGAAAAAACGATGATCGCTGAACGTTTCGAGACAAACGAATTCGATGCAGCGCATGCGCGCGCCGATCGCCTCGTGGGTGAGCATCTGTCGCGATGGCGCAAAGGCGAGATGCGTGAGTACGCAGAGTCGATCGGCGTGGCAGTTGCGGTGGCGCTGATCCTACGGGCGCTCGTGATCGAAGCGTTCAAGATTCCGAGCGGTTCGATGATCCCGAGCTTGATGATCGGCGATCACATCTTCGTGAACAAGTTGACGTACGGTCCGCTGATTCCGTTCACGGACAAACGACTCTTCACGAGCATGCCTCCGTCGCGTGGCGACGTGATGGTTTTCAAATTTCCCGAGAACAAAGAACAAGATTTCATCAAGCGGGTGATTGCAACACCAGGCGATACGCTCGAAGCGATCAACGGTCGGCCGATCATCAACGGATGGCTCGTTCCGCATTGTTATGTGGGCAAGTTCGGTCGGGATGATTCGCGGCTCTACGTGGAGTTTCTCGAGGACGAGTCGTATTTCACGCTGTTTGCACCAGACGCGATGCATCTGGACGGTCCGGACGAACCCACGTGCAAGTCGCAAGACGAATGTGGGCTTGGACAAACCTGTCGAGCGGGCATTTGTGGACATCATCAAGGGTCGTTCAAGGTGAAGGAGAACGAGGTCTGGGTGATGGGGGACAATCGGCACAACAGCCATGATTCGCGCAGCTGGAGAGGCGGTCAGGGCGGAGGGGTGCCGTTCGAGAACATCAAGGGTCGAGCGATGTTCGTGTGGATGAGTTTTGCGCCGGGTGGAGGCATTGCCCCAGATCGTCTTTTCGTGAACGTGATGGGACGTCCTCGATTGCCGGGAGGACTGGATCCTTCATTGCAACCGGCGTTGGAAAAGTGCATGCGTGAGCGTCCGAGCGTTGCACAAACAACGCCTCCGCGCGGCAAAACGCCCTGACCCATTGCGTCAATAAATTCGAGCTTGCGCCTTGCGAATTGCGGACGACACTCAGCGCGTTCGCGAAGCATTCGAGGAGGCATTCGTTCATGACCGACGGCAGCATGTGGGCGTTGACGTACGATCGGCAATCCGATCCTTGGGACTGTTCGAAAGGACTTCGTAAAACGGAGGTCGAGCTTCCGCGAATCGACGAAGCGAGTGATTACCACGACCGGTCGATGGTGCTCATCAAGCCAATCATGACGGGGTTTTGCGGATCGGACCGGGGCATTTGGTTTCGCTCGGCATTCAAGGACATGATTTTCAAGTCGCTGGATCGCGACCGGAAAAGCACCAGGGTGATTGGCCACGAGTTATTGGGGCGGGTGGTCGAAGTTGGAATCGATGCGAAGCGCCAACATGGTTTGGAGATTGGCGACATCGTTTCGACGGAGAGTCACATCGTTTGTGGACTTTGTTATCAATGTCGAATTGGTGACACGCATGTCTGTGCTGACGACAAGATCATTGGCATCAGCGAAGATGGCTGCTTTGCCGATTACGTGAAACTGCCGGCAAAAGGTCTGTGGCGTACGGACATTACGAAAATTCGACCGGAAGTCGCGGCGATTCAAGAGCCGTTTGGCAATGCGGTGCATGCGTGTACGAAGGTGAATCTTCGGGGCAAACGCGTCGCGATCGTCGGATGCGGCACCATTGGTCTTTTTGCCGTGGCGATTGCCCGAGCCATGGGAGCCCATTACATCATTGGTGTGGAGCCGATGGAGAGCCATGCCGAAATGGCGCGAAGGCTCGGAGCCGACGTGGTGCTCCGACCGCAAAAAGGTCCCGCGGAAAAACCACATGCAAGCGACCCGGAGCTTTGCGAACGAATTCGCAAATTGACGGACGGAGTGGGTGTCGACGTGGCGCTCGAAATGAGCGGGGTCAATTCGAGCGTCAACAATGCCATTTCCGCCGTTCGTCGCGGTGGAGACGTCATTCTTTTCGGATTGAAGAGCGGCGATGCGGTCATTGAAAACTTCGACCGGTTGATCGTCGACGGCATCAGCCTGCACAGCGTCATTGGTCGGCGCATTTTCGAGACGTGGCATGTGACGCGACATTTGCTCGAGTCGCGCGACCCGAACATTCATGACCTGATTTGGGAAGTGATTCTGCGTCGCGGAGAGGGAACCATGTTCGATTTCCGTGATTACGATAAGGATTCCTTCGAGACGGCGATCAAGACGTATCCGAAGGTCATCATTCGGTATTGACCTACCGGTTGGATTTGGTCGCGCAAAAATACGCGTCGACTTGCAAACTTTTCTCCACGAAATCGTGCGAACATGGGTCCAAAGCCCGATGCTGCGTGGACTGCTCCTTTCCTCGGCCGTTCTCCTCACCAGCTGCGCACAGCAAGCTACGGGTACCGTCGTCACCTCGGTCAATGCCAATCGACCATCGCCGCCCCCGGCGGTCGTGCCTCCACCAACACCATCCCAGCCTCCGATCCCACAATTCGGCGTATCACAGCGTGATGATGTCGCCGTGTCACGGTTCCGCGAAGCAATGGCCGAATTGGAGCACGCTCGCCGTGAACATCCCGAGCGGCACGAGGCCATTTATAACGAAGCCATTCTGCTCGATGAATACGCCATGCTCTTGGGCAATGAAGAGTATTATCGAGCATTGGACTACGCTGCCGAATTGTACCGGCTTTATCTGAGCAAAGCGGCCAACGACCCGGACGCGCGGGACACGTTACGCAATGCGCGCGTGCGGCTCGAGCGGATTACCGAAGTAACACATTGCGATTTTTCGACGACGGAGTTACAACGAAAAAACCGCGCCATCGAGGAAAAACAGCGGGCTGCCGAAGAGGAAGTCCGGCGTATGGAGGAAGAGGACGCGCGGAACGGTAAAAAGTAACGCGCTCAGGTCAATGCGCCAATACGCTTGCCAACCCGCGTAAAGGCATCAATGGCGCGATCGACTTGTTCGGGGGTATGTGCGGCGCTGAGTTGCACGCGAATGCGCGCTTCGCCTTTGGGCACGACAGGATAGGAAAAACCAATCACGTAAATGCCCTCTTCGAGCATGGCGGCGGCCATATCGGCCGCGAGACGAGCATCGCCGAGCATGATTGGAACGATGGGATGAATGCCCGGTTTGATGGTAAAACCGGCTTTGGCCATTCCCTCGCGGAATTGTTTCGCGTTTTGCATCACGCGTTCCCGCAACGTGCCTTCTCTGTCGAGCAATTCGAATACGGCGAGCGAGGCCCCAACGATGGCTGGCGCAACGGTATTCGAAAACAAATAGGGCCGCGAACGTTGCCGCAACAAATCAATGATTTCCTGCCGGCCCGTGGTAAAACCTCCGCTTGCTCCACCGAGGGCTTTGCCAAGCGTGGAGGTCATTACGTCAATTCGATGCAGCACCCCACACTCTTCGGGTGTTCCGCGTCCAGTTTGGCCAATGAAACCTGTGGCATGGGAATCGTCGACCATGACGAGCGCTCTGTACTTATCGGCCAAATCACAGATGACATCGAGTTTGGCGAGGTACCCGTCCATCGAGAAAACGCCGTCTGTTGCAATCATCCGAATGCGTTTGTCTTGGGTCTTGCGCAAAGCTTCTTCGAGCGCAGCCATGTCTCCGTTCGCATAACGATGCCGGTCGGCTTTGCACAAGCGAATGCCGTCGATGATGGAGGCATGATTCAAGGCATCCGAAATGATTGCATCCTCTTCGCCGAGCAGCGTTTCGAAGAGTCCGCCATTGGCGTCGAAACAGGATGAATACAGAATTGTGTCGTCCGTTCCGAAGAATCGGCTGACGGTGCCTTCGAGTTTCTTGTGCAGGTCTTGCGTACCGCAAATGAAGCGGACGCTGGACAAACCGAAACCATGGGAGTCGATGGCTTCTTTAGCAGCTTGAATCACGACTGGATGGGATGACAAGCCGAGGTAGTTGTTAGCGCAGAAGTTGAGGGCTTCGCGGCCCCCTCCGTCCCCCGATTCGTTCGATGTACGAATCGCAGCCCCTTGCGGAGTCGTGATGACTCGCTCGTTTTTGTAGAGACCAGCGGCACGAATGTCGCTGAGGGATTGTGCGTAGATGGGTTTGGCGATGTCGAACATGGCGTGTGCACTCTACACCCAGAAAACAACCGTCGTCGAGAGTAGAAATTGCCGCTCGTGCAAAATTGGTGGGATTCGAGCCCAAATCGCGTTCGCCCATGCTTCCGTGGTTCGGCGAATCCAGGACTTTTCGTGATGTCATGTTGACGCACGAGCCCTCCTTCAAGCACAGTCTTCTTCACTTATGCACGTCGACGCCCCATTGACTTCGTCGCTTCCACAACCACCGCAACTGCATCTATCGACCGAACAAGATTTGATCGTTCTCCGACTCGAAGGCGATTACACGCTCGACACGGCAAAATACGTGCAACAGTTTGTTGAACAATCTGGGGCGGTGCACGGTTATCGTTTGAATTTGATCGACGTGCACAAAGCGGGAACGATTACGCGCGATGCGAGACGATATTTGCGCGAACGCCGACAATCATCGAAAGTGCCGAGTGCTGTGGCGGTCGTGGGGGCAAGTTTTGCAGTGCGGACACTGGCCCACGCAGTGATGCGAGCATTGCAATTGCTCACGAATGCTTATGTCGGGGTGGATTTCTTTGCCGACGAAATCACGGCTCGTGCGTGGATCGATACGCAGCGAAATCAATTTCGCACAATCTTGTCGATTAAATCGTAGCTCGCGGCTATTTTTTGCTTGAGTCTGGGGATAAATAGCTGTGCAATAACATTGCCCAATTTTGGGCATTTTGCTGGTTGCCACGCTTGCCATTCACTTTCGGGGTCGTTTGGCAATGATTGTTCGGACGTAACACGATTCCGACGTGAAGGGGGGCAGGCAACCATGGAGAAAAAGAATGACGGAATCGAGGCATTTACGCCTCATTGCCGCAACTGGCTTGCTTTGCGCTTCATTGGTAGCCGTAGGCTGCGGTGACGACAAGCTCCCCACCACGACCACTTCGGGCTCGAGTTCGAGTTCGAGCGGTAATGGTGGCAGTGGCGGTGGTGGTGGCGGCAGTGGAGGAATGGGGACACCGAGCGCCACGCTCGATGCCGCCGTTACGAACATAAGGCCATTTGATGCAGCGCCGGATAGCACTGCAAACAATGTGTATGTCATTGGGCTCGACGCCAATGGTGAGCCGGTCATCAGTCAGGGCAAAATGGATGGTTCCGCGCCATCTACGGCGCTCGTGACCGGAGGACCGCTCGTAGCGCCGGTAAACATTGCTGTCAGCACGGACGATAGCAAGGTCTACGTGACGGATCCGGGAGCTGAGGATGCTAATGGTAAGCCCGGACAAATCTTCGGACTTCCAACGGCTGGAGGTACGGCGACCGCATTGACCAATGCGAGCGGTTATCGCGCCCGCGGCCTCGAAATCATGTCGGAAAATGGCAAAGACATGATTTATTTCGCCGGCACCGACGCTGCTGGATTGCCGGGTGTTTACAAAGTGCCCGCGGACGATAGCGGTGCCGTCGTGGTCGTTGCGCAAGGCGCGCCGATGGTTGATCCGAGCGGCATCGTTCTCAGCAAAGAGGGTGTCGTCTACGTTTGCGATACCGTCCAAGATACCGATGGGCGAGGTTCGATCATCGAAATTGCCGGCGGTAATGCGACGACCATGGTGAAAGGCATTTTAGCGGGATTTCCGTGCGGGATTTCTCTAACTGAAGACGAGACGACCGTGCTCGTTTCGGGTTTTTCGCCGCTGAAGCATACCGATGCGGTGATCAAAATCGACGCGGTCACAAAAGACTTTGCGTATGTGACGGATGGAATCGATACGTTCGTCGAATCGGCAGGGTTACATCGTGCCAAACAAGGTGGAAATAACTTCGCCTGGGCGGATACGACGTCGAATGGGAATCTTGGGACGGTCTTCAAGCTGACGCTCAAATAAGCGGCGCTTAGGAAAAGAGGTAGTCTTACCATGTTGAAGAAAAAAGTTTTTCCGGCCGCCGTCGCGGCGTTTTCCTTGATTGCCTCGACAAACGGCGCGTGGGCCTCGAGCCATCGCGAAGCGCCGATGATTGCCGAGGATCCGTCCGCCGACAATACCGACCTTTATGCCTGGGTCGAAGGCTCCAACCTCGTCATTCTGGCGAACTACATTCCGCTCGAAGAACCAGCGGGTGGACCGAACTTCCACAAGTTCTCCGATGATGTGCTTTACGAAATTCACATTGCTCGCGGCCCCACCAGCCTCGATGATGCAATCACCTACCAAATCGACTTCAGCTCGACGGATTTTCCAAAGGTCGATCCGGCAGATCTGACCAAACCGGTCGGCGGAGGAAAAGAGTTTTTCTCGCAGCTCGGTGGGTCTGTCCAAACCTATCGCGTGACGAAGCTCGTCAACAATGGCAATCCGCAGGTGCTCGTGCAGGGAGCGCCTGTGGCTCCGGCGAACATCGGGCCTCGAACGAATGGCATTGCGTACAAGATTCCCATGGGAAAAACCTATGAGCAATTCTTCGTCGACGATGCAGGAACCTCGGTCGTTCGGCCACTCATGGGTGGCGAAGGTCGGGTTTTCGCCGGACCGCGTGACGATGGTTTTTCCGTGGACCTCGGAGCCGTTTTCGACCTGGCCGGCCTGGAAACGGTACTTGGCGGAGTTCCCTACGATAACGTCGCGGGATACAACGTCCATACGATAGCGCTGGAAATTCCGCTCAGCGTAGCCAATGGCGGCAAACCGGTCACGATGGGCGCGAGTGCAGCGCAAACGCTCGGCGTATGGGCTTCGGCAAGTCGCCGTAAGTCGAGTATCCTTCGTCGCAGTGGCAAACACGACATCTTTGGGCCTTGGGTTCAGGTATCGCGCCTGGGTTTGCCCTTGATCAATGAAGCTGTCATTGGTCTGCAAGACAAAGACAAATACAATCGTACGGAGCCGAAAGACGACTTGCAAAACTTCGGCCCGTATTTCTTGAATCCGGTCATCGTGCGTGACGCCGAATTCGCTGGTTTCTACATGCCTGGCGGCGCACTGGAAGCCTGTCCCGGCGGTCCCGCTGCGCTCAAAACGAATCGCACGGACATCATCGACGTCATCAACCTGAAAGATCCGGCGCGCGCGATCGTTTCGGTCGGTGACGTATTACGCGTCGATATCGGCGTCGCTTCGGGCTTCCCGAATGGCCGCAAGGTCAACAAAGGAATGAATACCGAAGAAGACGTCACGGACGTCGAATTGAGTTTGCTCTTGTGCAAACTCGCCGCTCCCGTTCCCGACGGCGTAGCGACCAATGACGCCACATTCCGCGCCACCTTCCCGTACCTCGCCACGCCGTGGGAAGGAAGTCGCGAAGGCAAAGGCGAAAAGTAATTCCTCACCAAAACGTGTCGATTCGCCTCACGGTGGATCGACACGTCCTTCCGCTCGAACATCTCGCAATCCCGGATTGTTCACATATTGCTGCACATAAGCCCGCTTTTGCGCAATTTCGAGCACGAGCATGACGCAATATCGGCATCAGGCCCCATTCCACCAAGTCATCGTCGTCTTCATACTCATGTGTGGCCGAGAAAAATGGCCGTCGGATCCGCCAACGTGACCCCATCGGACGAACCCACTTTGCCCATCACTGCCGTTGCAATGGTTGCCAGAATGGTGGTCAGCTTACCTGGCGACCGCCTGGCGGATGGGTGGCGGGAGGTCGATTCCGCCAACGTGGGAAGGCCATAACCTATTGAAATCATTCAAGTTGAGTTTTGGCACGGAATTCGCAGTGTCAGTTGCGAACCCCAGGCCCGAGCGAAGAGGAACGGCCATGTCATACCCTCGAACCATATTTCCCGGAAAAACGTATATGTTGACACGACGAACCATACTTCGACATTTCTTACTTCTTCCTGACGAACCAATGAAGGAGCTCATCGAGTATTCGTTGGCGGTAGCGGCACATATTTACAAAGTGCAGGTGCATGCATTTGGCGCCATGTCGACGCATATTCACCTGGTGCTGACCGATCCCAATGGTAGGCTTCCGCTTTTTCTGGCATATTTCCATCGACTGGTTGCCATGGGAACGAAGGTTCTCCGCTCTTGGGAAGGATCGGTCTGGGATTCGGAGCAAACGAGCGGCGTGGAATTGTTGACGCAAGATGCGATAGCCGAGAAAATCGCGTACGTCTTGGCAAACCCTGTCGCGGCAGGAGCGGTGCGGGAGCCAGATGAATGGCCTGGCGCGAAAACACGCGTGGCCGACATTGGAAAAACGGTGCTCAAAACGACGCGTCCAAAGGTGTTTTTCAACGCGGCCAAATGGGCCGACGTAATGAAGTTGCCCATCACATTGCCGCCAATGATTGCAGAGGGTGAGGCGGAAGCATTTCGAGACAAGGTTCAAAAGGCATTGGATCGTGAAGTGGAGTTGGCTCGGAAAACCATTGCGCCAGAAAATGTCCTGGGGGCAAATCGAGCAAAAACCATTTCACACGAAACACGAGCAAAAACGCCAGAGCCCACACGTAAACGAAATCCGACATTCGCCGCTGGGAAAGGGAATGGCGATATCGCGGCTGCCGCCGCGCGTGCTGTGACCGCGTTTCGTGCAGCGTATCGCGCCGCACTCGAGCGGTGGTGCGAAAGAGATTGCAATGTCGAGTTTCCCGCAGGCACCTGGTGGATGCGAGTGTTCCATGCCGTAAACATCGCTGGTAGCATTTGATTGACCGAGATTGGACACATTTTATGTTGTGCGGAATTCATCTACATTCCGCGAATGCAGACGTGTGTCCCGCGACGGGAATATTTTCAAAAATATGTGAATAATTGTACGTAAAACGTCGGGCATTGGTGACGCGCTTGTGGCGACACGATGCGTCATGTAATTGGGAATGGATTTCAAAGTGCCTCGTCGGGGTCGGCTGCGGAAGATGGTAGTATCGAATACGTCGGGGGCAATGGGTGGAAAGTGGGCCTCGGCTAATAAGCATACCTCGTGCCGAATCAAATCAGCCGTGTTTCACCGAGGTCTTGTGCGGTTCCGTGAGTCGGATAACCTGGCGGCCGCCAACGTGGGTGGGGT
>DAOMZH010000233.1:0-12492 GCA_035437985.1 Polyangium sp. (in: bacteria) | reverse complement strand
GAATGCGAAAGAGCTTGTCGTCCTGGGGTTTGTCTTGGATTACGGGCATGGCCTTTCTCTCGATCTTTGACCTGGGTTTGTCTTGTACGTGTTCGCCGGCGTGTTCGCCATAGCGGACATGGGCGAGGGCAGGGAACGTGCAATGACGCGCGGCGAAATGCAAGGGGCAACGAGAAATTTGCCCCGTCTTTTCGACGGCCCGCTCACGTTGGTGTTGGTAAATCCGGCGAGAAACGACCTCGCGGCCCTCGGATTAGCTGCTCTGCGCCAACCGCAGCTTGCGACCATAAGTCACGAGCGCGTCTTTGACAAAGGTGCCGCCACGCGGGCGATGTCCATCGGCGCGATAGACGAGCGAGATGATGTCCGGGAAAAACGGCATCCGCGCGTGAAGTCGGACGAGTTTGCCCTCGTGGCCGTAGGCCGCGACGCGTCGGGGCAGCATGCATACGCCCACGCCTGCGAGCCCAAGGCTCTTGACGAGCTCGAGATCGCCGCACGAAAGACGGCGCACTGGGAGGAGATGTTCGGCGCCAAGACGATCGATCAAGTCTTGGCACTGCGAGATTCGACCGGCAAAAATGAGGGGGCCTTGACGAAGTTTTTCGCACGCCCAAAGCCACGAGCGTTCGAAGTCCCCGACGATCTCACACGGTATCGTCGACGCCTCGACGAACAGATCCATCGCATCATCGAATAGCTCGGTCATGACCAGCGACGCATGCGGCCTTGGGTTTACCACGACGCCAAAATCGACTTTTCGTTCGACGACGGCGTCCGTGACAGCTGCCGAAGTCCCATTCCACAAGCTGATTTCGATGGTTGGAGCCACTCGCAGAAATTCTTTCAAGAATCCTGGCAAGAAATAAGCCCCCAAGGATTCGTGACAACCAATCACGAAATTGCCCACCAACTCCTGTTCAAGCCCCGCGATTCTTTTTTCGGCTCGTCCCAAAGCCCCAAAAACATCGCGCGCATGATCGAGAAGTTCTTCGCCCGTGCGGGTCAGGACCATTCCGCCGCGTCCTCGAAGAAAAAGAGTCGTTTTGAGCTCTTCTTCCAGCCTTTGGATCGCGACGGTAATGGTCGGTTGACTGACGCTGAGCGTCCGTGCTGCTCCCGTAATGGAACCAGATTCGGTGATGGCGATGAAGTAACGTAACTGAACAAGCTCCACGGCTGGCATTTTACACCAGACGTGCGCGTGAGAGAATGGATGTCGACGGGAGCGTGCCTAATGGACGCTGGAGGGCAGGTTTTTGGGGGTCACTAGGCTGAGCGAATCGCGATTATGGGTAGAAACAGATGTCTCCGCCGTTGGCCCCTTTTGCCGGAATGGCAACGGTCATCGCGTCTTCGTCGATCGAGAGCAAGAAGGCTACGAGCTGCTTGGTCTTGGTCGCATCAATCGAGAATACCTGCGCGAGGTCCGATTTGTGATGCGCAGCGAACAACGTGTCGTCGAAGACTTCTTCGAGCGTACGTGCATTTCCGGCGTGGAAATACGGCGCGCCGACCTGCATACCGAGCAATGACGGGGGATTGAATCCACGACCCGTATCTGCATTGCCTTGCGCTGCAGCTGTCATGTCCTGACGAAGCTCGAGCACGCTGACGGCCGCGGGGCTCTTGTTGAAGGTGCCCACGGGGCGCAGGATGCATTGAATTTGCTCCGCACCTGGTGGATTGCCGAAACGCATTCGAGCATCGGTCATGGGAACGGCCATTCCGCCAATGGGCAAAAGCGTCGTGGGGAAACCATTCAAGGCCGTGTTCCAGGAAACGCTGCTCAAAGACGTCGGAGCCGTATCTGCCGTCGCTGCATTGGGAATGTCGCCCGGTGTGTAGAACCGTCGCGAAATGGTCCATTTGGCTCCGCTATGGCAACCAACGCAATTTGCGGCGCCTTGGCCGGTGAAGAGTACACGCCCCGCGTCCACGTCGGCCTGCACCAAATTCGTGGGTTTGCGCGGCGAACGAATGGATTGGATGTAATCGCGAACCTCGTTCCAATCCGTCAATGCACCATGCGGACGCATGCCCGTGCCCATCGGATCGGCCGTGTCTTGCGAAGACCCTTGCAAGCCTTGCTGCGGTGGCATTTGCGTCGCCGTATTGATCCGATTGTCCATCGCATCGACGATTGCGCCTTTTCCACCCGAAACGCCCCGCGTATTGCCTTCGAAGTCCGCGACTTCATCGAAAACCGCCGTCCAGTTGAAGATTCGCTGATCGGCCGGATCTTTGCTGGCAAATGAACCATCGAGGCTCGTCGATTGCCGCGGACCACGCGCGAAGTACCACGTGACGTTGTCCGACAAACCGTCGATATGACACGCAGCGCATGAGCCCCAGGCTTCACCATTGAGCGACCAGCGACCGAGGCCTGTCACGAAGAATCGTTTGCCCTTGAGAATATGATCGGCAGGGCTTCCCGCCATCGGCAACGGCGACGCTTGAAGAATGCGGAAGTCACCTGTAGTGCCGGCAATGCTTTGCGTATTGAGCGAAACGGCCGTCACGTCGCGCGAACCTTCGTTGGCCACATAGGCAAACGCTCTCATCGATCCGATCGTGACGCCAATGGGCAAACGAATCGTTTTATCCATCGCGTCCGTACGCATGTCGATGAACTTGTTCGACCCACCAACATCGGTCAGATCCCCGTTGGTCGTGACCAACCGGAACACCGCGTCCGCGCCGCTCGAACTCAAGTAGCCCAAATTGTTGATGAAGGCGATGTCCGTGGGCAAGAGCGGCATGCGCGTGGAAGTTTTATCCGAGAAACGTTTGTCGAGGGCGATCGTTCCTGAAGCCACCCCGGTCGTCAAGTTGATGATTGTCAGCGCAGGATGGGTCGTCGTTTTGACGTCCGTCGGGTTCGGGTTGCATACCGGATTGAGCGGATCGGCGGTATTGCACGAACCACCGATGGCGCCGCAAGCCCCAGGGTTGGTCACGCAATTGCCCGTACCCGTGAAAACACCCACCGGACCCTTGGGCGAAGCGCATGTGCTCGTGACGTACGCAAACGTGCCATTGATCGTAATCGAACCGACTTGATTCGGGAAACAGCCCGTTACGCCATTGTTGTGATCGACGAAACCCGTGTCCATGATGGGCGGCAAATCGATGAGCGCAACCATGTTATCGGCTGCATTGATCGCATAAACGAGCCCTTTCTTGTTCGTATCGGCGGTCATGACGGTTTCCGGGCCCGTACGTTGGGCAAACCATTCCGTCACATAAATCTTCTCGTCCGAATCGTCGGCATCACCGTCGTTCGTAATGGCCAAAGCCCGCGGATGCGCCAATGCCGGGCGAGCCGTCACCGTTCCCAAGAGCCCCGAACCGACCAAGGCCGCATTGAGGTCCACGGTGGCCGTGACCTGCATCGTCATGGCATCGATGACGGTTACCGTGCCATCAACCCAGTTGGCCACGTACAACTTGGTATTGTTCGGCGAAATCGCAATGCCCGTCGGTTCCGAACCCACGTTCACGCTGGCTCCAGCTGTGGGGTTGGCCGAAGAAACGCCCTCGATGACCGTGACTTTTTGTTCTTTTCTCGAGACCACGTAGGCTCGAGTTCCGCAGTTGTCGAGCGCGACCTGCCAGGGTTCACCGGCTGGATCGCCGACTGAAACTTCCGCGACTTTGGTGAGCTTCGGTTGCCCATCGCCAAAGTCGGTGCCGGAAATCGTTACCGTTCCGACGTCACGATTGACCGAAACAATGCGACTCTCGTCAGGCGTAATCGCAATGGCCGAACCTCGCGAGGGGCCTGTAGCGGTTGTCGCGCAAAACGGCGTACCACCACCTCCACTACCACCGGCACCACCCATTCCTCCACCGGCACCGCCTGCGCCACCTGCGCCGCCCATACCCGCAGTCCCGCTCGAACTGCTCGAGCTACTGGAACTGCTCGAACTGCTCGAACTCACCCCAGATCCAGCATCGCCGCTCGACGAACTGGAAGACGACGTCGTCGTATTCGTTTCCGGATCATCGCCACAGCCGACCATCGTTGCCGCACCTGTTGCTGCAACACCGGTCAAAAGCACTGCCGATAAGATCGTGCCCCCGTTTTTTTTTGTAGGCATCCGCATTCCGCCCTCCTTTGGGCATAGGCCCAAAATCAAAGGAAAAGCATCGCATATCGCACGATATGCAACGCCAACGCAGAAGCTACGCGAAGGGCGTTCTCTTGAATATCCGGTTTCTGGCTATGGATGCCATAGCTCCGCCCGATGGTTGAAATACGGCGCAAATAAGTCAGCAGCCAAAAATCAAGGATTTGTTGATTTGTCGTCGGCAGTCGAGCCTGCAAGGCATACGCACGACATGCATCCGCCGAACGATACGACAATGAGTCCCAAAAGCACGATCAACGCAATCGTCGACGGATGCATTTTCGATTTTTCGGGCGGCTGAGCAGCCATCGGGGGTTGCGCGCCATAACCACCCATCGGCGCTCCTTGCTGCAGCGCATTGGAATATTGTCCAGGCATTGGCGTTTGTCCCTGCTGGCCATAGCCCGACATTGGCGTTTGTCCCTGCTGACCATAGCCCGACATTGGCGTTTGTCCGTGACCTGTTGGCCCAGCACCACCGGCCATTTGCGGTCCTGGTCCCCGGGCGACCGTCGGGGCTCCCGTGAATGCACCCCCGTAATTGGATGACCCCGCTCCCGTTGCCGGATTGTTGTGCATCATCGGTGCCGCAATGTTTGCCGAAACTCCAGTGATTCTTCCAATACGCTCCGCCGACAAACGCCCCGCTGGTGACGCAAAATGAGCCAGAGCAATGGCAAATTCTCCAACACTCGAAAACCGGCGCGCCGCATCTTTCTCGAGGCAGCGCAAAATGATCGCTTCGAGTTGTGGAGGTGCGTCAGGACGTACACTACGCAACGGCTCCGGCGGACTCGCCAAAATCGCCGCATACACTTCCGGGACCGTCGAACCTTGAAATGCCAAACGCCCCGTCAACAATTCATGAAGAATGACCCCCAGCGCCCAAAGGTCCGTTCGCCCATCCACGTGTTTCGACGATCGTAATTGCTCGGGCGCCATATATCCCGGAGTTCCGAGGACACTCGAGGTTTGCGTCAAGTTTTGCGCTCCGGGTTGATCTGCGGCAAGCGATGCTTTGGAAATGCCAAAATCCAGCACTTTTACGCAATTCGATCCGTCTGCTCGCCGGGTCAAATACAAATTGGCGGGTTTCAAATCCCGATGCACGATTCCCGCGACATGCGCTTCGGCCAGCGCTTCGCAAGCTTGCAGCAAATGGTCTACGGCTTCTTCAATCGGCAAAGGTCCACGTTGGCGCACGTATTTCGCCAGGTCCGACCCTTCGAGATATTCCATGACCATGTACGGTTCACCGGAATCGAGCGCCCCGACATCCAGCACCCGCGCTACGTGCTCGCTTTGAATTCGACTCGCACTTCGCGCTTCGTTTGCAAACCGCGCGACGATATCGGCATGCGCCAGCGCTTCCGGTTTCAGCAGTTTGAGGGCTACCAGGCGTCCAAGGTGCAGGTGATGGGCGGAAAATACGATTCCCATGCCGCCTTCGCCGAGCACGCGCTCGATACGAAATTTGCCGGCGACGACGGTACCCGGTGCAAAACTGGTCATGATGGCGGAGTCTTTCACGAAGGAGGGGGCAATGGCAAGCGATGTGGACGAGAATCAAGGTTCTTGCATTTCAGCAACATCTTTCGTTGCGGCGTCCATCCACACCCGCAATTCAGTTTCCGTTGTTGGCACGTCGTCGCCCCATAACCGAATCGTTCCATCCTGCCCGGCGGAAATGAGGGCTCGGCCATCGGGCGAAAAAACGACGGAGGCAACTCCACCATTGTGTCCAACGAGCGCCCGATCTTCGCGGCTATCCAAATCCCAAAGTCGCACCTTGCCATCCACACTCGCCGTCGCAATGCGTTTGCTGTCGGGAGCCACCGTTGCTCCAATGACCATGCGATCATGTCCGCGCAATATACGAATGGTTTTTCCCGTATCAAAATCCCAAATACGCACCGAAGGCTCGAATCCGATGGAGGCAAACTTTTTCCCATCGGGGAAAAACACGATTTTGGTCACTCCATTGCCGCTTGCGTCGATGACCCGATTCGTTCCAGCCGCCAGATCCCACAAGCGAATCGTATGATCCATGCTTCCTGCGGCAACCGTTTTGCCATCGGGCGAAAACACCAGGGCCCGCACACCTTTTTCGGCTTTTCCGAGCAATTTGACTTCGCGCGGATTCAGCTGAATCAATTGCACACTGCTGTCTTCGCTGGCCGAGACCAAGGTTTTGCCATCGGGTGAAAATTCGAGCGCTTCGACCCCTTTTTCGTGTTCGAAGACAATCTCGAAATTGCTCGTGGACAAATCCCAGAGCCGCACCTTTTTATCTACGCCACCCGTTGCGATGTATTTGCCATCAGGTGAAATGGCCATGCGATGAGCATTGCCTCGAAATGCACGCAACACCGCGGGTAATTCGCCAGAAAGGGGCAAAATTCGAACCGTGCCATCTTCGCCCGCCGTGGCCACTCTAGTACCGTCCGGAAAAACCCGCACATCGACGACTTTTCCTTCGTGTTTCGTCAAAAAACGCGGCGTTCCGGCTTCGAGGCTGAGCAGCGATACCGTTCCCAAAACCCCCGTCGAAATGATCCGTTTGCCATCGGGTAAATAAGTGGCCGAAGTCAATTCTTCCGGTCCTTCGGTCACCACACGATCCACACGATCGCCCATTTTCCAGACCCGCATCGTCTGGTCAAACGCCGCCGCTGCCAAATACCGACCGTCAGGGGAAAATGCTACGCCATGAAATGCCAGCCAATCTTGAAATCCACCGAGCACCATTCGTTGCCCATCTGCGGCATTAAATACGAGCACATTGCGATCCTTGCCGCCCACGGCCAATTGTTTGCCGTCCGGCGACAACGTCATCGTCTTGATTTCACCCCCATACATGCCCCAAATGCGCACAGTACCCGAAACAACGTCCATGGCGCGCACCGAGCGGTCTTTGGATCCCGACATCAAAGTCAATCCATCACGCGAAAATACCATCGCCGTGACTTCATCCGTATGCATGCGCAATGTCCGACTGAGGCCCCCCGTCGTACTCCAAAGACGAACCAATCCATTGGCGCTGCCCGTCGCAATCATGCGTCCGTCCGGAGAAACCGCAATGCTCGAACAAACGGATACTTGCCCAGGCCATAAATCGCGACGTCCCGTCGTGACATCCCAAACGACGAGTTTTCCGGTTTCGACAAACGTGAGAAATCGCCCGTCCTCGGAAAAAACAGGTCCGCGGCTCATTTCGAGGCCCGGGTTTGTGGCGACGCGCGTGCCTTCTTTGGTCTCCATGTTCCAAAGAAAAATGCCGTCACCAAGACCTTGCGACGCCAGCCATTTGCCGTCCGCCGAAAAGGTCACGTGCGTAATCCATTGCAAATGCCCCTCGAGCGCCCGCGACGTTCCTTTGGCAATGTCCCATATTCGCACCGAGCGGTCTTTGCCCCCGGAGGCCAAAAGTTTTCCGTCCGGCGAATACGCAGTGGCCCATACTTCGTCCGTATGCCCCTCGAATACCCGTGGTTCCCCCATTTCGAGCGGCCAGATGCGCACCGTGCGATCATCGCTCGCCGTCGCAATCGTTTTGCCATCCGGGGCGAAAACGACCGCATTGATTCCACCCGTGTGCGAGCGAAAAACTTGCCCAATACCTCGAGAAAGAGCGTCGGCGGCGAGTGTTCGGGCCGCTGGCCAACGCGGACTTTGCGCAGAAAGCGTTTTTAACCACGCAATCGCTTGACTTGGATCCCGATCCATCAACGTCCGGGCTTGGGCCAGCGTCAATTCATCCGCCCGGCGAATTGCTTCGAGTTGTTTGTCGCGAGCTTCGAGCCGCTGCGATTCTGCATCCGACCGCTGCCTTTGCGCTTCGGCTTCGCTCGCTTGGGCCCGATTTCGCTCGAGCACGATGCGCCGCACACTGACTGTCCCCATCGTCACGAGGAGCGTCATCACCAAACCAGCTACGGCGAGGCTCCGGCGATTTCGACGGACAAACCGCTTGACGAGGTCCTTTCTCGAATATTGATATGCCGCGACAATCTGCCCCGTTTGAAATCGTCGCAAATCCTCAGCCAATTCTTTTGCCGTTCGATACCGTTGCTCGACCTCGCGGCTCATGGCTTTTTCAACGATCGCCACCAATTCCTGCGGCAAACCTTTTTGCCTGTCCCCCAGCGGCTCGGGCGGACCAGCCAATACTTTGACCGCCACATCCAAACCATCCGTGCCTTCGTACGGAGGCACGCCCGAGAGTGCGCGATAAATCAAGGCTCCAATTGCATAAACATCGGCCCGTTCGTCCACGGCTTTGGCCAAGGCTTGCTCAGGGGGCATATACGCTGGAGTCCCGACGATGATTCCGGCAATCGTTGCTTCATAACGCTTCGAATATTCACTACGCTCGATCGACATTTCGCCATCACTGTCGTTCGTCGATTTCGGCTCGATTTCATTCAAATCTTTCGCCAAACCCCAATCAATGACCACCGTTTCACCAAATTGACCCACCAAAATGTTGGCCGGCTTGAGGTCGCGATGAATGATTTTGCGATCGTGGGCATAAGACATTGCGTCGGCAACGGCATAAAGATGCGGCAACAAGGCCAAACGTTGATCCCGCGACTCCGCATCCTTCATGATATCGCCAAGCGGCCGACCATGAATGAACGTCATTGCAAAAAATGGCTCGCCCGTCGGCCAACAGCCCACTTCATGAACGGAAACAATCGAGGGATGTTCGAGCCGTGCCGTCATTCGCGCTTCACGAATGAATCGTCGCGCCAATGCCTCCGTAGGCTCGTGCAATTCCTTGATCGCCACGATTCGATTAAGCCGCATATCGCGCGCTTTGATGATTCGACCAATCCCACCTTCGGCATGCACCCCCTCGAATTCATAAGCCGCCCGCGAAATGATCGGCAAACCTTCTTCCTGACCAACCTCTTGCCACGGACGCGCCACCGGAGGCGCCGGAGGCGGGCGAAGGAATGGCGCTGGCGGAGCGTTCGGAACAGCTCGGAGTTCAGAGTCCGAAAGTTCCATTTCGTCCGTACGTTCTACGTTGTTCGATCTTGCAGCCGCACCCTCGGCGGATGAAGGGGCCACCGATTTTATCGCCGAAGGTCGGGGAATCGAGGACATGACGAGCGTACCTCACGTGCGCGATGCTTCCATAGGCAAGGCACCGCGAGTAGGTAGCGTACCAAAGTCCGGGCTTCGAGTTAAGTAAGACGATCGCATTTTTACAGGGCCGCTTCGAAACAGTCGCCAACGGAACGGCGTTTGCCCAAGACCGTCTCCGAATCCAAGCATTGTTCGACAATGCGCATATTTTGTATGGGTAGTTCCCTCCAAAACAAGCTATTCTGCTTTCATACTTGACTTGGAGGCCTCATGGATCCGCTTTCATTGAAATTCCCCCCGTGGATGAGCGCTCTAGCGGTAGGTGGTGGCGTTATTCTCGCACCTGAAACAGCACACGCCGACGAGATGCTCAATGGATTTTCCCTTGGATTGACGATGTCATTTTCGATGGGTGCGCGTCCCGCGTTCGGCATTGGACCCGACCTGCGTTATTCGCTTTTTTACCGGCCCACATACGATCCTGGAAATCCCAACGGATATACGACGAGCGACTACTTCTCGGCTGGCGTTTTCTTCCAACCCACCTACTTGCTGGGCGGCGCTTGGCGTTTTGCCGGAGGCATTCATGGAGGGCGCCTGATGGAGAAGTTTTTCATGCCCGACCTCGAAGTGGGCATTAGTTACCGCACGCAAATCGACCCAACCACACCAGGTGGTTATGGTGTGCACCTCGGTGTGGTCCCGATATTCACATTTCTCGATATGTTCCCCGCAGAACATGGCCCGGCCTTTCGTGGCGTCATCGGTTTGTCGCCCGAAGTCAAAAGTGAATTCATCATTGGGCACGACATTCGTTCGCCCGGTGCCTGCTTTTTCACGGGATGCGTCACGGCGATCGATGGACGTCCTCTTCGACCAACTGCCGATTGCGCTCCCGTACGTGCGCCTCTGCTCGCGCGTGCGTCGCGACGAACTTCGTCCAAGTTGGCGCAACGGGTTGGTTCGAACCGACGCTCGCGCCTCGCAGCTCATTTCGGTCGTGACGCCAGCACCGAATGCGCATCGATTCCCGCGTTTTTGGCCCTCGCGCGGGACCTTGCACGAGCTGGCGCACCCGCAGCGCTCGTGGCGCAAGCGCAACTGTCGGCTCGTGAAGAAGCAACACACACGCGACTTTGCGCGCAGCTTGCCGGAGAGTTTGGCGGGGTTGACCTGCAAGCTCTCGTTCCACCCGTTCCCACACTGTTTGACCCAGACGAACCTTCGCTCTTGCGACGTTTGGCGGTCGAATCGTTCTGGGATGGTTGTGTTGGAGAAGGTGCAGCAGCAGCAGGCGCGCAACGACGACGAGACGCGACGACGTTGACGTCAGTGGCCGATGCGTTGGCGATCATCGCGCGCGACGAAAAAACGCATGCCGATTTGTCCGCGCAAATCGTGGCGTTTTGCATCGATCGCGGTGGCTCGTCAGTGCGCGATGCACTGCATGAAAGTTTTGAACAGCGAGTGAGCGCCGAAGAGGAAGCTCTTGCTGCGGGTCTCGTCGACGATTCCGAAGAATCGCTGGAGGATGCGGGGGTTGCTGGGGACGCGATGTTGCGGTTGGCCCGGGAAGAGGCCCTCGAGAAGAGCCGCACGTTGTTGGCTTGACTCAGAGCGTGTTGACCAGGCTCTGAGGTTTTGCCGGTTGTTTTCCGTCCTGTGCGTCGTGGCGTCGCGGTCTGGAAAGAAAAAAGTGTCGAAACTTGACGCTTGGGTTGCTTCGCGCGACGCACCTCGCTACCTTCCCGGCCGTTTTTACGATAGCGCGCCAGAAGCGCGTTTTATCCGAGGAGCAGGACAGCGATGAGCGGCCATTCCAAATGGGCCACGATCAAGCGCAAGAAGGGCGCGCTCGACGCCAAGCGCGGCAAACTCTTCACGAAGTTGATCAAAGAGATCACCGTTGCCGCACGCATGGGCGGCGGCAACATCGACGGTAACCCGCGTTTGCGCAAAGCCGTCACGGATGCGCGCAGCCAAGCGATGCCCGCCGATACGATCAAACGGGCCATTCAACGCGGCACGGGCGAACTCGAAGGGGCGAACTACGAAGAAATCGTCTACGAAGGCACGGGCCCCGGCGGAACGTTGTTCATCGTCGAAGCGATGACGGACAACAAGAATCGCACGGTCGCCGAGATTCGAAAAATCTTCGAAAAAAGCAACGGCGCCATGGGTTCGTCCGGTACAGCTGGTTGGGCATTCGATCGCAAGGGCGTACTCACTCTCGCGAAAGAATCGGCCACCGAAGACCAACTCATGGAGATCGCCGTGGGTGCGGGCGCGGATGACTACACCGACCAAGGCGAAGAGTGGAACGTCTCGTGCGCAGTCGACGCGATCGACACGGTCGTCAAAAGTCTCGAAGACGCCAAGATCGCCGTCAAATCCAGCGGTCCCGCGTACGTGCCCAAGAACAAAAAACCCACCACTGGACGCGACGCCGAACTCTGTTTGATCCTCTTCGAAAACCTCGACGATCACGACGACACGCAAAACGTCTACGCAGATTTCGACGTTTCAGACGAGGAACTCTCCAAGATGGAGGGTTGAGTCTATTCGTGATTGTTACGTGTCGGCATGTTGCGTGTCGTCACGCGCGCCCACCCATCGTTCATTCTTCGAAACAATTTGCCTTCGAGCCATGAAGCTTTGCGCAGCAAACTCGTCCATCCCGAGTTCGCGCGGTGGTGTGCGATCCGTGTACTTTGTGGTCGACGCGGTTCGTATTCTTGGACATAACCCAAAAGGACAAACCTCATGACAAACCTCGGCAAACTCGCTCTCTCGCTTCTTGCTCTGCCCACCATGCTGCTCGCATCGTCGTCGGCAATGGCGCTCAATGTGCCCCCCGAGTGCGGTAAGTTCATCACCGAAGACGCAGCTTTCGCGGATTGCAAAGTCGTCACGACTGGTGGTTGCGATGCTCAATGCACGCCGATCAAGTTCATTGCGGGTTGCACAGGTGGCTGCACCGCGACGGCTAGCACCTCGTGCTCCAACACCACCAACGGCACCTGCGGTGCACAATGCATGAAAGATTGTAACCCGGCCCAACTCGATTGTGTGTCAGGTTGCCTAAGTGAATGTAAGCAACCTTTTATCGACTCATGCACGTCGAAGCATCCCGAGCGCGATTGTGTGGTCGACGCGGATGCCAGCTGTACCGACTATTGTCGCAACACATGCAAAGTGCCGCCGGCGTCGGGCTGCGAGGACCATTGCAACACGTGCTGCACGGGCGCGTGCACGTCGAACATCA
>DAOMZH010000232.1:0-12514 GCA_035437985.1 Polyangium sp. (in: bacteria) | reverse complement strand
GCCCGCGTCAAACGCCTCGACGCAGCTGGAAAAGACGGCTGCTACGTCACGGTGAAGAAAATCGAAAAGGCTCCTTGAGGCATTAGCGATCCAGCGCCAATGGCTCCCGCGCTGCAAGCCATTCTGCCGGAATCGATCCGGGGCCTGCCGAAAGCGCCACGATTCCGCCCGCCATTGCACACGTCGTGTCCCGATCCCCCAACCCAGCCACCGTCGTCCATAACGCATTTTGGTAGTCGTCGAGGTGCTTCGAGGCACACCAGATAGCAAACGGCACAGTATCGAACGACAATACGCGATATCCCGCGCCCACGACACTCGCCACCGTGCGCGGATCATTCACGAACGGCAAACGCTTCACCATTTCGAGCCCATTTTTCGTGAGCCCGTCGGGAGTATAACGATAAACCGTTTCCAGAAGTTTCTCCCCGGAACGGTTTCCTTCGACTCCCATACGCCACGCGACCGCCGCCGCAATGGCGACCGCGACCGCGCCAGCTTGCCCATCGGGATGCGCATGGGTCACTTCCGCCGAAGCTTTGGCTTGACGAACCACTTCATCCAAATCATCTGCAAAATAAGCTCCGAGCGGCGCAACCCGCATTGCTCCGCCATTACCCATGGATCCAGTCCCGCCAAACACCGCGCCTGCCGTCACTTTCCACGGAATACCGATACCAATGGATTGCAAAATGCCATGCGCTCCGCCGCCGTACCCACGATCCGGCGCTTCGGCATATCGACGTGCAAACACCCGCGCCAAATGATCTTGCTCGATTCGCCCAGTTTCCCGCAATACTTCGACGATCCCGAGCGCCATGACCGTGTCGTCCGTGTAATGCCAAGGAGCTTCGGGCACGACGCGCGAATCAATCAGGTTATCGAGGCGATCGGGATGCACGAAAAAACGCTCGCCAAAGGCGTCACCAACGGACAAACCATCGAGCGAAAGGAGCATTCTTTGCTGGCGGAGTTCGTGGTCGGACGGGAGATTCATCACCGCTCAGAATACCAAACGGCGCGCAAGAATCAACCATAAAAACCAATGACCCGATGGAGCAATTGCAAAACGCTGATCCAGGTGACGGTTTCCACGACGCTCGGCGCTGAAAGATCGGAGGCTCGGCATTCTTCAATCGTCGCATCGTCGACGATTGCTGGACTTGGCGACGCGCCTCGGGCCAGGTTCAAAATGGCCCTCTCTTTGGGATTCGTCGCCGGGCACGGACGCATGCGACTGCCCGCGTATTTCACGACCGCCTCGATTCGATCCGCAGGAACGTCATGTTTCTGCGCCAAAGTTCGCATTTCTGCCGCCAGATTCCGATTTCCCACGACCGTCGCATACACGAGCCCCACTTGCGCCTTCAGCGCCAAACCAATCACGCTGGTCCCCGCATCCAGATTGTCCCGCAAGATGACTCCAATGGCGCGAATCGCCCGATCGTGGGAGAGTTTGGCCAAAATTCGAAAATCGGTACCCGTGTGCTCATTGAGGTATTTTCCGATGGCCGGCCAATGGTCCGGAACGCCCGAGGTCCATTGCCGATCCTTGGCCAAGGCCGAGGGAATCAAGGGCACGACGGAAAGTTTGTCCAAAAATGTATCAGCGCGAGGTCGATCCGTTTTTCCTGTATTCATCACCGCGGCAGTCGCCGCTGTTCCGTGCTTGCCCGTCGACCACCCAGAGGGCCCAATCAACGCTCCCACTTCACCGACGGTTTCCGCTTCGAGCTCCACGCCCACCGCGTCCATGAATTTATTGAGAAACCCCATCATCGCGACGCTCAAAACGATCCACTCCACCTGCTCGGGCGGAAAATGCTTGCGTAATTCCGCGCGATCGAGATCGCTGATTTCGACCGGCACACGCGCGAGCCCTTGGGCCACTTTCATCGCCACGCGCTCGCGCGGCGTGTATCCAGCGTCCTCGCCCTTGAGCGCCCGGGCAATCTTGTCGGGATCCGCGCCGCGACGTAATGCAAATGCCGTCGTATGCGCCGAACAATACGCACATCCTGCATTACGACTCGCAACATACATTGCCAAACCAATGACATCCGCGGGGACACCAGCGCCCCATAACACGAAGGGCAAGTTCAAAAAATTGGGGACGATGACATTGTATGTGCGAAATGAAGTCGGCCAAATCTCCATATAGGGATCGCAATTTGGCACGACACCAATCAGCTTGCGGACGAGCTCCAAAAGCTTGCCATATTGCTGGTGCAGCACATCCATCGGGACGGCCTGGGCGCGAAGTAAACACGTGAGCGTCGTTTCCACGCGGGGGTAGTTACCGCAAAAAACATCGCAGCGCAAGAAAAGCGCTCGACTTTCCGCAACGAAAATCGAGCTTGCGAAACGAGACTTGACCCCCGCGCATATTTCGTCGATCCTGGGGCGAACGTGGACGAACGCAACCTCTCCCGCGAAGCACCGCGACAAGTCGATGTTTTGATTCTCACGGCTGTGCAGGACGAACTCCACGCCGTCCTCGAGCTGGGTGATGGCTGGATCGAATCGCGGGATGTCGAAGGATTTCGTCTATATACGCGTGAATTCATCACGAGCCGCGGACAACCATTTACAATTGCCACAGCCTGGATTGGCGAGATGGGCAAACAACCCGCGGCTATTCGCGGCAAACAATTACTCGACGAATTGCATCCAACCTGCCTGGCGATGTGTGGAGTTTGCGCCGGATATCGCCAAGAAGTCGCGCTCGGCGACATCATCGTGGCCGATCAGATTTGGGCCATGGACGAGGGAAAACACGTCGTCGAACACGGGAAACCCGAGGTGTTTTACCATGCGCTCCGGACATTCGATTTACAAGTAAATTGGAAAATGGATGCGACGTTTTGGGCGCGCGAGTTCGATACCAGTGTTCTTCAAGCCAAACGACCTCCAACACGCGACAGCCAAATGCGCTGGATCCTGCACACGCTTTATCTTCACGAAACCAAAGGCACGGCGGCGCCGATGAATCACCCCGAGCGCGCTCAGGCTTGTCCGGCGTGGACCGAACTTTGCCGCCAAGCACAAATGCACGAATGGATCGTCCGCAAAGGAGCGTCGCTGGCTTTGACGGATCTTGGTCGTGACAAAGTGGAGGCCGATTTCGTCGATTATCCCGACGGATTACCCCCCGAACCTGCTTTACGCGTGCACATCGGCGCGATTGCGACCGTTTCGGCCGTCGAAAAAAACCCCAAACTTTTCGATGGGTTGCGCATGCACGTGCGCAACACGATTGGCGTCGAAATGGAGGGCTCGGCGATCGGTGACCTAGCGCGACGTTTCGACAAACGGGCGCTGCTCGTCAAAGCGGTGCAAGATTTCGCGGACGGAACGAAAGACGACTCATTTCGGCAATTTGCTTGTGAAGCTGCAGCGAATTTTTTGCTCACGTTCCTGGAAAAACATTTCGATCCCGAACGAATTAGTTCTGGAAGGGAGAAACGTCCGGATCGTCGAGAATTCGAGCGTGAACGCGAAGATCCTTTCTTGTCCCGGGTCGAGCAAATCGCCAGCCTGCATCATCCCAATGCCAAGATTTCGCGGTGCCTGAGCGAACCGCCTTTTTCTGGGCTTTTGGACATCGAAGTCGCCAGCGGTGGTTTTTATGAAACGCACCTCGTTGCGGCCCTCGATTGCCCCATTTCCCACGAAATCGTCCAGCAATTCATTACGAACATCGAGCGTCCCATTCGCGACCGTCATCCATTTTTGCGTTCGACGATCGTCCACCAAGGCGAATCTGCCTCCAAAGACCTACGCGAAGAGACATACCGGCGGCACAACGTCAAACTCACGACGTTTCGCGAATATCAGGGGCTGTTTGACTTGACGCACTATTTGCAATGGCAAACGACGCGGCTCGAGTCCAATCGTGTGTACCCGCCAAACATCTATGTGGATCCTCCGGCCACCTATGAAGTTTCGGGGAGCTTGGAGCGGCATCGCGTCGAAAATGCTCTGCGTTTTTTGTGGGATTTACTCGCCTCGCCGGATCAACGCCGTTTTGCGTTGGTGCTCGGCGAATTCGGCGCGGGAAAAACATTTCTGTTGCGGGAACTGTGCCGACGGATGGTCGTAGATAAACATCCGGTGTGGCCGGTGCTCGTGGAAATGGACAAATTGGAAAAACGCCATGATTTGCCGACGCTTCTTGCAGCGCATTTTGCGCAAGCAGACGTACCGGGATTCAATTTCAAGGCGTTTCAATACATGCTCGAAGAAGGGCGGATTGCGCTCTTGTTCGATGGTTTCGACGAACTCGCCGATCGCGTCACGTACGACACGGTGAATGCGCATTTCGATACGGTGCTTTCTGCGGCGCGTGGAGGGCACGCGAAGGTGGTTCTGTCGAGCCGTCGGCAGCATTTTTTGAGTGAAGCGCAAGTCAAGCTGGACCTCGCGAGGCGAGCGGAGGTCGTGCAAGGCTTTCACATGATTTTGCTTTTGCCGTTTCAAGAGCAGCAAATTCGCAACTATTTGCAAAACGTACTGGGCAATGCCGAGGCGGCGCGAGAACGTTATGCCTTGATCGACGACATCAAGGATCTTTTGGGTTTGTCGCACAACCCGAGAATACTCGGCTTCATCGTGAACATTCCCGAAGAATCGTTGCGCGAGGCCAAACGAAAGCAAGGGACCATTACGGCGGCGGGACTCTACGATTTGCTCGTGAAGCAATGGCTCGACGGTGAATACGATCGCGAGCGTCGGCGCTCGACACGCGCGGGCATATCGCGCAAGGCGTTGGGACATGGCATGACGACGCTCGCGGCCGCGATGTGGCAAATGCGCATGAAGTCCGTCGATAGACAGCAGATTCGGGACGCGCTCGGCGATACGATGCGGCAATTGGGCGAGCCTGCTTTGGACCCGGAAATCGTGACGCATTTGTTTGCTTCGGGCTCGCTTTTGGTGCGCGATGCCGATGCGCAGTTTTCGTTCGTGCATCGATCGGTCATGGAATGGCTCGTGGCGAAAGAAGCGGCTCGTGAATTGCTCGAGGGCAACGATTCCGCAGCGCTCGACGGTGACGAAATGAGCCCCCTGATGGCGGATTTCTTTTCCTCGATGGCGGGGCGAGCGCGAGCAGTTTCGTGGGCGCGCGGAAAACTGTTTGGCGAGGAAAAAGGAATTGCCGCCAAAAACGGGGCGCTCGTCTTGCAACGGCTTGGGGAAAGTTTCGAGCGCGTGAATTTCGCGGGGCAGGATTTACGGGGGCGCGACTTTTCGGGCGCGGATTGGCGCGGAGCGGATTTGCGCGGAACGAATCTCGAAGGCGCTACGCTCGTCTGGACGAACCTTTCTGGGGCGAATCTGGAAGGGGCGTGTTTGTTGCGGGCGAACCTGATGGACGCGAATTTGGAGGGCGCACGCCTCAGCGGGGCCGACTTGCGGCAGGCGCGGCTATTACGAGCGAATCTGAAGGGTTGTATTGGGTTTGACCAGGCAAAACTATTTCGGACGAACTTTGCGGGAGCCATCGTTCCGTCGGTGTGGAACACCGCGGCCATTGATCCTTTTGGCACGCCGGCCAAGTTTGACCATGTGGAACCCATGGTGATGACGGCCGAAGCCGGGGCCGGAAGCGTAGCCTTCGACGTCACGGGAAGTTTGTTGGCGGCGGGATTTGCAGATGGAACCATCCGTCTCTACGATGCAGCAACAGGCGAAGGATTACGTATTTGGAGTGGGCATACACCTGCCGTGGGCACGGTTGCATTCCACCCGCAAGGCAAACTCCTCGCGTCCGGCTCGGATGGCGGAACGGTTTGTATTTGGGATGTGGCAACAGCTCGAGAACTCCACTGCTTCGATGTACACTTGGGGTATGTGTGGAGCGTGGCCTTTTCGCCCGATGGAAGCACGCTGGTGTCGAGTTCGTCGGATCGAACGATTCGCTTGTGGGATGTTTCGACCGGACAAGCGATCGGACTATTGACGGGCCATCATCATGCGGTCGTTTGTGTAGCGTTTTCGCCTGACGGCAAACTCCTGGCATCGGTGTCTTCAGACAAAACCGTGCGGTTATGGGACGTGGACAAACGGCTTTGTGTTCGGGTAATCGAGGGTCACGACAACGCGGTTTTGAGCGTAGCGTTTTCGCCGGACGGGACATTCATGGCCACAGGTTCGTCTGACAAAACCATACGTATGTGGGCAGTTGCGTCGGGCGAGCAGATTGGTGTAATATCGGGGCATTCGCATGCCGTATATAGCGTCGCATTCAGTCCTGATGGGAAATTGTTGGCGTCGGGTTCGGCAGATCAAACGGTGCGTATTTGGGATCTCTCCGGGAAATTGAAGAAGCATGTGCTTCAAGGACATACAAATCACATCAAATGCATTGCGTTCAGTCCCGATGGCAATACACTCGTTTCGGCGTCCACGGACAACACCTTGCGGTCGTGGAGCATGCAGTCGGGGCATCCTCTTCGGGTGCTGGCGGGTCGGGCTCATTCCATTTTTCATGTGGCAATCAATGAAGATGGTTCACGCATCGTGTCGGTGTCCAACGGAATACTGATTCGCGTCTGGAGTGCGAATTCCGAGCAGCTCGCGTATGGAATGCACTTGGAGACTGATATCGCTTTCGCAGTTGCAGTCGATGCCACTTGTACCTCACTCGTATGCGGAACCGAGGCATTCGGGTTACAACGATGGGATATTGCCCGAAATCGATTGATTTGGGGAAGCGCCAAGGTTGGTGCGTGGATTCATGCGATCACCATCAATTCTGGCCGCACTATGATTGCAGCGGCAGCGGGAGACAAATCGGTGTGTTTCTTCGACTTCGAATCCGGAAAAACTTTAGCCAGATTCGACGTAGCCGCATCTGCATTGGCTTTCGACGACGAAGGACGAACGCTCGTTACGGGAGCGCCCGATGGTCCCATTCACATCTGGCACATTGCCTCGAAGACAACATGGAGAATTTTCGAGGGACATACCAATAAAGTCATAAAGCTCGCGCACAGTCCCGATGGCAAGATGCTCGCCTCCGCGTCCGTCGATGGAACGGTCAAACTCTGGAATATCGCTTCGGGCAAACCATTGCGTACGCTGGTGGGACACAGCGGCACAGTCACGAGCCTCTCCTTCGGTCCTGACGGACAAACCATTGCTTCTGCATCGACAGACCGAACCATTCGCTTGTGGAATGTCGCATCTGGTAAGGAAATACGCTACTTCCGTGGGCATTTGAATGCCGTGTGGAGCGTCGCTTTTCATCCCGACGGCACGAAATTGGTTTCTGGATCGGTCGACAATACCATCCGCATTTGGGACGTCGCTTCGGGCAGTTGTTTGGCCATTCTTTCAGCCACGAAGGAAGGCTGGGTCGCCTTCACCCCCGACGGTCGTTATAAATTCGGCGGCAATTTGGAGGGTTCGTTCTGGCACGTCGTGGGATTGTGCCGCTTCGAGCCTGGCGAAATCGACGCGTTTCTCCCGCATTGGCACCATGTAGACGAAGCGCCCAGGCTTTGATTACTTTGGCCTCTTACGAAGGTGTCGATCAGGCTTCACCGCAGATCAAGACAGCCCTGGGAGTGGTTTGATTTTTTTGCGTTTGCGGCGGGGCCCCGCTGTCTGAGCCTGCGAAGCAGGCGAGTTCGGGACGCCGCGACGCGAAAAAATCTAACCCTCCCGGGCGGACAAACCAAGTTCGAATTGTGTTTTCTGATAGACACCGTCTACGGCCCTTCTTTCAGTTTCACCGTCCCCAATTTCACGTCGTCGCCAAACAACGTTTTCGACCCGTCACCATCCACCGCGCCATAATAAAGCGTCACGTCGCCGCTTCCTGCCGCCGGTGCTTGCCACGTAAAAGACCATTGCAAAATCACCGCCGGAAGATCCAAGCTCACGACCCTATTGCAATTGCCGTAGGCATACGTGGTAAAACCCATTGCAAACGCGTCGGGCATGGGAGCATTGGCCGGACACATTCCCGGTACGGCGTCGCCACGAAATGTTCCCATTGGATTGCCATTCACGTCTTCGGCCGTCAACGTAAAACCATTGATGTTGTTGTTATTGCCAGCAGCACCCAAGTTGTCGCTCGGCGTCGTCGTTCCGGCTTTGGACATCACCGCGGTCATCGTATACGTCGTCCCTGGTTTGTAGGCATCGGCGCCATTCACCTTTTGCCACGCCGGCGACGGAACGATCGCAAAGTCGATATGCCCTTGCTGCTGTTTGTCGTTGATATGGCAGTGCGCGCAAGTTATGCCCCAATCCTGCGCCGAACCATTGGCGAAAATATCGCCGGCTCCAGGGCGTTGCGCATCCGCCGCCCAATGCCATTCGCCCGATTGCGGAAATGCACGCACGACGTCCGTATTCATCGAGGCCGCAACGACGAGACCCAAAACCAACATCCATTTCCATTGTTTCATTGTCGTCCTCGCTTTCAGTTGAATTGCAACGAGCATGGGGTGCTCATGCCCGCACTCGTGAGCCACGTATGCATGACTTGATAATCAGCATCGCCCATTCTGAACAAGTGAATGCCCGCATGCGCTTTGCCCCCAACGACCGGCTGCGCAATCATTTCGGACGTATCGATCGTCGCCGTCGGAATGGCATTTCCGGCTTCGTCAATGGCAAAGCCCCGTGCCGAATCGTAATTCAATTGCCACTCGGTGTTCGTGTGTTTCGCCGTGCACGGACAAGATATCGATCCCGTACAACCCGCCGAGGCAACTTGACCGCCACACAATGCCGGATCCGCCAGCATTTCTCCCGCATGCCGCAAGCGCCCGCGCGCATACACGCGGAATGCCCGCCCCGATTCCGTTCCGTGACAACCCACCATCGAACATTTTCGATCCAAAATGGGTTCGACGTTGCATTGAAAGTATCCAAAATCGAGCGGCGGTAACATAGCCGATTCAATCGGCTTGCCCATTGTCGTCCCGCATGCATTCGCATCCGTACACGTACGCGTGGCCGCGTCGCCATTACCTCCCGTATCCCACGAAGTGCATGTCCATGCTTCGATACACGCGCCCGATCCCGTCGAGCTCGTATTCATTCCGCTTGCACTACTGGAACCATTATCCATTCCGCCGGTGCCGCATAATCCATTTGGACAAGGGTTTGACGACGTCCCCGTTCCCTCCGGCCCGCAACTCGGCAACCCGAGCGCACAACACAATCCAGCCACCCAAAACCACGTGAACCATCTGTTTCGGGACATGAGAACCTCCGCGATCCTGTAATTCCCGCCGCTCGTGTTCGCCCATCGAAATACACGACAGCAGAACATTTTCGTTCATCGGCGACAATACGCCGAAGATACGAGGTAACAGCAGAATGAGGGACATTGTCAAGCACCGGCTGCGAGTGGGTGACTCGAACAACCCAGTGGCCAGCCTGGCAGAGCGAATGATTCAACGACAAACCATTGAGTGGTTTCGATGGTCAGGGTGTCGCTCGAGGGCCAATTGACGACTACAAAGGTCTAGACGCACGCCAGGTTTTATGGGCCGCCGTCATTCCCGCCGACGTGATCCACACGGGCACACGTAATGCCGTCGCGAGCTGCTCGATCCACTCATTTTCGCCGCCTGGTGCCGCAGCCCATACCGGACGAACCTGCCGTAAGGTTTGTCCAAGCCGCTCCTGATGCTCCAGGTCTCCACTTTGCAAATTCGCGATCCGGCCCTGTTCGTCATGGTTGAACAGTGCTGGTTCTGCCCTGGATTGATAAGCAATCGCCCAGCGATCGAGGGCCGTAATCCGATCGAGATGCGTTATCGCCAAAGCATCGAGGCCGCCGCAAGCACGCACCGCATATCGCGCCAGCACCAGATCCGCATGTCCCCGCCGAAAATTGCCTTGCCATCCCGCGCTGGCATTGTGAATTTCGGGGAGCTTTTCGCAAAGCTCGGAATCCTCCGTAGGAAATGGCCCTGCACCGTGTCGCGTCATGTACGTGCGCATGACGCCGATGTGCAACGCGTCCCCGGAAAAACCATGGTGCCGAAGAATCGAGTCAGCCCCGCGAAACGTGCAATCACTCCACGTCGTATGCGGATGAAAACCATATGTTTCGTCGAGCAACACCCCTTGCGCGCCTTCGAAAACGACATCGCTTGGTTTGTCTCGGAACCAACACGTCAACCAGTCCGCATCCACCACGCAAGCGCACGTGGGTCGGACAAACTCCATCCACCGCACGATGAGATCCGAATCCGAAAAGACCGCGAGCTCCGCGTGGTCGTCGCCCAGCACCGCAATCTCGTCGCGTAAGCTGGCCCAAAGTCTTTCGCGCACCCGCTCGAGCTGCCGAAAAAGCCGCGTTCGTCCGCGTAGATCCCGCGCCAGAATGACATCATCCCGATGTTCGAGCGAGTCACGCACGGTTTCTCCCACCCCCACCCCACACGTTCCATGCTGCGCATCTCCCCGCGCCAACTCGCGCACACGATTCGCAGCTTGATGAAATGGCGTGATGATCCGGGCATTTCCGGCAATCGCCAATCGCGAAAGTGGTTGCTGCACAAACGAACGTTCTTCGAGGTGCCGAGCTTCCACCAAAAGCGCACTGGGATGCACCACGACGTCCTCGGCCAAATAGGTCCATGTATCCGGGACAAACGTTCCTGCTCCAAACTGCGCAAAGGTATGAGATCGTCCGTCTTCGGTCACGACATTGTGACCAGCTTGGGCTCCGCCGTTAAAACGAACGACGAGGCGCGCCCTGGTTTCCCGGACCAAAAAATCAGTAATCGTGCCTTTGCCCGCATCGCCAAACCCGAGGTCGACGACGACCCACGCTCGACTCAAGGAGCGCCGCTCCGCCGCAATTTCGGGTTTTCCGACGCACTCGGCACATGGGCGCGTTCATCGAGGTTTGGCCAAGGCGCACCATCTTTTTCATGGGATGCGGCCCAAGGCGTGAGAGCTCGCACGACCGCCCCAATTCGCTGTCGATCATGGCCGCGATCTTTGAGCCTTTGCGCGAATGTATCGAGGTTTTTCACGGCTCCTTGCGCGATGGCCACGATCCCCGCAATGCAGGCAATCGTGTCCCGCGGGCTTTCCATACAAATCACGCGATCGCCGAGCACATCGCGCCACGCACGCTCACAAGCCGCGCGACGTTCCAAATCTGGAATCAAAAAAAACGGTTCGATCATGCGCGATGCTTCTTCGACGACGACCGCAAGCGGCAAATCCTCTTCGAGTTCGTCTCCAAGAACTGTACGCACCGCGGCGCGAGACAATTGCGGATATGGTTTTTCGTCGCCGGTCATGAACAAATATCCGCGCTGATGACGAAGGCGCACGCAATCGAGCTCCAAGTGGCGGGCTGCAAAATAAAGCGCCAGCTCGTAAGACTCATTTCCCGGACTTCCGCCCTGCCCTTCGAGCCACGTCCAAGTGAGCCATTGATCCATGAGTTCCGCAGTCGATTCGAATTGGCCAATTTGCAGCGGTGCGCGGTCGTGAAATGCGTCGCCGATCGCCATGAACAAGACTTGCGGATCCGCAACGCCATGTTCATTAAACATCCGCATCAAATTCGGCAATTCTTCTTTGGCTAATCGTTCGGGGATTTCACCCATCGAACCCGTGACATCGAGAGCCAGGACAATCCCGAGGGCATTGGGATGCCCCGCACTGTCCCGACTCTCACGCACCTTGATTCCATGCGGACGCATGAGCGCGTGCACATCACGTTGGCGAAAAACTTCTTGTGTCGGCACGTCGCGCCGTGCCGTCGTAATCGCTTGATGCGCGTCGAAGCTATAACCACCGTAACCCATGCACCCGCCTCGCCTTGTTTAATCTCGCCCGATGCTCGACGCCCACGGCTTCATCGCCTCGATGACCCGATTGACACGGGCTTTGTCGAGGCCCCCGGCAGCCAGCTTTTTGCCGACGGCATCGAGGTTATTCACGCGACCTTCCGCAAGGGCGACAATGCCTGCGGCCACTGCGCATGTATCCGAGGGATCGCCGAGGACGACCGTTTGTTCTCCAAGGAGTTTGCGCCAATATGGAGCTACTTGCTTGCCGCGTCCCGGATCCGGTACCAGGTAAAACGTATGGTACATGTCGCCGCAGTCCTGAACGACTTTTTGGACCGGAACGTCCGCCGACAAACTATCTCCGATGAACTGCTTGACCCAGTGCGCACGGAGTTTGTCGTAACAAGGTTCGTCCCCGGTCATGAACAGATAACCCTTCTTGCCGCGTTTGTCCAGGCTATCCAGCTTCGTATGGTGGGCGGCGAAATAAAACGCCAAATCATACGATTCATAGGCGCTCGCGCCGCCACCCATGACCCAGCACCACGTGAGCCATTGATCCATGAGTTCCGCAGTCGATTCGAATTGGCCAACCTGCAGCGGCGACACGCCACCTGCACAATCTTGAACGGCCATGAAGAGCACTTGCGGATCGGTCACGCCCGCATCGAGCAGCGCTTTCATGAACGTCGGCAATTCTTTGCGCGCGATTTGTTCTGGAATCGTCCCCA
>DAOMZH010000231.1:10195-12539 GCA_035437985.1 Polyangium sp. (in: bacteria) | reverse complement strand
CTTCCGTCGGCCTCCCTAGCCCCGATTCGCTCGCAACGCCTGATAAACACGCTCTAACAGGTTGCTCAGGAGGATTGATATGAACAAGAAGACGAAGGACGATCCGTCGATTGCCCGACGGCAGGTGCTCGCAGGTTTGGGCGCAGCTCTTTCGACGGCGGCGATTGGTTGCGGGAGCGGGGACGATACGATCAAAGTCAATCCGGGGGCAGGTGGTGCAGGAGGAGGAGGCGGAGCAGGCGGTGCTGGCGGTTCTAGCGGCGAAGGCGGTGCAGGAGGCGCAGGAGGCGGGAGCGGGGCCGATCTTTGTCAGGATACGAGCAATCTATCCCCGGAAGAGATCCTTTCCCATATCGACACCTTCGTCATTCTTTGCATGGAAAACCGGTCATTCGACCATTACTTGGGCGCTCTGAAGCTTATCGAAGGACGGGACGTCGTGGGTCTCACCGGTACCGAGAAAAACCCCGCGCCGGATGGTACGTTCGTTAATGTGTTCAAGCTCGACGATTATACGCCAGAAGATCCGCCACATGGCTGGGATGCCGCGCACAACCAACACAATGGTGGGAAAAACGATGGGTTCGTCTTGGAACACGCGGGGAACAGTCAAGCTGACGTGATGGGGTATCACGTTCGCGAGCAAATCCCCATCACCTATGCGCTCGCCGACGCAAATGCAATTTGCGATCATTGGTTTGCCTCCGTCATGGGACCGACGTGGCCCAATCGATTTTATTTGCATGGGGCGACGAGCAAAGGGCAAAAGAGCAACTTACCCGTCGTCGGGTTCAAGAGCATTTTCGGGCTTTTGGACGATGCCAACATCAGTAACCGCGTGTATTACCACGACGTGGCGTGGTGCTCGGGAGGATACTTCAAGACTACGGGTTTGGCGAAGATCGAGCAATTCTTCCAAGACGCTGAAAAAGGTGTTTTGCCAAATGTGGTCTTCATCGACCCGAATTTCTTCGGGAATGGAGCGAACGACGATCATCCCGATCACGATGTTCGTCTCGGTCAGGCATTGATTGCGAGCGTATATGCGGCGCTCGGGAAAAGTCCGCAATGGAACAAATGCATGTTCATTCTGACGTACGACGAACATGGCGGTTTTTTCGATCATGTGCCTCCGCCGACGACCGAAGACGACGACGCGGAATTTCAACAAATGGGGTTCCGAGTTCCGGCGATCATCGGCGGGCCTTTTGCGAAATCGGGGTGCACGGTGACGACAGAATTCGAGCATGTCTCGATCTTGCGGACTCTTCAGCGTCGTTATGGTTTGCCCTCGCTCAACAAGCGCATGACGGCGGCGAATGATTTGTCATCCTGTTTGCAACCGGCGTATTTCGACGCGCCACGACCAGCTGCGGTTTTACCGGCCGTACCCATACCTTGGCGTCAAGTCGAGCAACGATCGGCGGCATTGAATTCACATCCTGAGCTGCGGGAGGCTCTCGATCGTGGACTCATTCCGCCGCATTTGGATCGTCGCGCGGAAGGGCTGGAGATTACGAGACGTGTGCTTCGCGAGGGGGAGAAGTTAGGGGTGGTGCGCGTTGTGGATGAGTGAGAATGGGCGGTGCGCTTTGCGACTTCTCGGTTGACGCATAGCGCGATTACGCTCTTCGCAACCACGGGTCCAAGTAATTCCGTCTGGGCTGCTGGGTACCGTTTCCCAGTATGCCTAGAATTTGGGGCACAAGTGCGATGAACGTGCTCGCTGCCGCCAGATTCTTTGACAATGCTCGTGTTTGGGCGTAGGTTCGGGGCCCTCGCTGGGGCAATTGGCCCTAAAGTTGCGTAGTTTTTCTGGACCATGGCGCTGTACAGTACATTTCTCGCCCGTATTCCTCCTGGAAGTCCGCGAAAAAAGGACTGGACCGAGAGGGCAAGAAATTTTTCTTGCCCTGGGTTCTTTTTTGGGGATTACGACTTGCACGGGCTTGTGCGAATCGAGGGCGATTTATCGCTCGAACACACCGCGAAACTGCTTCGCCTCGCCGCAGATCACCGTATGGTTTTGCTTGCGTCGGTTCCTCGGGAATCGGAATCGACCGAGGGGCCGAGTTCTGCTGCGTCGCCTGTTCGAAAGGATCTCGTCGAGCAGTGGCCGGCTCTTTGCGAGAAGTACCCGTTGTTTTGTTATTTCGAGATTGGTCTCGAGCAGGACGTTTTGCTCAACACTGGGGCGACGCTGGCGCAAGCCACCCGATTTGTTCGGGAACGTTTGGATCGCGTACCTGGCAGTGGGGCGGAGATCAATGACGGTCCAGCGAGTGTCAAGGCATTTCTCGCGGGCGGAAAGAAACGAAATGAATCAGAGAATGATCGAATATTT
>DAOMZH010000231.1:0-10095 GCA_035437985.1 Polyangium sp. (in: bacteria) | reverse complement strand
GGCATTTCTCGCGGGCGGAAAGAAACGAAATGAATCAGAGAATGATCGAATATTTCTCTTCATCGACTTGAGCGCATCGGATGTCGTGGCGTATTTGTTTGGCAATGATTTGGATTTTTTCTTCAATGCGGCGCTCGAACTGCGAAAAGCAACGTTGCAAGATTTCGCGAAATGGTTGAATCCGCCCAAGGAAGGTAGTTTTGAGATCGTCGAGCCACAGGCGCCCGAATTGCGGCGCCAATTTTGTCGCAACACGTATAGCCTTTACGGAGTGTTGCCACCTATGGACTTGGCGCCAAACGCCACAGCCAATGAATTTGCGGAGCGTATTGCGAATCGGGTAACGAATCAGGCGACGCTTTTGCGTCCGATCGTGTTTTTGTCGACCGTACCTGGGCATGAAAAAGACAACTTGCAGTTGCGAGAGACATTGTCTCGTCATTCACGCACTTCGAATTCCTTCTCATTTGCCAATGGTATCTTTGATTTGGTGCACGACGTCATGGGACCTTCGACGAGTATGCCGTCGTCGACGCTTTCTGATGCGACGTCGATGATCACGATGACGGCAACGGGAAGTTTGCCGTCGCAGCAGGACGCGGTTCGAGCAACGCTGCTCCTGTTGAATGATTTGTCGGAAAACATGGGCACGAAGGAGGGCCGGACGAAGATTCTCCGCACCAACACGGTATGGACGAGGCCGTTGCCACACGACCAGACTCCCATTGCGACCAAGCCGCCGAATTCGGGACCTGTGCACGAGCGACAAGCGTTGGGGGATGAGGAATCGAGTCCGATATCGCATGGGAAAACCGATTGGCCTCTCGAGCCTGCGGCGGCGGTCATTGCCGTCATGGAGCAAGCTTTTGTGGCGATTGCGAGCAATCACCAAGCTCCGAGCCATGCATTCGTCAAGGATTTGGAACCGTTCATGCATGAGCTGCGGTCTATTTTGGATAAGCAGATTCAAAATGTGCCAATTCCAGGAGGCATTACCAAAGAAAACAAACGCCTTTCCCATTCGGCTCAAGGTCGCGCGGTATTGCAAGCTTTTGATGACGCACTAGGGCGCTTGGGTTTGACCCTGATGACGCGCACGTATTGCACGACGCACGCGCTGCGCGAAGAAATAGCAGTTTTACCAGGCGCATCATTTCATAAGCTCATTGCCACCTATTCCGTCATTCTCGGCGAAATGGCCCAACGATTGACCCCGATTCTTGGCTCGAATCAACTTCCACGCATCCTTTGCACCCTCGGTGGTGTTCGTCCAGCACGAGCTCATTGGTATTTTCGCGATGAAAATCGAGGATTTCGACTGGCGATTTTCGAGGTGGCAGGGACGAGCCTTTTGTCACCCCAGCGGGTAATCTTTTCGTTTGCCCACGAATTGATGCATATCTTCGTCGAAACGCGCAACGGGCGCCGATTGCTCGATTTGCTCACGCCAGCGTTGCTCGCAGAAGCGGCAGAAATCGTCAGCGATCAGGCGATGCAGCATGGGTGGAAGCCTCCTGCGCTGTTGGGACCGGAATTCGAGCAACGTATCGCGAATAATCTGGTTCGCGACCATCAGAGTCGTTGTGCTCGCAAGAACCAGAGCCCAGCTTCCTTTGACGTGGCCATCGAGGTTCTACAAATTCTTGGTGACCGGCCGTCGTATTTGTATCTCGTGTTGCAAGAGTCGACCAATCCAGCGGATGATCCGGCCCTTGGTGAACAGCAGATTTCGCTCAAACGTCTCGCGGCATTGGAAAAGCTCAGTGCCGACATCCTCGTGATCTTGCGCAAGCTCCTCCGGATGTTTACGGAATGCGCGATTGATATTTTGGCTGGAACGATGACTTCTGCCCTGCGATATCCGATGATCCTGCAAGATTTAGGGACAATGGATGCGCCTCGAACGAAACTCGTTCAATCAGTCTTGGCGTCGACGAATCCGGCAAGTCAGGAGCAATCAACGACGGGAGCAAGATCCAATAACGGTCGACAACTACAACGTGGGCTCATTGCACTCGCCCAAAAATTCCGTGATTCTCTGGGTGATGCAAATCCACTTCTCGAACGATTGACTCTCCGATTGTCCCAAGAAAATATGGGATGGGGCAACGACGAGGATCTTCGATTACTTTTGCAATTTCTGCGAGAAAAAGCATGAATCGATTGGATTTCGTAGAACCATTGACGCGAGAAGACAATGATGCGGAGGCGCAATTGGGAACCTTCGATCTGGCGTCTGGCTCGCCGCGTACTCATTCTGGCCAACCGATGAAGCGTTATCCAGAGGCAGAGCACTTTGGGCGCCAGCCGCTCACGTCAGCGTGGGATGACGAAGCGCCTGCGCCGAAATTCACCTGGCGAAAACCTGTGGGTCCACCGCTTCCTCCCCGCCCAGTGAACACCGACCGTAAATGGATATTGGAACACCTCGACGAACTCAATAAACAATATCCCAGGGGATTCATTGCTGTCTTGCATGAGAAGGTCATTGGCCATCATCCGGATGGTGTGGTGCTGCGCAACGCCATGTCTGAGCAGAACCTTGATGGTGAGCCCGTCATCTGGGGATTGGGAGTTTCTCGTGTCCGACCAGATGATTAAATTGGATTTTCTGCATGAGCCCAAGTACGACCACCCGTCCATGCCTGACGTTTGGCGTATTTATGCGCAACTCGAAATCCGGTTGAAAATTGGAAAGATACAGGAACCTCTTGATGTACCTCAGGCCCTTGTCGATACTGGGTCGCCATACACGATTCTTGCCGCCAAGGATTGGAAACAAAAGTTATTGCAGCTACCCGACACGGTTGACAAGATCATGGTCCCCGTCGGCGGCACGGAGGTTGAATGTTATGTGGCCCCGGCGAGTCTATGGGTATGGGATGCTGCACAAAGTTCGCCAGAACTCGAGGGCAGGATTTTTCTAGGGAATGGGGAGTTGACAATACTTGGAATGGATTTTCTTCGCACTGCGCGATTTACTTGCGACGCATTGAATGAGCCATCGACGGCTTTTTTGGAATTTAAATCCTTCGTTGCTTCGTCCGATGAATCCAATTGGTATGATTATTAGCAAATTGCCGTTGATATGGCCTTGGCGCTCGAACGCCTCGAGTCATCACCGTTTCGCAATATAGCCGGATGGCAAACACTCCACAAGAGGCTCGTCCTTCTGCTGGACGTGCTGATAATTAGCTTGCGCCCTGCGTAACGATTTGCGATATCGTCGCCCGTGACGCTGCCCGCTTCTTCTGCCGCAGACCGCGCCGACCGTCGCGTGGGTCTAACAATACGTGAGAAATATCGACTCGAACGAGTGCTCGGTGTGGGCGGAATGGCCACGGTTTATTCGGCGACGCATCGTAATGGGAGCCGAGCAGCGCTGAAAATATTGCATCCAGAGCTGGCCGTACTCGACGTACATCGAGAACGCTTCATTCGTGAAGCATATGTGGCCAATTCCATCGAGCATTCCGGGGCCGTGCGGGTCGTCGACGACGACGTTGCCGAGGACAATTGCCCGTTTCTCGTAATGGAACTGCTCGAAGGCGAAACATTGGAGGCGCGACGTCGACGTCTTGGTCGACTCGATGTCCGCGAAGTGCTGGCTCTCGCGCATTCGTTGTGTGACACGCTCGCGGCCGCGCACGCGGCAGGTGTGGTGCATCGAGACATCAAGCCGGAAAATTTATTTTTGACCACGAGTCGAACGCTCAAGATTCTCGACTTTGGGATTGCGCGGGTTCGTCATGAAACTGGAGTGCTTGGAACACGTACGGGAATGATGCTCGGGACGCCGGCCTTCATGCCGCCGGAGCAAGCGCTTGGTCGACGCGCGGAAATCGATCCGCGCACGGATTTATGGGCCGCAGGGGCGACGATGTTCACGCTCTTGTCGGGGCGCTTCGTGCACGATGCAGATTCGCCCGAAGAAATGATGGTTCGGGCCGCGACGCAAGTGGCCCGACCGTTGCTCGAAGTTTTACCTGACGCTCCATTGCCGATCGCTGCCGTCGTCGGCAAAGCGCTGGCGTTCAAGCGCGACGAACGGTATGTCACGGCAAACGAGATGCGGCAGGCCATTGCGGATGTGCACTTCGAGGTTTTTGCCGAAGGGATCGAAACGACGTCGATGCCTGCTCCGCCGCAGAGTTTGCCGCGGAGCTCGTTGAATTTGCCGAAAGCCGCTTCTGCCGACGTCGCGACGTTGGCGGAAGGTGAGCCGAGGAACGTGGAAACGCTCGACGCTCCTCTGCCGTTGGACAAAGCAGCAGCTCCGACGATGGTTGATTTGGGTTCGTCGGGGATGAATGGTTCGACCGGACAATCTAGCCAAAAATCATTGGTCGCAACGCGGGTCGAGGGGGCGCTCAGGACGCAGAGGTCGGGGGAGCCGGTGCCGATGTCGACGCGTTCGAAGCGCCGAGGGCTCTTCATGACGGCCGCTGCAGTGCTCGCGGCGAGCGTCTCGGTGTTTGTCGGAATCCGGCACGTGGTGGGTCGTCCGGTCGAGACAAACGAGGTTCGCACTGCTTGTAAGCAAAATGCAGAGTGTGCAGCGACTGAACGTTGTGACGAGCAGGGGCATTGCGTGGTGGCGAGTGGTTGTGCGTCGAACGCGGGGTGCGTCGCGGAGCTTGGGGGCAAACCCGCGATTTGTCGCCATGATCTGGGAAAATGCGTAGCGCTCGAAACGGATCGTTGTCGGGTTTTTTCCGAAGCGAAGGACCTTCAAAACGACGAAACGATCTGGATTGGGGCGATGTATCCAGAACGCGATGATTCGTCGACATACGGTGTGCATGCGATGCGCGGTGTGGAATTGGCGCGTCGCGATTTCGCTGAACTGAGTGGTGGCCTGCCTCCGGTCAAACCCGGAGGACGACCGCGCCCGATGGCCATCGTGGCTTGCGACGACACCCATGATTATGAACGAACGGCAGAACATTTGATTGATGGAGTGGGTGTGCCGGCCATTTTGGGTTTTGGACGGAGCAAAGAAGTTCTCGAGTTGGCTTCGCGGCAATTCATTCCCAAGGGTATTTTCATATTGGCGTCGAATACGGCTTCGATGATTAGCAGCATTCCTCACGAGCCGGGACAACCGCGGCTCGTCTATCGGGTGACGACACATGCGGACAGCATGGCTCCACCGAGGGCTGCTGTCATTCGCGACGTCATCGAACCTTCTTTGCGTTCGTCTCGGGGGCCAATTGGGGTCAAAGGAACGCTGAAAATCGCCATTTTGCGTAGTGAAAATGCCTCGGGCACGAGCCATACGGACGCAGCTGTTCTGGCCCTCGAGAAAAGCGCGCCACTGTCGGGTTCTTCGCCGATGGACATTCGATCGTTCGTGTTCAAAGATTCGATGTTACGAAAGCCGGACGTTGCGGACAAACGCGTCATCGATGATGTCGGCAAGTTTGCGCCCCATATTGTATTTGATGGTGGCATGCCCCATGCCGTGCTTCTGCTCATCGAACAACGGTGGCCATCACACGCCAGTCACCGTCCGAGTTATGTCGTATCGAGTACGTTGTCGAGTGAGACCATGCAGCAGCTAGGGACAGCGCATCCAACAATGCCGGCGCGGCTCTTTGGAATAGATTCACAGGTCGCAACGGATGCAGCTCGGATGTACCAGGTTCGTTATCGAGGCGCATTTCAAGGCACCACAGGTGACGTGAACGGGGCGCCCTACGATGCATTTTATGTGTTCGCCTACACTGCCGCGGCACTAGGCACGTCGCCCATTACGGGGGTAAATCTCGCCCAAGCTGTGAAACGATTGCTTCCTCCGGGACTATCCATCGATGTGGGGCCCTCGGGAATTTTTCCAGCATTCAAGGAACTCGCGGCTTCGCGCAACATCGATCTTGCCGGGGCGCAAACCTCGCTTGATTTCGATTTGAAGACCGGTAACGCGGCAGTTGATTTCAAAATTCTCTGTTTCGATCGTACCACCAAGACTGGAAAACCTTCGGGTCTCATTTATCGTGCTCATTCAGGACGTTTGGAAGGTACGTGGAAGTGTCCTTGACAAGGAGCTGAATTGGGGCGAACGTTTTTCTCACGTCTCGCGGAGCCCCATGATCTCGTTGCGCAACATCTCCAAAAGGTATCAAAACCGCACGATTCTCGAAGAGGTCACGCTCGAGCTTGCGGCTGCTCGGACGCACGTATTTCTCGGTTCGAGCGGCTGTGGAAAAACGACGCTCTTGCGGATCATTGCCGGGACGATCGCGCCAGACGGCGGCGAAGTCCGGATCGGCGACGAAATCGTGCAAGTCGCCGATCCTTGCCCCATGGCGCACAAGCTTGGATTCATGACTCAGGAGGGCGGACTTTTTCCGCATTTGCGGGCGAGCGAAAATGTCGTGATGATGGCGAAAGTTCGCGGCCAAGACGTTGCCGAACGACAAACGCGTTTGTCGGAGCTCGCCAAGCTCGTGGGGTTGGATGAAGCCATGATGGAGCGATATCCCTCGCAATTGAGTGGCGGGCAGCGCCAACGCGTAGCGCTCATGCGGGCCCTTTTTCAAAAACCGGAAGTGCTTCTTCTCGACGAACCCATGGGCGCGTTGGATCCAATCATTCGCCATGAATTGCAAGAAACCCTGAAAAACGTATTTTCGGCGTTGCGCACGACGGTTTTTTTGGTGACGCATGACGTGGGTGAGGCGGCGTTTTTTGGGGACACGATTACGCTCTTGCACGAAGGTCGAGTTTTGCAGCATGGATCGTTTTTGGATCTCGTGCATCGACCGGCGCATGCTCGCGTGACGGCGTTTTTGAAGGCCCAACGTCCCATCCCCGTGCTTGGAGAAATTTCCGCATGAAACATCGGTTTGTCGGGGGATGTTTCCTGGGGGGCGTATTGGCCTGGGGCTCAGCGCCTGACGCTATTGCGGCAGATTGTGCGGAACACGCTGGGATCATCGTCGCGAGCAAACCATTTACCGAAAGTTATCTGCTCTCCGAAATCATTGCCCAAATCATCGAATCAACTGGAGAAACCAAAGCCATTCGCAAGTTTGGCTTGGGCGGCCCACAAATCGTCGTGGATGGCCTCATCAATGGCGAACTCGACGTGGATGCCAATTACACCGGGTCGTTGGCTCTGGCGATGTTCCCGAACAAACGCCAATTGAGTGACGCCGAATTACGCGCGGCGCTGCACGAGCGTGGACTTCGCGCGTCGCAATCGATTGGGTTCAACAATACGTATGCGCTGGCGATACGTACGGAGACGGCGCGCAAGTTCGCATTGGCAAACGTGAGCGACCTGAAAGGGCACGAGGATTTACGCGGCGCTTTCACGCCGGATTTTCTCAATGAAGAGGATGGCTTTTATCGCCTGCAAAATGTTTACGGTTTTCATTTGCAGAATACGCGTCCGATGCAGCATGCCTTGGCTTATGCAGCGCTGGCGAGTCGAGAAATCGATTTGACGGATGCCTACACGACCGATGGAGCGCTCGCCCAATTCGATTTGACGCTCCTCCGCGACGATCGGGAATTTTTTCCGAAATACCTGGGCGTCGTGGTCATGCGCGAAAAAGTCGCCGATTGTTTTCCCAAGACGTGGCAAAAGCTCCTGCGTCTCGAAGGAAAGATTTCCGATCAGCTAATGACGGATTTGAATGCCGCAGTCGACGTGAAAAAACGGACGGTGCCCGAGGTGGCGCGCGGATTCCTGGTCCAGCACCAATTGGTTGCCGCCGATGCTCCAGCCCCATCGACGTCATCCTCGACCCACGATAGTTTGTGGTCGGCAACGATCGAGCATTTGGGGCTCGTGTGCAGTTCGCTCGTGCTCTCGTGTTTGCTGGGAATACCGCTGGGCATCTTGGCGACGCAATACAAGAAGACCGGACAAATTCTGATTGCCCTCACCGGACTTTTTCAGACGATTCCTTCTCTGGCATTACTTTGCTTTTTGATTCCCGTCCTGGGCATTGGTGCATTACCCACGGTGTTTGCGCTTTTCATCTATGGTCTTTTGCCGATTGCGCAGAGCACGACGACGGGACTCTTTTCTCTCGATCCCAAATTGCTCGAAACCGCAAAGATCCTTGGATTGTCGCGCGGTCAACGATTGCGCCTCGTCGAATTGCCCTTGGCGAGTCGGTCGATTCTTTCGGGAATCAAGACGACCGCGGTCATCAATGTCGGGACGGCGACGATTGCCGCCATGATTGGCGCAGGGGGTTATGGTCGATTCATTACGTCGGGTTTGGCGATGAACGATGTGCCGACCATTTTGCGCGGAGCCATTCCCACAGCGCTCATGGCGGTTGCTTTTCATGCGCTCTTCGAATTGTCGGCGCGCTGGGTGATTCCCAAAGGACTACGAATCGATCCCACCCGAGAAAACTAAAATGAACCACGCCGAATCACTCGCTGGTGTCGTCTCTGCGCCAAATTCTCATCCCGAAGGCGAACCTCTCCCGTGTTGTGTGGCGCATTGGGCAAATGCTCCGGAAGTTGGCAATCGAAGCCCGTGGATGCCGCGAGAAGGTCTGGAAGACGAGGAGGGGTTGTTTTTGCCAAATAACCTTCCGCCGCTCGTCGATGCGCATGTGCATGTTTTTCCGGACGCGCTTTTTCGCGCAGTATGGCGGTGGTTCGACGCGTATGGTTGGCCCATTCGCTACAAGTTTTATGCCGACGAGGTCATCCGCCATTTACAAGCTCGGGGCGTCACCGAATTGGTCCTTTTGCATTATGCACACAAAGCCGGCATGGCTCGAAGCATGAATGCCTTCATGGCCGACGTGGTGAAACGGCATGTTCACGTGACGGGTTTGGCCACTGTGTATCCAGGAGAAACCGGGCAAGTCGAAATCCTGGAAGAAGCGTTTGCCCAAGGATTGCGCGGGGTCAAGCTTCATTGTCACGTACAGGCCCTACCCAGCGACGACGCCCGCATGTTACCCATTTATGAATTATGTCAAGCGCGCGGTTTGCCCGTCGTGATTCACGCTGGTCGAGAGCCATGGAGCGGAAACTTGCCTTGCGATCCCTACGAGGTTTGTCAAGTGCAGCGTATCGAACACGTCTTGAAGAATTTTCCGCGCTTGAAGTTATGCGTGCCGCATTTGGGGGCCGACGAATTCGTCGAATATACAAGCCTGCTTCGCAAATACGAATTTTTGTGGCTCGATACCACGATGATGATTGGCGGATATTTTCCCATCGACAATCCTTGGCAATGGGTATTGGCCAGACCCGATCGGATCCTGTTCGGTAGCGATTTTCCAAATTTGCCTTATGCCTGGGATCGCGAGGCGAACGCGATTGCGCAAGCCAAATTGCCTACCGCGGTGCTCGAAAATGTCGTTGGAAAAAATGCCCGCGCGTTGTTTGGGTTGTGAGCCGCAAATGCGTTTTCAAGTTGTGCCTTGCGTCAAGCTCCGCTCGTGTCAACAATCGCGCGCGTCATGACCACCCTAGGCATCGATGAACTCGCCGCGACTTCAGCAACTGGCCTGGCGCTTTTGGTTCGCCGCAAAAAGGTTTCTCCCGTCGAACTCGTCGATGCATTCATCAAACGGATCGAGGTCGAGAATCCGGCGCTTAATGCCGTCGTAGCGAATCGATTCGAGCTGGCACGTGACGAAGCTCGCGCGGCCACCGAACGGGTGATGCAAACCGATTCTCCGGACGAACTCCCCGCATTTTGGGGCGTTCCCTGCACGATCAAAGAAGGCATTGCCGTTGAAGGCATGCCGAATTCCGCAGGCGTATTTGCCCGCAGGGACATTCGCGCGGACCGCGATGCGGTCGTGGTGCGCCGTCTACGCGATGTTGGGGCGGTCGTGTTGGGCGTGACAAACATGGCCGAAGGCGGGATGTGGCTCGAGACGGACAATCGCGTTTATGGGCGTACGACAAACCCTTGGGATCATGCACGGATTCCGGGCGGTTCGAGTGGTGGGGAAGCGGCGATTCTGGGGGCCGGAGCTTCGCCGTTTGGCATTGGTTCGGACGTAGGCGGATCGATCCGGATTCCTGCGGCATTTTGCGGAATTTTTGGCCACAAACCCACGGGAAAACTGGTTCCGAACACCGGCTATTGGCCCGATGTGCCAG